>JANOIS010000172.1:0-37950 GCA_031407755.1 Chloroflexota bacterium | reverse complement strand
GCCGGCTCCCGGACACAGCGCCATCCCCGAGCCCCGATGGACGACGCATCGCGACCCTGCCCGGGGCGGCCGTCGGGATCGTGCTGGCGGCGGCTGGCTACCCCGATGCGCCTCGGCCAGACGACCGGATCACCGGCCTGGATCGCGCTGCGGACGCCGGCGCCCTAATGTTCCATGCCGGAACGACCGTCGACGAGGCTGGCGGCTACCGGACGTCGGGCGGGCGGGTTCTGACCGTCGTCGGCCGTGGCCCGGACCTTGCGGCCGCCCGCGACCAGGCAGGATCCGCCGCCCGGGCGATCGATTTCGATGGCAGCCAGCGCCGCCACGACATCGGCGCCGATGTGCTCGTCGCAGGGGCCGCCAGATGATCGGTCGCTACACCCTGGCCGAGATGGGCGCGATCTGGACGGAGACGGCCCGATTCGAGTCGATGCTCCGCGTGGAACTTGCGGTCGCTCGTGCGCAGGCGAAGCGCGGCCAGGTCCCGGCGGCGGCACTGGCGGCCCTCGAGACCCGCGCAAGGGTGGATGTCCAGCGAATCACCGAGATCGAGCGGACGACGGATCACGACATCATCGCGTTCGTCTCGCAGGTCGCCGAATCGGTCGGCCCGGAGGGTCGCTACCTGCATCTGGGACTGACCAGCAGCGATGTCGTGGACACCGGGCTCGCACTGCAGCTACGCGCCGCCGGGCAGCGGCTCCTTGGCGGAGCGGATCGGCTCATCGCCGCGCTCGTCACCCGTGCCCGGGCGGAAGCCGACACGACGATGATGGGTCGGACCCACTCGGTGCACGCCGAACCGACGACGATGGGTCTCAAGTTCGCGGGCTGGGCCTTCGAAGTCGATCGTGGCCGGACGCGTCTGGCGGTGGCCGTGGATGAAATCGGGACGGGCAAGGTCTCGGGGCCGGTCGGCACGTACAGCCATCTCGGCCCGGACATCGAGGCGGAGGTTCTCGCTGACCTCGGCCTGCACGCGGACCCGGTC
Source organism: Chloroflexota bacterium (assembly GCA_031407755.1). GTDB lineage: Bacteria > Chloroflexota > Limnocylindria > Limnocylindrales > CSP1-4 > SPCO01. The sequence continues at coordinate 36,956 of JANOIS010000172.1, read as the reverse complement.
AGCACCCAGATCGTCCAGCGCGATCGGCATGCGGCGCTGCTCACCTCGATCGCCATCCTGGGCGGGACGCTGGAGCGCATCGCGACCGAGATCCGCAACCTCCAGCACACCGAGATCGGCGAACTCCAGGAGCCGTTCCGGACCGGCCAGAAAGGGTCCTCGGCGATGCCCCACAAGCGCAACCCGATCGTCTCGGAGCGCATCGCGGGGCTCGCCCGGTTGCTGCGCGGCTACGCCCACACGGCCCTCGAGAACCAGCCGCTGTGGCACGAGCGGGACATCAGCCACAGTTCGGCGGAACGGGTCATCCTGCCGGATGCGACGATCCTGCTCGATTACATGCTCGTCCGGACCGCCGGCCTGATCGATGGCCTCATCGTCCGCTCGGAGCGGATGCGCGAGAACATCACCCGAGGCCTTGGCCTGCACGCATCGAGCCGGGTGCTGGTCGCGCTCGTCGAGAAGGCCGGGATCGGGCGGGAAGAGGCCTACGCGATCGTGCAACGGGCCGCCCTGCGCGCCGCGGACGAGCGCGCCCCGCTGCGCGAACTGCTGGCTGTTGATCCGGCCGTTGCCCAGAGGCTGTCACTCACCGACCTTGACGCGTGCTTCGATGAGGCGACGTTCCTGCGCCATGTCCACGAGGTGATCGCGCGGCTGGACCGGTTGGTACCGGCGGCGTCGAACCCGAGCGGGGAGGGTGTTCGTGCTGACGGCTGACCATTTCGTGCGCTCGGGCAAGGTCCGCGACCTCTACGAATTGCCGGACGGCCGTCTCGTCCTCGTCGCCTCCGACCGGATGAGCGCGTTTGATGTGGTGCTCCCGACGGAGGTCCCGGACAAGGGCCTGATCCTGACCGCCCTGTCGCGTTTCTGGTTCGCGGAGACAGCCGCGATCGTCCCGAACCACCTGCTGGACACGGATGTCGCCCTCATCGAGGCGTCCGGTGACTGGCGCGGCCGGGCGATGATCTGCGAGCCGGCCGATGTGGTGCCGGTGGAGGCCGTCGTGCGCGGCTACCTGGCAGGCTCCGCCTGGCGAGAGTACCAGGCCGGCGGGTCCGTGTGCGGCGTGGCGCTGCCGCCCGGCCTTCACGAGAGCGACCGATTGCCCGAGCCGATCTTCACGCCGGCGACCAAGGCCGACGCCGGGGAGCACGATGAGAACATCGATTTCGACGCGATGATCGAGCACATCGGACGACGTTGGATCGTGGCCCCGGATCGGGCCGGGCCCGTCGCCGAGGCGATCCGCACCAGGGCGATCGCGCTCTATCGCTACGCGTCGGCGGTCGCGGCACGGGCCGGGATTCTGCTGGCCGACACCAAATTCGAGTTCGGGTTGGGCCGGGCGTGGACGACGGACGATGACGATGCGGGTCCGCCGGCCGAGCCGGTCGACCAGGGCCGTCGATGGTCCAGCGGCCATCGGCCCGCCGGTGGTGGGCATGGGCGCCGGGCGGAGGACCAGCTCATCCTCATCGACGAGGCGTTGACGCCCGATTCATCACGGTTCTGGGACGCGGCGACGTACGAGCCCGGTCGAGCGCAGGCCAGTTTCGACAAGCAGTTCGTACGCGACTACCTGGAGCGCCTGGACTGGGACAAGACGGCTCCGGGTCCGGCGCTGCCGGATGATGTCGTTGTGGGAACGCGCGCCCGCTACGTGGAGGCGTTCGAGCGCATCACGGGCGCCAGCTTCGACCGATATCTCGCCGACGACGTGATCGCCCGATGAGCACCCATCGATTCGCCGTCAACGTCACCCCGAAACCCGGCATCCTCGATCCACAGGGTCGCGCGGTGGAGGGCAGCCTCGGCCATCTCGGGATCGAGGGCGTCAGCGCGGTCCGCGTGGGCCGGCGCGTGGAGTTGACCGTGGATGCCGCCGACGAGGCCGCCGCGCGCGCTGTCGTCGAGCGTCTCGCCTCGGAGCTGCTGGCGAACCCGCTGATCGAGGCGTACGCCATCGAATCGTTCGCGGCCGCGTCGTCGACGGTCGGGGAGTCCGGCCGATGACGGTACGCATCGGGGTCGTCGTCTTTCCGGGCAGCAATTGCGATCGTGACACGGTCCACGCGCTGCGGATGGCGGGTGCGGAGCCCGTCGAGTTGTGGCACGAAGCGGGCTCGCTGGATGGGGTCGCCGCGGTCGTGCTGCCGGGGGGATTCGCCTTCGGCGATTACCTGCGCGCCGGGGTCATCGCCCGGTACTCGCCGGTCATGCGGGCGGTCAGCGCGTTCGCCGCCGACGGGGGGCTGGTGCTGGGCATCTGCAACGGGTTCCAGGTCCTGGCGGAGGCGGGGCTCGTGCCCGGCGCATTGCTTCGAAATCGAAGCTTGCGGTTTCTCGGGCGGGATGTGCTCATCGCCGCGGATCGGCTGGACACGCCGTTCACCCATGCGCTGGCAGCCGCAGGCCGGCCGCTCCGGATGCCGGTCGCCCACGGCGAGGGCTGCTACTTCGGTGAGGACGCGGCCCTCGACGCGCTGGAGGCCGACGGCCAGGTCCTGTTCCGCTACGTGGACGGCGCGGGCGCGCGCGCTGCCGAGGACGACCGCCGGGCCAATCCCAATGGCTCCGTCCGGGCCATCGCGGGCGTCATGAACGCGGGGGGCAATGTCGCGGGACTGATGCCGCACCCGGAGCGCGCCGCCGAGGCGATCCTGGGATCCGAGGACGGCGCCGGCATCATCCGCTCGCTCGTGGACAGCGCCGCGCGGGCCGCTGCAGGCCCCGCGCCGCAGGTCGTGGGCGCCCGATGACTGTCGCAGAACGCCCCACTGAGCCGCTCCACCGGCGCCTCGGCGTCACGGACGACGAGTTGGACGCCATCCGCGACCGGCTGGGTGGCCGCGACCCCAATGATCTGGAACTGGCGATGTTCAGCGTCATGTGGAGCGAGCACTGCTCGTACAAGAGCTCGAAACCGCTGCTCGCGACGCTTCCGACGGCCGGGGAAGGCGTCGTGGCGGGACCCGGCGAGAACGCCGGCGTCGTCTCGATCGGTGATGGGCTCGCCGTAGCGTTCAAGATCGAATCGCACAACCATCCGTCCGCGATAGAGCCGTACCAGGGTGCTGCTACCGGCGTGGGCGGCATCCTGCGCGACATCTTCACGATGGGCGCACGCCCGATCGCGATCCTGGACGCGCTGCGCTTCGGCGATCCGGCCGACGCGCGGACACGGCACCTGGTCGATGGTGTGGTCCGGGGCGTCGGTGGCTACGGCAACTGTGTCGGCGTGCCGACCGTCGGTGGCGAGCTCGTCTTCGATCCCAGTTATCGCGGCAATCCGCTGGTCAACGTCATGGCCATCGGGCTGATGGAGGAGCGCCTGCTGACCCTGGCCGCGGCCCCGGGTCCAGGCAACCTCGTCGTCCTGTTCGGCTCGACGACGGGTCGCGACGGCATCGGCGGGGCCAGCGTGCTGGCCAGCGCGACTTTCACCGACGATGACCCGTCGCGCCGTCCGAGTGTCCAGGTCGGCGATCCGTTCGCCGAGAAGCTGCTGATCGAGGCGAGCCTGGAGCTCATCGAACGCGGTCTCGTGGAGGGCCTGCAGGACCTGGGTGCCGGGGGCATCACGTGCGCAACGTCGGAGACCGCGGACCGCGCCGGGACCGGCATCCTCGTGGACCTCGACGCGATCCCTCGGCGCGAGTCCGGTATGGAGCCGTTCGAGGTCATGATCTCCGAGAGCCAGGAGCGGATGTGCGCCGCGATCCGCCCCGACCGCTGGGAGGCCGTCCGCGAGGTCTGCGGGCGGTGGGGTCTGCCGGTCGCGATCATCGGCCGGGTCACGGCCGATGGGGATATCGCGATCATCGAGGGTGGTCTGGATGCCGACGGGCGGCCGCGAGCTGGCGCACGCGAGATCGCGCGGATGCCGGCCGCCGCCCTGACCAGCGATGCCATCGTGCACGAGCGGGGCGCCGCGCCACCGGTCCATCGCCGGGCGGCACCCACGCCCGGAGCACCGCCGGTCCCGGGCGACCGGCTCCCGGAACGGGGCATGGACCCTGGTGCCGTGCTTCTCGCGTTGCTCGGCTCGGCCAACCTGTCGTCCCGCCGCGCGGTCTTTGAGCAGTACGACTCGACGGTCGGAGCGGACACCGTAGCCGGACCGGGTCGCGGCGCCCCCGTCATCCGGGTCCGCGGCACGACCAAGGCACTAGTCGCCACGACGGACGGCAACCAGGCGGTCGGGACGCTGGATCCGTACCTTGGCGCGGCCCTGAGCGTCGCCGAGGCGACCCGCAACGTGAGCATCACTGGCGCGCGGCCACTCGGCGTCACCAACTGTCTCAACTACGGCGACCCCACGCGGCCCGAGGCGTTCTGGCAGCTGACCGAGGGCGTGCGTGGTCTGGGCGATGCCTGCCGGGCGCTCGGGCTGCCAGTCACCGGCGGCAACGTGTCCTTGTACAACGAGTCGCCGGATGGGGCGATCGCCCCGACGCCGGAGATCGGGGTGGTCGGGCTGGTGGACGACATCGCGCTGCTCGTGGGGCCCGCCTTCGCGGCGGCTGGTGACACGATCGTGGTCCTCGGCGATGCCACGCCCGGGCTGTTCGGCTCGGCCTACGCGGCGATCGCGGGCACGGCCGCGGAGGATGGCCCGCCTGCTTTGGACCTTGGGCGCGAGGCCGCGCTCCAGGCCTGCATTCGCGAGGCCATCGCGCGCGGTCTCGTGGCGAGTGCGCAGGATGTTTCCGGCGGGGGACTCGCCGTGGCCCTGGCCGAGAGCGCGATGTGGGGCGACTTGGGCGCCACCGTCCGTGTCGCGACCGCTGCATCGCCCGCCTCGGAACTGTTCGGGGAGAGCCCGTCGCGGATCGTGGTGACCGCTCGGCCCCAGTTCGCCCCGGCGCTCATCCTGCTGGCCAGGCAGCACGGCCTGCCGGTCGCGGAACTCGGCTCCGTCGGTGGTGATCGCCTGGTCATCGCGCTCGTCGCCGGTGGAGCCGCCGGTAACAGCGAGGAGCGTGGCGGCCGTATCGCCGACGACCTGGACGTCCCCCTCGCGGACCTGCGCCAGGCCTGGGATCACGGTCTGAGCCGCGCCCTCGGCTGGGAGGGCGAGGCCTGATGTGTGGCGTATTCGGCGTCGTCACCCCCGGAGCTGAGCCCACCGAGGCTGCCGCGATCGCGACGATGGGCCTCTTCGCCCTTCAGCACCGCGGCCAGGAGTCGGCCGGGGTGGCGGTCAGCGACGGTGAGCAGCTGATGCTCTACAAGGACCTCGGCATGATCAGCACGGTCCTCGACGAGCGCCGTCTGCCGAGCCTGCGCGGGACCCTGGCCATCGCCCACTGCCGCTACTCGACCACCGGGTCCACCATCTGGGAGAACGCCCAGCCCACCTACCGGCAGGGGCCCCGGCGGGCCATCGCCATCGGGCACAACGGCAACCTTGTCAACACCAGGGAGCTGCTGGGGCAGCTGAAGGGCGGCCGGGCACGACTCCCCGCGTCCACGGACACCGAGCTCCTGACCGCGCTGCTGGCCGACGAACCCGCGGACGACACGGTCGCCGCCCTGATCGCGGTCCTGCCTCGCGTCCGCGGGGCGTTCAGCCTCGTGATCCTCGATCAACACCGGGTCATCGGTGTGCGCGACCCGCATGGGTTTCGCCCCCTGGTCCTGGGTCGCCTGCCTGCCACGGCCCGGCGGCCCGGCGGCCCACACGACGGCCTCTTCGAGGATGCCGACGCCGGCTGGTGTCTGTCGTCCGAGACGGCCAGCCTGGACATGGTCGGTGCCGAGTACGTGCGTGACGTGGAGCCCGGCGAGATCGTCATCCTCGAGCCGGGCCAGGCCCCGCGCTCGGTCCGCTACGCCGAGGCCGACCCGAAGCTATGCGTGTTCGAGCTCATCTACTTCGCCCGGCCAGATTCGTACATGGAGGGTCGCAACCTGTACGAAGTCCGCCGGCGGATGGGCGAGCAGCTCGCGCTGGAGCACCCCGTGGATGCCGACCTCGTGATGCCGGTCCCGGACACCGGCGCCCCGGCCGCCGCTGGCTATGCGGAGGGCAGCGGCCTCCCGTACCGCGAAGGCATGTACCGCAATCGATACGCCGGCCGGACCTTTATCCAGCCGTCCGCCGGGCTCCGTCATCGAGGCGTGACCATCAAGCTCAACCCGCTCCGCGAGGTCGTGGCCGGCAAGCGCCTGATCGTGGTCGATGACTCCATCGTTCGGGGCACGACGACGAAGCGGATCGTGGAGCTGCTGCGCAAGGCCGGCGCCCGCGAGGTTCACGTCCGGATCAGCGCGCCACCGATCTACCACCCGTGCTTCTACGGCATCGATACGTCCGTCGAGACCGAATTGATCGCTTCAACCCACACGGAACCCCAGATCCGGGAGTTCATCGGGGCCGATTCACTGGGCTATCTGTCGATCCGCGGCGTCCTCGCCGCGCTCGACCTGCCGTACGAGCGGTTTTGTTTCGCGTGCTTCGATGGCAACTACCCCGAGCCCGTGCCGTATGACGCGGCGAGCCGCAAGTTCATGCTGGAAGAACCCGTCGGCGTGCCGTGACGGATCGATCACGATCGGCGTACGCCGCGGCCGGCGTGAGTGTCACGGCCGGCGAGCACGCGGTCGAGCTGATGCGCGCCCACGTTGAATCGACCCGTCGACCCGAAGTCGTCGGCGGTCTCGGCGGGTTCGGCGGCGCGTTCGCCATCCCGCCTGGCTACCGCGAACCGCTGTTGATCGCGTCCACGGACGGGGTCGGGACCAAGACCGCGATCGCCGCCGCGGTCGGTCGGTTCGACACCATCGGTATCGATCTCGTCGCGATGTGCGCCGACGACGTCGTGTGCACCGGCGCCGAGCCGCTCGCCTTCCTCGATTACCTCGCCGTCGGGCGGCTGGATCCCGTTGCTGTGGCGGAGCTGGTGGGGAGCGTTGCGGCCGGTTGCCGCCAGGCCGGGGCCGCGCTGGTCGGCGGGGAGACCGCCGAGCACCCCGGGTTGATGGGCGCCGATGCGTTCGACCTCGCCGGGTGCTGCATCGGGGTCGTCGAGCGCTCGAAGGTCATCGATGGCTCGGCGGTGCGGGCGGGCGATGTGATCCTCGGGCTCGCCTCGTCCGGGCTGCACGCGAACGGGTATTCGCTCGTGCGCTCGCTCGTTTCGCAGTGGGACCTCGACCTTGGCGAGCCGTACCAGGCCAGGTTGCGGCGCTCGCTCGGGGACGGTGTCGTCGACGACCTCGTCGCGGCCGCACCGCATGAGTCGATGGCCACGCTCGGCGAGGTGCTGCTGACCCCGACGCGGATCTACGCCCGGGCGGTGCTCGCCGCGATCGCCGCCACCGAGATCCACGGCCTCGCGCATATCACCGGGGGCGGCCTGCCCGGCAACGTCCCCCGCGCCCTTCCGGATGGCCTCGCCGCCCGACTGGACCCGAACCGCTGGGCGATGCCGTCCGTCATGCGCCTGTTCGGGGCGCTGGGTGGCCTCGACGACGTCGAGCTGCGCGCGACGTTCAACGGCGGCCTCGGGATGGTCATCGTCCTGCCGGCAGTGGCGTTCCCGGTCGCGGTCTCGGCGCTCGCGGAGCACGGGGTCGTCGCCGCGGTCGTCGGCGAAGTCGTCGAGGCGACCTCAGTGGGCGGGGCGCGTTACATCGAAGGGGCCCTGGAGTCGATCGCGTGACCGGAACCGCCAACGACACCGTACTGCCCCGTTCAGCGTCGCGTAGTCGACGTCCTGCCCGACCTCTGCCTCGAACACCACACGAAGACGAAGGAGCTGTCGGCCCCACCCACACATTCCGCACAGCCGTGCACGACCAGCCGGCCGCTGTCGGGCCGACACAGCGACGCACGTGGCCCGGGCGGGGCCAACGGCCGCCGCGACCCCATGCGACCCACCGCAGGACAGAAGAACGCCCCGTCCGGGCGGGCGGGCGGGCGGAGGGAAATGCGGGTGAAGATGGCGGACCCGACCGGATTCGAACCCGCGATCTCCAGCGTGACAGGCTCGCATTGACGGAACCGGGGACGGGCACGTGACTGGTTACGGTGGCCGGATCGCGGTCGGGGTGTCCGGCGCGGGCTCCAATCTCCGCGCGCTCCACGCCGCGGCTTCCCGGGGCGAGCTCGGTGGCGAGATCGTCCTCGTGTTCGCCGATCGAGAGTGCCCAGCGCTCGACTGGGCGGTGGAGCAGGGGATCGACACCGCGCTCGTTCCGGGTGGCGACGATTCGGCCCTTGCCGAGGCCCTGGCCGGCACGGCGCCCGATGTCGTCGTGCTCGCCGGGTACATGCGGATCGTCGGGCCGGCGGTGCTGGCGGCCCACGCGGGCCGCATCCTCAACACGCATCCGAGCCTGGTTCCCGCGTTCCCGGGAGCCCACGCCGTGCACGACGCGCTCGCGCACGGGGTCGCGCTGACCGGCGTGACTGTGCACCTCGTCGACGAGACCCTTGACGGCGGTCCGATTCTCGCCCAGGAGGCGGTCCCGGTCCTGCCCGGCGATGACGAGGCGGCTCTGCACGAACGGATCCGGGCCGTCGAACATCGACTTCTGCCGCGGGCCGTCGCGCTCCTGCTCGCCGGCGCCGTCACGCTCGACGCCGACGGGCGTCACACGACGATCGATCTGGCCCGTGCCGACGCGCGTGTCCCGACCCCGCGCCGCGCGCTCCTGTCCGAGTCGGACAAGGCCGGCCTCGTCGACTTGGGCCGCGGTCTGGTCGCTCGCGGGTTCGAGCTGGTATCGACCGGCGGGACCGCGCGCACCTTACGTGATGCCGGCCTTCCCGTGACAGACGTGGCAGCCGTGACCGGCTCGCCGGAGATGCTCGACGGGCGGGTCAAGACCCTGCACCCGCGCGTCCACGCCGGCCTGCTCGCCGATCGACGGCTGGAGGACCACCGGCAGCAACTCCTGGGTGCCGGGATCGCGCCGTTCGAGATCGTGGTCGTCAACCTGTACCCCTTCTCCGCGGCGCTGGAGAGGCCCGGTATCACCATCGATGAACTCATCGAGGAGATCGACATCGGTGGTCCGTCGATGGTCCGGGCGGCCGCCAAGAACCATGCCAACGTCGCCGTCGTCACCTCGCCAGCGCGCTACGGGTCAATTCTCGCGGCCATCGATACCGAAGCGGGTCTGGACGATCGATACCGACGTGCGCTGGCGATCGAGGCGTTCGCGCATACCGCGGCCTACGACGCCCGGATCGCCGCCGAGTTGCCTGCCCGGTTCGTTGAAGCCGGCCTGCTGGACCCGCCCCTCGACCCGTATCCGCCGACGTTGACCGTCGCCCTCGAGAAGGTCGAGACGCTGCGCTACGGGGAGAACCCGCACCAACCGGCGGCCCGCTACCGGCGACCCGGCACGACCCTCGCCGACGGGCTCTTCGGCGTCGAGCGAGCGCCGATCCAGGGCAAGGCGCTGTCGTACAACAACGTGCTGGACGCGGCGGCGGCCTCGCAGCTCGGTCGGGCGTTGCGTGGTCCGGGCGTCGTCATCGTGAAACACACCAACCCGTGTGGCGCCGCGGAGCGCGGGTCGCTCCCCGAGGCCTGGGCGGCGGCGCTGGAAGCTGACCCGATCAGTGTCTTCGGCGGGGTCGTGGCGCTGACGCGCGAGGTCGATCGATCGATGGCCGAGGCGCTCACCTCGATCTTCCTCGAGATCGTCGTCGCGCCCGCGTTCACCTCAGGCGCCCTCGAGATCCTCGCCACCAAACCGAATCTGCGTGTGCTCATCGACGAGGCGCTCGACAGCGAGGGACCCATCCCGGCAGCGGTCGCCGCACCGACCGGTTCCATCCGCACGGCCGGTGGCGCCGTCCTGGTCACATCACCGGACATCGCCACGGACCTGCCGATCAGCTGGACCTGTGCGACCCGTCGCGCCCCGACCGAGCCTGAACAACTCGATCTCGACCTCGCCTGGCGCCTGGTCCGTGGCGTGACCTCCAACGCCATCGTGCTCGTCCGCGACGGTCGGCTGGTCGGCATGGGGAGCGGCCAGACATCGCGCGTCGACGCCGCTCGCCAGGCCGTCGCCAAGGCCCACGCGATGCTCGGTGCCGCCTCGACCGTCGGCGCCTCGTGCGCCAGCGACGCGTTCTTCCCGTTCCCCGACGCGGTCGAGGTCTGCCTGAAGGCCGGCGTGACGGCCGTCGTCCAACCCGGCGGCTCCATGAGGGACGCCGAGGCCATCGCAGCTGCGGACGCGGCCAACGCCACGATGCTCATCACCGGAACCCGCCACTTCCGCCATTGACCGACGCTCCTTGACATCGTGATGATGGACGGTGATGCTTTGATGCATGCGAACCACCGTCAACATCGATGAACGGCTCCTGATCGAGGTCAAGACCATGGCGGCGACGTCGGGTCGAACCATGACCGAGGTGATCGAGGATGCGATCCGGACATTCGTGGCTCGGCGAACTGCCGCCGCTACCTCGGTCCCGCCACCCTTGGCGACCATATCCGGTGGCGGACTGCAACCCGGCGTCGACCTTGACGACAACGCCGCCCTGCTGGACCTGATGGAAGGGACATCCGCCTGATCCTGCTCGACGTCAACGTGATCGTCTATGCACTTCACGATGGCACCGCGGACCACCTCCGCTATCGCGATTGGCTCCAGCGAGCACTGGCGTCCGGCGATCCTGTCGGCATATCCGAGCTGGCCCTGAGCGGTTTCGTCCGGCTCGTGACCAATCCTCGGATCTTCTCCGTGTCCGTCACAGCCGCCACAGCGTTTGACGCTGTCGATACCCTTCGAGCCCAGCCCAGCGTGATCACCGTGGCTCCGGGCGACCGGCATTGGCCCACCTTTCGTCGACTATGCGTTGCCGCGGGCGCCAGGGGCAATCTCGTGGCTGACGCATACCATGCGGCCCTGGCCATCGAGTCAGGAGCCGAGTTCATCACTGCGGATCGCGCTTTCAGCCGCTTCCCGGGCTTGCGCTGGCGTCAGCCCCTCGACGGACCGCCATAGCGGACCCCGCCCGTGCGGCCGCTGCTACCATCGCCCTCCCATGCCTGATCGGACCCGGTATTACCTGACCACGGCCATCGCGTACGCCAACAACAAGCCCGGCCTGCACACCCTGTACGAGGTCATCGGTGCGGACGTCATCGCGCGCTGGCACCGGATGAAGGGCGACGACACGCGCTTTCTGACCGGCACGGATGAGCATTCGATCAACATCGCCCAGGCGGCAGTCGATGAAGGGCGCAGCGCGCGTGCATTCGTCGACGAGAAGGTCGGCTATTTCAAGGCAGCCGAGGACGCCCTGGCGATCGCGCCGGATCGATTCATCCGGACCACCGACGCCGACCACGTCCGCGCCGCCCAGGAGATGGTTCGCCGCGCCCACGCCAACGGCGACATCTATCTCGGAACCTACGAGGGCTGGTACTGCCCCAACGAGGGATTCCGCGGCGCGATCGATGTCCAGGAGACGGCACGCGGCACGATCTGTCCTAACCACCCGGAGGTTCCGCTCCAGTGGCTGACCGAGAAGAACTGGTTCTTCCGACTGTCCGCCTACCAGGAGCGCCTGGAGCGGCATTACGCGGAGCACCCGGACTTCGTCCAGCCCGACTATCGGCGCAACGAGATGCTGGGCTTCATCCGCAGCGGGCTCGAGGACTTCTCCATCTCGCGCGAGCGCACGCCGGGCGGCTGGGGAATCCCGTTCCCGATCGCCGAGGACGGCTCGTCGGCGCTGCTGGAAGATGGCTCGTGGGATCCGGAGGCCGGCATCATCTACGTCTGGTACGACGCGCTCATCAACTACATCACGGGCGCCGGTTTCCCGGACGATCCGGACGCCTTCGAGCGGTGGTGGCCCGCCGACCTCCACGTCATCGGCAAGGACATCGCCCGATTCCACACGATCTTCTGGCCGGCGATGCTGTGGAGCGCCGGGCTGGAGGCGCCTCGGCACGTCTGGGTCCACGGCTGGCTGCTGGCCGCCGGTGGCGAGCGGATGAGCAAGAGCCGCGGCAACTTCCTGGACCCGAATGATTTCGTGGCCGCATTCGGGCAGGACGGGGCGCGCTATGTCGTGCTTCGGGAGGTGCCCTTCGATCGCGACGCCGAGGTGTCGTGGGACTCGTTCGTGCGGCGTTACAACGCCGATCTCGCGAACGATTTCGGCAACCTCGTGAACCGCACAATATCGATGACCAATCGGTACCTGGATGGGGAGCGGCCGGCACCCGGTGGCGGAGCCCTTGCCCTCATGGCTCCACAGGCCATCCGACTCTACGGCGAGCGCCTCGAAGCATGTCTGCTGCACGACGCCCTGGCGGCCCTGTGGACGGTGGTCGAGCACGCCAACCGCCTCGTTGACTCTGAGAGGCCGTGGGACCTCGCGAAGGCGTGGAAGACCGGGGACGAAGGCGCCGGCGACCGACTCCGGGGCGTGCTCGGTGACCTGCTGGAAGCTTGCCGGCTGGTCGGCCTGGCGGTCGCGCCGTATATGCCCGCTGTTGCGCCGCGGGTGCTCACGCAGCTCGGGTACACGTTCGATTACGAGGCCGACGGCAATGGTGGCCCACCGATCCTCGACGCGTTGGCCTGGGGCGCCAGGGCAGGGGAGTCCGGGCGCGTGACCACGCCCGAGCCACTGTTCCCGCGCCTCGACGTCGAAACCGAGGCGACCTGACGGACAGAGTCTCGGCCCGCCCGGAACGAGCCTCCCGTGCCTATGACACCCGTACTCATATTTGCCGGGGGTCGACGGGCCCTGGATGACCACGTGCTCGCAGACCGCGGACCGCGCAGGGCCGGATGCGCGGCTGCCAGTCGGTCACGAATCGGGGATTCCCCGGGACCGGGCTGCTGCGCGGCGGCCCGACCGAGCGAAATATGAGTACGAGTGTCATGGTGATCGACCATCCCCTTCACCGCCCGGGGCTGGCCAACCACCGCGCCGGTCGCTCGACGCTCGGACCATTCGTGCCGTCGTAGGCCACGCCTACCATGCCTCCATGCGTCTGATCGATTCCCACTGCCACGTCAACGCGGATCGCTTTGCCGACGACGCCGAGCTTGTCCTCGGGGCGGCCCGGCTGGCGGGTGTGGAGCGAATCCTCGTACCGGGCTGGAACGTCGAATCCAGCCGGCGCGCCCTCGATCTCGTCGAGCGCTACCCGTGGCTTGATGCGGCCGTCGGGGTCCACCCGCACGATGCCGCACACGTGGACGACGCCGCGTGGGGCGAGATCGAGGGATGGGCCAGGGACGAACGGGTGGTGGCCATCGGCGAGACCGGGCTCGACTACGACCGCGTCTTCAGTCCCATCCCGGATCAAATCGCCAATCTGCGCCGGAACCTGCGCCTGGCGGCCGAGACCGGCAAGCCGGCCATCCTCCATTGCCGCAGCGCCGCCGACCGGAGGGATGCCCAGGACCAGCTCCTCGCGGAGGTCAGGGCCTTCGCTCCGGTGCCTCCGCCCGTGGTCATCCACTCCTTCTCCGGTCCGCTCGATTACGCCCACGAGATGCTTGACCTTGGCGCCGCCATCAGCTTCTCTGGCCTCGTGTTTCGGCGCGGCGAGGAAGCCTCCGCCGAGGTCGCGGCGATGACCCCCGCGGATCGACTCCTGGTGGAGACCGATTCCCCATTCCTGGCCCCGCCCGGGGCGCCTCGTTCGCGCAACGAACCCGAGTACGTCCGGATCACCGCGGCCTGGGTGGCGGAACAGCGCGGCACGACTCCTGACGCTCTGGGTGCCACACTGGTCGACGCGTACGACCGGACGTTCAGCAGCCGACGGAGGATCGCGTGACCCATGGACCGCGCCGCCCCATCCTGATCACGGTGGCCCTGGCGGCCGCCATGACCGCCGCCTGCAGCCCTGCCACGACGACGCCAGCCCCGAGCCGAGCGACGGTATCCCCGAGCCAAGCCGCCGAGTCCGCGCTTACGGCCCCCACGGCTCCGCCGACGCCCACTCCCTCACCGACGGCCGTCGCCGGCTGCCCGATCGCTTCGCAGACCGGACGACTCCCCTCGGATCGCCTGGTCGACGTCGTGATCTCATCGACCGCGACCGCTGACATGATCACCTTCGTCTTCGGCGACGACTCCCTGCCCGGCGCGGCCGGCGCCCCGGAGGGCACGCTTGGCAGCGCGGAGCCGCCCTTTGTCGAGGGTGCCAGCGGCGAACCGATCGAACTCGAGGGCGAGCATGTGGCGCTCATTCGGTTCGCCGGGATGTCGATCGTCAACGATGTCGGCCAGCCGGTCTATGACGGGCAGCTGTCCTTCCAGCCGGACACCTCCACCCTCCGCAATGTCGTCAATTCGGAGATGTTCGAGGGCGTCGTCAGCTGGTATATCGGCTACGACGGCGGCGGTTGTCTGACCCTGGCATCCGACGGTCGGAACGTCTCCGTCATCATCGACCACGCGGCAGGTTGACAGGGCATCCGGAAGTTCGGTAGGCTGTGCATTGGCACTCTCACACAGAGAGTGCCAACACATCGAGGAACCCCTGACGAGAGGCCGGCAACCAGCCGGCGGAGCGGTCGGGCGAGGTTCGCGAAGATGTGCCGCCAATCAACAGGGATGACGACCCGGCCCGTTCCGCTGCGGTCCGTCACTCCGATGATCCGATGCCCGACGGTCGGCTCTGGCCGTCACAGGAGGTACTGCACGTTGGCCAAAGCCACTGCGACCGCGTCCAAGCTCCGTCCGCTTGGTGATCGCGTAGTCATCGAGCCCAGCGCCCGCGAGGAGATGACCAAGAGCGGCATCGTCCTCCCGGACACCGCCAAGGAAAAGCCCCAGGAGGGCAAGGTCATCGCCGTCGGGCCGGGTGGCCTGGACAGCGACGGCAAGCGCATGCCGATCGACGTCAAGGCCGGCGACAAGGTCCTCTACGCGAAGTACGCCGGGACCGAATTCAAGATCGATGGCGACGAATACCTGATCGTCAGCCAGAAAGACATCCTCGCCATCGTCGTGAACTGACGCCCACCCGGCAGTCAGTTCGCTCTCGATCCCGACAAAATTCCCTGGAGGAACCACTCTTGGCCAAGCAACTCATCTTTGACGAGACCGCTCGTCGTTCCCTCAAGCGCGGCATCGATCACCTGGCCGACGCCGTTCGCGTGACCATCGGTCCCAAGGGCCGCAACGTCGTGCTGGACAAGAAGTTCGGCTCGCCGACGATCACCAATGACGGCGTCACCATCGCCCGCGACATCGAGCTCGAGAACCCGTTCGAGAACATGGGCGCCCAGCTGCTCAAGGAAGTCGCGACCAAGACGGACGACGTTGCCGGTGACGGCACGACGACCGCGGTCGTGCTTGGCCAGGCGATGGTCGCCGAGGGCCTGCGCGTCGTGACCGCCGGGGCCAACCCGATGGTCGTCAAGCGCGGCATCGAGGCCGCCGTCGAGGCCGTCGTCGCCGAGATCAAGAAGCAGGCCCGCCCGGTCGATACTCGCGAGCAGATTGCGGCCGTCGCCGCCATCAGCGCCGCGGATCCGGAGGTCGGCGAGATCATCGCCGAGGTGATGGACAAGGTCGGCAAGGACGGTGTCATCACCGTCGAGGAGGGCCAGAGCCTGGGCCTCGAGAAGGAATACACCGAGGGCATGCAGTTCGACCGCGGCTACCTCTCGGCGTACTTCGTGACCAACCCGGATCGGATGGAGGCGGTCATCGAGAACCCCCTCATCCTGATCACGGACAAGAAGATCTCCAGCATCCAGGACATGCTCCCGGCGCTCGAGAAGGCCGTCGCGCAGGGCAAGCCGACCGTCATCATCGCCGAGGACATCGACGGTGAGGCGCTCGCGACCCTGGTCGTGAACAAGCTCCGTGGCACTGTCTCCGTCCTTGCCGTCAAGGCGCCGGGCTTCGGCGATCGGCGCAAGGAGATGCTGCGTGACATCGCCGTCCTGACCGGCGGCACGGTCATCAGCGAGGAGATCGGGCGCAAGCTCGACTCCGTCACCCCCGAGGACTTCGGTTCGGCGCGCCGCGTCGTCTCGACCAAGGACGATACGACCATCATCGATGGCGATGGCAAGAAGGACCTGATCAAGGCTCGCATGAGCCAGATCAAGGCCCAGATCGAGGACACGACCTCCGACTATGACAAGGAGAAGCTCCAGGAGCGTCTCGCCAAGCTGTCGGGTGGCGTTGCCGTGATCAAGGTCGGGGCGGCCACCGAGGTCGAGCTCAAGGAGAAGAAGCACCGCATCGAGGATGCGCTATCGACGACCCGTGCGGCCGTCGAAGAGGGCCTCGTCGCCGGCGGTGGGACCACCCTCCTGCAGGCCATCCCGTGCCTCGACAAGATCAACCTCGGCGGCGACGCCCAGGTCGGTGTTGACATCGTGCGCAAGGCCCTTGAGGCTCCGG
The DNA here is from genome assembly GCA_031407755.1 of Chloroflexota bacterium. GTDB lineage: Bacteria > Chloroflexota > Limnocylindria > Limnocylindrales > CSP1-4 > SPCO01. Next base: position 20,578 of record JANOIS010000172.1, on the reverse strand, counting down.
CCCGTCAGATCGCCGAGAACGCCGGTGCCCCCGGCGAAGTCGTCGTCGAGAAGGTCAAGGGCCTCAAGCTCGGCCACGGCTACGACGCCCTCAACGGCGAGTACGGCGACCTGTTCAAGAAGGGCATCGTGGACGCCGCCAAGGTGACCCGCTCTGCCCTCCAGAACGCGGCCTCCATCGCGGCCATGGTCCTGACCACGGAAACGCTGATCACGGATATCCCGGAGAAGGCTGCAGCCGGCGGCGGCGGTGGCCACGGTCACGACGGCGGAGGCATGGACTTCTAGTCCGAGCTATCCCCGCAAGCACGTACGACGGCCCCCGGCGCTTCGGCGCCGGGGGCCGTTGCGTCTCTGCGGCACGCCGACCGGCCGGTGCGGGCCGTCCGCCCGGGGCTCGGGCCGCGAGCGCCGACCGACCTCGGGTGAGTCCATCGTCCGCCAGGTCTGCTGCGGCATACTCGGGGCATACCCGGCACGAGCCAGGATCAGGGAGGTAGACGCATGTACAGGATCAGACGGTTCGGAGTCTTGAAGACCGCGACGACCGTGGCCGTGCTCTACATGGTCGTCATCACCATTTTCCTTATCCCGTTCGCGCTGTTATTCGCGGCGGTTGGGAGCGCCATCCCGACCGGCGCCAGCAACGTGTCGCTCGATGTCGGTGGTGGCATGGTCGTCTTCGGGCTGGTCGTGATCGTGTTCTACGGCGTCGCGACCTGGGTGTTCACCGCCATCTCCTGCGCCCTCTACAACCTCGTGGCCGGCTGGGTCGGTGGTGTCGAGATCCAGCTGGACGCGGTCGCGCCGCCCCCGCCGGTGCCGACGTGGAGCCCGTCGGTGACCTCGTCCGCCCCGCCGAGCGGCGCGCCGCCGGTGGGCTGATCCGGAATCACGTCGCGCGCCGGCGCGCCCCGTCCGGCGTTTGACAGCTGCCGCCAACACGCGGAGGCTTCACACCATGCTGCACCTTCGACCGTTGGCCTTCGCCGTGGCCGCCGCGATCCTGGCCCTTGCCGCCTGCCAGGGCCAGTCCGCTCCGACCCTGACCGATCCCAGGGAGATCCTCGCGGCGGCCGTCAGATCGACCGCTGAGCAATCGAGCGTGCGCATCGACGCGGTCATCGATGGCCGGATCGCGATCGATCTTCTCGGCTCTGGCGGGACGCCGATCGAGCTCACCGGCACGTCGGCCTCGGCCGATATCGATCTCAAGAACGGCGACGCGCGGACGACCTTCTCGGTGCCGGCGCTGATCGGCCTCACCGGCGAACTGATCGCCCTCGATGGCACCACGTACTTCCGGACCACGCTGACCGGCCCGCTCTACCAGACCCAGCCGATCGACCCGAGCGCGCCCGACGCCTCCACCGACCCGACCACGATCCTCGACGGCCTGACGGACCTGCTCGCCCAGCCAGGCCTCGATCCGGTCAAGGGCGACGACATCCCCTGCGGGAGCTCCACCTGCTACACGGTCACCATCAAGCTGACGCCGGCAGAGCTCGCCAGCCTCGGCGGCGGCCTGGACCTCCCGTCGGACCTTCCCATCCCGATCCCGGACCTCGCTGGAGCCTCGGTCGACCTGACCGTTCGCGTCACGAAGGACACGACGCGTCTCGCCGGCCTGGCGGCGGTGGCGGACCTCGGTGACGCCGGCGACCTCGACATCGACCTCGTGTTCTCAAAGTGGGGCGACGCCGTGTCCATCACCGCCCCGCCCGCTGACCAGGTGGCACCCGCCGGTTGAGGGCCGGACACGCGCCCCGCTCTAGAATGCCGAGGTGAGCCCGACCTCCCGGCGCCGGCGCGGCGACCCCACGCTCGACGACGCCATCGCCACCACCGGAACCATGTTCGTCGACGACGCGGACGACGCGGACGCGCCGCAGGCGACCATCCCGAACGAGCCCGAATGGCTCAGCGACGCCCCCCTGCCAGGACGCGACCCGACGGCGCCAGCAGCGCCGCCGCCGGACCCTGAGGCCAACGCCCGTCGGCGCCAGGAACGCGCAGCCGAGATCGTCAAGGCGCTCAACCCCGAGCAGGCCCGAGCCGTCACCACCACAGAAGGCCCGCTGCTCATCCTCGCGGGTGCCGGTTCCGGGAAGACCCGAGTCCTCGCGCATCGCATCGCCTATCTCGTCGGCGTTCAGGGCGTCGCGCCGTGGCGGATCCTGGCCGTGACGTTCACCAACAAGGCGGCCTCGGAGCTGCGCGACCGGATCATCAGCCTCGTCGGGGAGGGCGGGCGCGAGGTCCAGGCCGGCACGTTCCATGCCCTCAACGCGCGGGTGCTGCGCCAGGACGGCACCGCCATCGGGGTCGATCGGCGTTTCGTCATCTACGACACGGACGACCAGCAGGCCCTCATGAAGCAGATCCTGCGCGAACAGGACCTGCCGCTGACCGGCGAGTTCCGTCCGAGTGCCGTGCTCGGCGCGATCAGCCGCTCAAAGAACGAGATGCTCGACCCGGCGTTTCTCAGCGAGCACGCCGCCAGCCACCGGGAACGCACGATCGCCCGCCTCGCCACGAGATACCAGGAACGCCTGCGGACCGCGCGGGCGCTCGATTTCGACGACTTGTTGCTGGAAGCCGTCCGCTTGTTCCAGGAAGCCCCCGAGGTCCTCGCGAAGTACCAGGAACGCTGGCGCTACCTGCACGTGGACGAGTACCAGGACACCAACCGCGCGCAGTACCTGTGGATCAAGGCGCTCGCGACGAAATACGGCAACCTCGCGGTCGTCGGTGACGACGATCAATCGATCTACTCCTGGCGTGGCGCGGACCTGCGCAACATCCTCGATTTCGAGCGCGACTGGCCGACGGCCGCGGTGGTCAAGCTGGAGCGCAACTACCGCTCCACCCAGCTGATCCTGGACGCGGCACATGCCGTCGTGTCCCGCAACACCGCGCGCAAGGACAAGAAGCTCTGGACCGAGAACGCCGGCGGCATGAAGATCCAGCGCTTCGAGGCCTACAACGAGGACGAGGAGGCCGAGTGGATCGCCCGCCAGGTCGAGGGCCTGGTCGGCGGTCGCGGTACCGCCCTGACGCGACGGGCGGACGAGGCGGAGGCGGACACCCGATTTCGCGCCCGAGAGATCGCGGTCATGTACCGGATGAATGCCCAATCCCGCGCCATCGAGGAATCATTCCTGCGCTACGGGATCCATTACCAGCTCATCGGCGGGACCCGGTTCTACGCCCGGCGCGAGGTCAAGGACGCGCTGGCCTACCTGCGCATCCTGCGCTCGGACACGGACAGCGTCAGCTTCGAGCGGATCATCAACGTGCCAGCCCGCTCGATCGGGGACAAGTCGATCGAGGTCCTGCGCGCGGCGGCAGCCGCCATCGATCCCGCGACGGGTGAACCGCACACCTACTGGTCCGCCATCGAGCGCGCGGCCAGCGGCGACATCCCGACCCTCGTCGCCCGAACGCGGGTTGCGCTCGCGGAGTTCGCGGCGCTCGTCCGGCGTGTGCGCGGGCGGGTCGGCGTGCTCGCCCTGCCCGAGTTGCTGGACGACGTGCTGGAGGTATCCGGCTACCGGGCGATGCTGGCCGACGGCTCCGAGGACGGCGAGGAACGTTGGGCGAACCTGCTCGAGCTGCGCGAGGTCACGACCCGCTACGACGACCTCGATCCGGAGGACGCGCTCGATCGATTGCTCGAGGAGACGGCGCTCGTGGCGGACCAGGATTCGTACCGGGGCGATGCGGATGCGGTGACGCTCATCACGCTTCACGCCGCCAAGGGCCTCGAATTCCCGGTCGTGTTCATCGCGGGTCTCGAGGAAGGGCTGTTCCCGCACAGCCGGGCGCTGGACGACGAACGGCAGCTGGAGGAGGAACGGCGGCTCGCGTATGTCGGCATCACACGGGCGAAGCGCCGGCTGTACCTGTCGCACGCGTGGCGCCGAGCGACCTGGGGAATGGGCCAGGCCGCCGTTCCCTCACGGTTCCTGCTCGAGATCCCGGCCGAGCTCATGGTCGGGCCGCGGCTGGGTGGCCTGGACGAGCCGGAGCAGGATCTGGATCTGGATCTGGTCTTCGGAGCGCGCCGGACGACCCGTTTCAACACTCCGACCCGTGGCGGCGGGGCGGCGTACCGGCAGGGGAGTGGCCAGCCCGGCGCGCCCCCGGCAGGCGAGTCGTTCCGGCCATCGCGTGACCTTGCAGCCCGACGCGAGGCCTTCGACGGCGGAGCGCCGTCCGGGAGTGTGGGTAGAGGTGCCCAGGCCGCCACCCCGATTCGTCCGCCGCGGCCCATCATCCCGGGCGAACGCCAGTTCCGCGACGGTGACCGTGTCCGTCACGGCCGCTGGGGCGTCGGCATCGTCGTGACCTCCAAGCTCACCCGGACCGATGAGGAGATCACCGTGGCGTTCAAGGACCCAGGCGTGGGCCGCAAGACGATGATCGGCAGCCTCGCCAACCTCGACATAATCGGCTGAGGCGCCACGCCGGGCGGCAACCGCACCGGCCCGGCCCTCGTATTCCCGCCCTCGCCGACCCGCCCGCGTTTGCCAGGCCCTCATCGAACCGACCCGCGATGATCGGTGTGGTTGATCGCAAGTGGCAGCGCCGCGAGGAGCTGGGCGCACGAAACGACGCGCCGGGACAGCACCTCCTCGTGTGCAGCCTCGAATCGATCAATGCAACCGATCACGGGTGGCGTGAACACCGGGCGAGGCACCCTCGCGGTCGCAGGCCCGGCGCGTGCCCCCCGGCTGGCACCAGGTCAGGGCCTCGCGCCGGCCGCTTCCAGGATGGCCACGATCTCGGCCTGTCCCCGCGCCCGGGCATGGGCCAGCGGCGGGACCCCATCGCCATCGGCCAGGTTCACGTCGGCGCCGTGGTCGATCAGCAGTGCGACGATCGCCTGGTGCCGCGGGCCGCCGTCTGAGAGCAGGATCGCTTCCAGCAGTGCCGTCCAGCCGAGGTTGTTGACGTGGTTGACGTCCACGGCCGTCTCACTCAGCAAGTACTGAACGACCTCGACGTGCCCTCGTTCTGACGCCGGGATGACCGCGACGCCGCCGTATCGATTGGTGATGGTCGGGTTCGCGCCGGCCTCGTTGGCGAGCCGCAGGATGTCCAGCAGGCCTTCCGCGCCGGCGTACAGGAACGGGTTGTCGAGTCGGTCGTCCTGGAGATCGACGTCGGCACCAGCAGCCAGCAGCGCACCAAACGCCTCGGCCTGACGCGCATGGGTGGCGGCCATGAGCGGCGTCCGCCCGGTCGCATCGCGGGCATCCGGATCCACCCCGTCGGCGAGGGCCGCCGAGATCGCGGCGAGGTCGCCCGTAGTCGCTGCGGCGTGGAGTCGTTCATCCATCCCGGAAGGGTAGCTGGTCGATGGTTCACGGCCCACCAACGATGGCCCCAGGTCAACGTGCTCGCTGCTGCCTTCCGTGATGTCGACCGTCACGCTCGACTCTCCGACGCCGTCACCCCGCAGGTCGAGACGATATCGACCCGCCCGCATCGAATCGATCACGAACCATCCAGACTCGTCGGCCGTAGCCGTCCGCGGGTCGCTTCGCGGTGGCTCGTCGAGCGAGACAAGATCGATGGTCGCCCCCATCGGGGCCGTCCCGTAGATGTGCGCGGACAGCGCCTCGGTCGCGGCGTTGATGAGGTCGTGGATCCGCACCATGCTCGTCTGGCAATCGGCCTCCCTGAGCCGCAGGATGACATCCGTCTCCCGGTCCGCTTCGGTCGTGAATCGTCCTCCACAGCGAACCCCGTTTGCGGTCAGGCCGTAGTCCCCTGGAAGGGCCACCCAATCGAAGCGCACGCGATCCCCGATCGCGAAGTCTTTTCTCACGCTCGCGACATTGCCGTCGCTGCCGAAGAAATGTACGGTCAGTGCTCGATCGGTTGTTGTTGGATCGCCCTCGATGTAGAAGTAACCGGGCGCCGGGAGGTGCTCGACGCCAGGCTCGAAGGTTGTGCCCGGAAACGGGCTGCCCGTGATCGATCCGCACCCGGTGCAGGCTACCGCCAGGATGAACGACAGGATTCGCAGCGCCCGAGGCCGGGGGTCCGTCACGGCGCGAGTCTGCCAGAGCTGGGTTGGCGCCGTTCATGACCTGTCGATCGTCGATTACTCTGCCATGCGTGGATGACCCGATCGCGGACGCCGTCTCCCTTGCCGACTTCGAGCCTGTGGCGCGGCTCGCGATGGACCCGGCTGCGTTCGACTACGTCGCCGGCGGCTCGTGGGACGAGGTCACCCTCCCGGACAACGAGGCCGCCTGGCGGCGACGCCGGCTCAGGCCACGGGTGCTCGTGGATGTCAGCCGGATCGATCCCTCTACGACGATGCTCGGCCAGCCCACCACGATGCCTCTGGCCATCGCGCCGATGGCAGCCCATGGGCTCGCGCACCCCGACGCCGAACTGGCGACGGCGCGTGCCGCCGCGGCAGCCGGGATCCCGTTCATCCTGTCCACGATGTCCACGCGATCCATCGAGGAGGTCGCGGCCGCGGCTCCTGATGCGATCCGCTGGTTCCAGCTCTACACCCAGGCGGACCCGAGCCGCACCCGCGATCTTGTTCGGCGTGCCGAGGCCGCAGGCTACGGCGCCATCGTCCTGACCGTGGACCTCCCGCGGCTCGGCTATCGGGAGCGCGACCGGCGTTCGGGATTCGATCTTGGCGGGCCGCACGGCAACTTCGCAGACTCGGCCGGGGCGACCCACGCTGCCGGGGTCCACGCCGACGGTTTCCACGCCGACGGTTTTGCCCACCTTGACGAGCAGATCCTGACCGGCCTGTCGTGGGACGACCTGGCCACGATCAGGAGCTGGGCGTCCCTGCCCATGGTGCTGAAGGGCGTCATGACCGCCGAGGATGCGACGCTGGCGGCCGATCACGGGGTGGATGCGATCGTGGTCAGCAACCACGGCGGGCGGCAGCTGGATCGCGTCGCAGCCCCCATCGACGTCCTCGAGGAGGTCGTCACCGCGGTCGCCGGCCGTACCGAGATCTGGGTAGATGGTGGCGTTCGTCGCGGGCTGGACATCGCCATCGCCCGCGCACTTGGCGCCCAGGGGGTCCTCATCGGCAGGCCCATGCTGTGGGCGCTGGCAGCCGGCGGCCAGGCCGGTGTCGAGCGCGCGTTGGCCATCCTGCGCGAGGAATTCGAGATCGCCCTCGCCCTGCTCGGCGCCCCGACGCCGAATGACGTCCTCCGGTCCCATGTCGTGTCGGAGCCGCAACCTGGCGTTGACCGGGCAGCAATGGCTTCACATGAGGATGTGGGGTAGGGTAGGGACGGATCGGCCGAGGCCACGGCCCGCCGATCACCCCTCTTGATCCCAACATCATGCTGAGGCCGCCCGCCATGTTCGATAGAAACGATGCGATACGCATCATCGAAGACGCCCTTGACCACGAGCCGTTCTGCGAGATCTGTGACCGGCCGACGACGATCCGGGACGCGAATGGTGTGTTGTACCTGTCATGCCAGATCGCAGCCCGGACCGGCGGGTTCCTGACCCGCCTTTCCGCGACGATCCTCGCGCACACCGACAGGCCCATCCTCGACCTGAGGCGGCAAGCCGCCGCTTGACATCCTGTGCCGCGACGTCTGGCACGACCCCGAGGCACTCGCTACTCTCGGGGTCATGACCGTCCAGCTGCCGCCCGTCGACCCCTCACTGGTCGAGGCCGCCGGTGCCCTCGATATCGCCGCGGCGACCGACCGACACGCAGGGCTGGCGGCGGCCGTGACCAGGGCCAATGTCCTCTACCACGAGCAGGACGCCCCCGAGCTTACGGACCCCGAGTACGACCAGTTGTTCCGTGAACTCGTCGCGCTGGAGACTGCCCATCCCGAGCTGACGACGTCTGATTCACCCACGCAGCGGGTCGGTGGCGCCCCGACCGGCGAGGTCTTCTCCGAGGTCCGCCACCGGCGGCCCATGCTCAGCCTGTCCAATGCGTTCAGCCATGATGAGCTGCGCGCGTTCGATACGCGCGTTCGCAAGGGCCTGGGTCTACCGGCCGCCCCCGAACCAGCCCCCGACCTCCGCTACGTCGCCGAGCTCAAGATCGATGGGCTGGCCATCACCCTGCGCTACGAGCGCGGCCGATTCGTGCAGGGCGCGACCCGCGGCGACGGCACCACCGGCGAGGACGTGACCGTCAACCTGCGGACCATCGCCGCCATCCCGGATCGCCTCGCTGAGCCGGCCGCCGTCGATGCCCGTGGCGAGGTGTTCATGCCCAGGGCGGAGTTCGCGCGCATCAACGCGGGGCGCGAAGAGGCCGGTCAGCCGCTGTACGCCAACCCGCGCAACTCCGGGGCGGGGTCGCTCCGCCAGAAGGATCCGGCGGTGACGGCCGCACGCCTGCTGTCGGCCTGGACCTACCAGTTGATCGAGGACGGCGACGACGCGATCGATTCGCAGTCGGGTGCGCTCGCCCGCCTGACGGCGCTGGGCCTGCCGGTCAACCCCGATCACGAGGCCGGGCTCGATATCGATGGCGTCATCGATTTCACCGAGCGCTGGCGCGAGGCGCGTCACGCCCTGCCGTTCGAGACGGACGGCGTCGTGGTCAAGGTCGATCGATACGACCAGCAGGCGCGCCTGGGCATGGTCAGCCGCGCGCCGCGCTGGGCGATCGCCTACAAGTTCCCGCCCGAGCAGGTCGAGACGACGCTCGAGGACATCGTCCCGTACGTCGGGCGGACCGGCACCCTGACACCGGTCGCGCATCTGACCCCGATCAAGGTCGCGGGCTCCACGGTCGCGCGGGCGACGCTCCACAACCTCGACGAGATCCGGCGCAAGGGGATCCTGATCGGCGACCGGGTGATCCTCCAGAAGGCCGGCGACGTGATCCCGGAGGTCGTCCGGCCGATCACGGAGAAGCGGACGGGTGCCGAGCGCGAGTTCGTCATGCCTTCCGCCTGCCCGGTGTGCGGAATGGCTGTCGTCCAGGACGAGGGCGCGGTCCGGGTGTACTGCCCCAACGTCGCCTGCCCGGCGCGGCGGTCACAGGAGTTCGGGCATTTCGTGGGGCGCGGCGGGATGGACATCGAGGGGGCCGGCTGGGCGGTGCTGTCGCAGCTGCTGGAACGCGGGCTGGTCAAGTCGCGTGCCGACTTCTTCCGCCTCACCGTTGAGGACCTCGAGGGCCTGGAGCGGTTCGCCCGCAAGAGCGCCGAGAATCTGCATGGGCGGATCGAGCGGGCGCGGGTCGGTCGGCCGCTGGCGCGCGTGCTCAATGGGCTCGGTATCCCGCAGGTCGGCGAATCGACCGCCATCGATCTCGCCAGCTGGCTGGCGACGCGAGTCCAGCCCGGTGCCTTCCCGCCGGCGTCCGGCGATGCCGTGCCGGATCCATGGTTCGCGGCGGTTGATCTCGAGCTGCAGCGGATCGCTCGCGAAGCCCCGGAGACGTTGACCGAGGTCGAGGGGATCGGGCCGCTCGTGGCTGCGGCGATCGGGCGCTACTTCGCGGACCCGGCCACCAGCGGGGTACTGCACGAGCTGGTCGAGGCCGGGGTGGTGCCGGAACGCCCGGTCGTGCCACCGCCAGGAGAGGCCGTCGCGGCCGGGCCATTGACCGGCAAGACGGTCGTGGTGACCGGCACCCTGGCGGGATTTGGGCGGCCAGAGGCGGAGGCGGCGATCCGGGCCGCCGGCGGCAAACCCGGGGGATCCGTGTCGAAGAAGACCGATTTCGTGGTGGCCGGCGAGTCGGCGGGCTCGAAGCTCGCCAGGGCCCAGACGCTTGGCGTGCCCGTCCTCGACGAAGCCGGTTTCCGGCGCCTCCTGGCAGGCGACTGAGACCGGTGCCGGTGGGGCCGACAAACGTCGCCCAGATAGGGATCTCAGCCCAGGGCGTGGTTGAACTGACCCCAGATATGGTCGGGGTGCCATTCGAGCGGCTCGCCGCGCACCAGGCGTGGGGCACGCCAGGCCTCGGTCCAGCCGTCGGCCTCCAGGGCCGCGGCGCCGGCTTCGTTGTCCACGAGGATCCCGCAGCGAACCTTGCGGGTGGAGTCGTAGGACCGTCGTCGAGCGTTGAGCAGCGTGAAGGCAGCATCGAGATCGGGCGCGATCGTCGCCCCGCCGCCCCACGGCGCACGGATCAGGAAGGCACGGGGATCGCCGCCCCCACCGACCAGGACCTGGGTCCCGGTCGACGACGCGAGCGCCGCCAGGAGGTGCCCCCGATCCTCCCCGGTCGCCGTCCGGTCGAGGTCGCTCATGGCCGGCAGGTCGTCGTTGCGATACGGGCGGATCCGCGGCCCCGATCCCTCCGTGCCCATCGCGAGTCCGGGCGCCTCCATCGTTCGATACCAGGTCTGGACCTCGAACCCCATCCGTTCATACAGCGGGCGGCCACGATCGGTCGCGACGAGGACCAGGGTCCGGCAGCCGGCTGACTCCGCGGCGTCGATCGGTGCCTGCGTCAACGCCCGACCGAGGCCGCGACCGCGATTACCGGGGGCGACCCAGATCGTCCCGATCCACGCCGTTGACCCGTTGATCGTGGCCACGCCCGTGCCCACGATCGCGCCTTCGCCGTCAGCGGCCACGAACACGCGGCACCCCGGGTGTCCCACCGCGAACTCGAACCACGAGCGCCGGTCGCCCCAGTCGTCGGCCAGGATCGCACCGACGGCCGGCTCGATGTCGGCGACCGTCATCTCGCGAACGTGCGGCCCTGCCCCGGGATTCTTCACGGGTTGATCGTAGGGCTATTGCGCCAGAGTGTCGGTACGCCGACAGGCCCTCGGGCGTACCAAACGATCGCCCTCGGCGTCTCCTTGCTGGACACGGTCACAAGGGGATTCTGATGAGCTTGACATCCTGCGCCGCCGCGCCACGACGGTCCTCGGGCGGTGATTCGGCTTCACCCTCCGACCGGCAGCCAGTGCAGGACCCAGGGAGCGGGTCCTGACATGCTGGCTGCCCCGGATCGGGCGCTCCAGGGCCGCCGGTTCCGGCCGGACCTCGAGGGGCTTCGCGGCGTTGCGATCCTGCTCGTCCTGCTGTGCCACGCGCGTGTACCTGGCGCCGGGGCCGGGTTCGTGGGCGTGGACGTCTTCTTCGTCCTCTCCGGGTTCCTGATCACCGGCCTGCTCACCGGCGAGGCTGAGCGCACAGGACGGATCGGCCTCCGTCCCTTCTACGCGCGCCGTGCCCGACGAATCCTCCCGGCGGCCATCGTGGTCCTGGCGAGCACACTGCTGGCCGCGCAGCTCGTCCTTTCGCCGCTCGACGTACCCCGTGTCGCCGACGACGTCCTGGCCGCCAGCCTGTCCGTGGCCAATGTTCGTTTCGCCCTCGGGGGGATCGACTATTTCGCACCAGTCACGGCATCGCCGGTCCTCCACTACTGGTCGCTCGCGGTGGAGGAGCAGTTCTATCTGCTGTGGCCGGCGATGTTGCTGCTGGCGACCCGGGTCCGGAGGCCGCGCCTCGCCATGTTCGGACTCATGGCTGCCATCCTTGCCGGATCCATCGTCCTGTGCATCGCGCTCACCGCCACGAACGGACCGTGGGCCTACTACTCGCTGCCGACTCGCGCCTGGCAGCTCGCGGCGGGCGGTCTGCTGGCGCTCGCGGCCCCGTCGTTGAGCCGGATGCCGCAGCCGCTCGCCAGCGTCGTCGGCTGGGCCGGCGTCGGGCTGCTTGGGGCAAGCCTCGTGATCATCGATCCGACAACGGCCTATCCGGGCATGATCGCGCTCCTGCCGACCCTCGCTGCGACGGCGCTCATTGCGTCGGGTGGTGGTGCCGGGTCACCCGGGCGGATCGTGCTCGGAAGAGCTCCGCTGCGCTGGCTGGGTCGCATCTCGTACTCGCTGTATCTGTGGCACTGGCCGATCCTGGTCCTCGGGCCGGTGGCTCTCGGCGTGACGGATCCCGACGAGATCGGTCCAGATCTCGTGCTGGCTGCCGGTCTTGTCCTGCTCGCGGTCGGCCTGGCTGCGCTGACGTGGCGCATCGTCGAGGAACCGATCCGTCGCGGTCGCCTCGTTCCCCGTGAGCGAGGGCGGATGCGCGGGTTCGCCTTGGCGGGCGTGGCCGTGACGATCGTCGTGATCGGCTCGACCGTGTTCGGCGCGGTCGCCCAACGCGACATCGCGGCGGCCGCCGCATTCGATGGAGAGGAGGATCCGGCAGCGATGGCCCCGAGCGTCATGCCGCGGCCGCCGCGATCGGCGCGGCCGACATCGACGCCTGCCGCCTCGGTGGCATCGACGACCGATCCGAGCCTGCCCCCGACCTCGGCTCCGACCGTCGCGCCGACACCGACCGTCGCGCCCAGCGCACCGCCGAGCCCACGGACGGAGGGTCCCGTGCCGCGCGGGCTCAGGCCAACGCTCGGCAACGCGCGATCCGATGTCGATCCGCTCGTCGCCGACGGGTGTGGGCTCTCCCTGGCGGGTTCCAGGCCGCCGGCCTGCGTCTACGGGGATGCCCAGGGGACCGTCACCGTGGCGCTCGTGGGTGACTCCCATGCCGCGCACTGGTTCCCGGCGTTCGAGGTGCTGGCGAAGCAGCGTGGCTGGCGACTCGTTCCGCTGACCAAGCACAGCTGCGTGTTCGTCGACCTGCCGATCTGGTCGCCGGATCTTCAGCGCGAGTACCGCTCCTGTGAGGACTGGCGGGAACAGGTGATCGATCGACTCCGGGAGATCGAGCCGGATCTGGTCGTCATCGCCTCGAACCGCTGGCTCCCGGTGATGGCCGACCGCGACAACGAGCCCGAGCGCCAGGGTGTGGCGATGGCGCGGCTGATCGAGCGTATCCCCGCGACCGTGGCGATCATCGTCGACACGCCGCGTTCTGGTGTCGATGTCCCGGCCTGTCTCGTCCAGCACCGCGACGCGATCGAGCGCTGCACCACCCCACGAGCTGCGGCATTGACGTGGCGACACCTCCGCCGTGAGACCGAGGCCGCTCGACTAAGCGGGGCGACGATCATCGACCTGACGAGCGCCGTGTGCCCCACCGACCCGTGCCCACCGATCATCGGGAAGATGCTCGTCTACAGCGACCACCACCACCTGACGGCGACCTTCGTCGCGTCGCTTGCTCCCGTCCTCGAGCAGGCGCTGCCGGACCTCGATCCACGATGAGTCCACGGAGCGGCCGCCAGCGGGCGGGTCTCGCGCTGTTGGTCGGATCGCTGCTCGTGAGCATGCCGGCTGCCGCCGGGCGGGTGACGGCGCCGACTCCCAGGCCCGCGGCCAGCACCGGGCCAGATCCGGTCCTCAGCGGTCCACCGTCCCCGTCGCTCGTGCCCATGCCATCAGTCTTTTCGCCACCACCACCGATGACGCCCTCGCCGGTTCCGGCCGGACCGAGGATGGCCCCGGTCCCGCCCGCCGCCGTCGAGATCTCCGTCGTGCATGAAACACGCGTGAGCCACGTCCCGAGGTCGGTCGACGACCGAGCCTGGGAACCGGTGGTCGCGGCCCATCCGACCGACCCGGACCGCCTCGCCGTCGTTTACCAGCACCGCGGGCTTGGCGCGGCCTGCCGCCTCAACCCCACGGTCCGCATCTCGCATGACGGCGGGGTCACGTGGCGCCCGACCCGGTCCAGCCCGACCGCAGGCTCCGGCCGCGGCGTCAGTCTCCACGCGGCGCTCGCGTGGGGACCCGGTCCAACCGGCGCAAGCCGGCTGTACTGGGTCAACATGACCGTGCCAAGCTGCGGCGACGGCCGGTTCAGCCTGACCACGACGCACAGCGACGACGAAGGCGCCACCTGGTCGAAGGTTCGGGTCGAGCGCGGCACGCCGCCATGGGTCGGTGGGTTTCCCGAGATCGCCGTCGACAAGGACCCCGCGAGCCCGAACTTCGGCACCGTCTACGTCGGCTACAACTGGCTGGACAAGGCGGCCCGCGGCCCGGGGTTTCGGCTCCTCGCGTCGGCGGACTTCGGCCGGACGTGGCGATCGACGGAGATCGCGCCGGCCCCCGGGCCGCGCGGCTTTCGCGACTGGTGGCGGATCGGATACCGCCTCCGCCCGGCCCCGGACGGTGCCCTGTATGCCTCGTGGTACCAGGCGGACCTCAAGCGTTGGGACCGGACACGGATCCTGGCCAAGGGAGGACCGAACAATGTCGGCCGGCTCGGCGTGGCCGTTGCCCGGGTCGACTTCGATCAAGCCAGCGGGACCTTCGAGGTCCGGGCGTCGCGGATCGCGACGACCGTCATCGAGACACCGTATACGACGATGGGTGCCAGCGCACCGGGCACCGCCGGCAACATCCGGCCGGACCCGATGTGGCTCCACGGCTTCGATATCGATCCCCTGACCGGCCGCCTGTACCTGGCGGTGGGGGCCTATGGCCGGTCGATCGACGGTGCGCCCCGCGGCATGATCCGCGTCGGTCGAAGCGATGACGGGGGCGCGTCCTGGTCGTTCGTGGCCCTGCCCGCGGCAGGAGCGATCGTTGGCCGGCGCCAGTCAAGCATCCGCCCGAACCTTGTCGCGGGGTCGGGCTATGTGGTGGTGACGATGCACACCCTCGACGACGTCGACGCGGGGGCGACCGTCGGGAGTGCGTTCACCTTCTCGACCGACGGTGGCATCGACTGGAGCCGGCCATCGCGGATCTCCGGGGAGCGCTGGCGGGCGTCCAACCTCGGCGGGGTGGTCAACGGGACCGGGCTGCGCGAACGTGCCGAACAGACGGCCGACGGTGACGTCTTCTGGGCATACGGCGACGGTCGCTACGCTTCCGGTCGGAAGGCCGGCAGGGTCGCGATCGTCGGAACGTTGCTCCATGTCGAGACCATTGGCGTCGTGGGGTCAGGCCCCCGGGTACCGCCGGCGGGTCAGCCCTGCTCGTCCGGTGACATCGGCCACATCGAGAACGAGTAGATCGTCGCCCCGTCCGGTCCGACGAGGTACGTCCGCTGGACCACGCCGCCGCTGTCGGACAGCCCCAGGACGCTCGCCTCCTCGGCTGACATCACCCGGCGCGGATCGCCGATCCACCCACCCTCATCGTGACCGGCGAAGTCCGCCGGGGAGATGTCCGGCCACGGCCATGGGGTCGTCCCGACGTCGCGCGGGTCGGGGAGCAGGCCGATCTCGATGGCCGGTGCCGCCTCAAACAGGTTGCCCCAGTAGCCACCCGGCACCCAGGGCCGCGTCGGGACACCGCTTGCCGCACGGTAGGCACCCAGCCGGCTCAGCAGCGGGCCAAGTGGACTCTCGCTACCGACATGGATGCGCTTGGTCAGGCTGCCAGCGCGAATGGTCAGGATGGGCGACGGCCCTGCGTCCGTGTCCTGGGTCTCATAGCGTTCGCACGCATCGGCCAACCCACCATCACCGATGGCGAACCGGAGAAGCTGCTGGACCTGATCCTCAGTGAGCAGCGTGATGGTGAACGGGACGCCACGGATGATCATGCCGTCGATGGTCGGCGCAGATGTGGCGGCGTTCCGGAAGATGATCGCTCCGTTCCCGTACAGGGTGAACTCGGGTCCCGGGTTGAATTGCTCGCCGCCGATTTCGCTGACCCCGATATCGGGACCGACGTCGTAGCGCAGGACGATGTCTCGTGGACCGGTCGCATGGGCGATCCGGCCAGTAGGTGCCGCGGACGGGTCGGCGCCCGAGGGCGGTGGTGCCGACCCATCGAGGGCGACCCTGACCGGGGTACTGGTGCTGCTGCACCGCATGGCGACGCCGAGTTGGCCGTGGTCATTGGATCCCCAGCACCGGATGTCGTCGCCGGCGATCGCGCAGGTATGTCGGCCGCCGGTCGCGATCCCGGTGATCCCGCCTCCGATCCCCACGACCTCGACCGGGACCGCCACGCCGTGGTCGGACGTGATTCCCTGTCCAAGCTGGCCGTGATGGTCAGACCCCCAGCACGCGGCATCGCCACGACCCGTGAGCGCACAGGCGTGCGTCTCGCCGACGGCGAGCGCCGTGGCGCCACCCGTCAGGCGCGAGACGTCGATGGCTACGAACCGTTCCATTGCGGGCGCCCCTGCCTGGGCGCTGAAGTTCGGGCCCCAGCAGGTGATGCCTCCCTCGGCCAGGCGGGCACAGGTGCGGTCGAGGCTTGCCGCGATCTCGACAACGCGGCCGCCCAGGTCCGGGACGTCGGCGGGTTCGTGCGTCGTGAAACCCGTGGCGTCGACCGACTGCCCGTAACCCCAGCAGGAAACCTGGCCATCGCTGGTGAGCGCGCAGGTGTGCAGCGTGCCCGTGGCGATGGCGCTGACGTCCCTCAGGCCCGCGACATCGACCGGCGTCGGACGGTCGGTCGCCGTCCCA
Source organism: Chloroflexota bacterium (assembly GCA_031407755.1). Taxonomy (GTDB): domain Bacteria; phylum Chloroflexota; class Limnocylindria; order Limnocylindrales; family CSP1-4; genus SPCO01. The sequence goes on along the minus strand of JANOIS010000172.1, from coordinate 4,288 downwards.
TCACCGAGCCGACCGTACAGATTGTGGCCCCAGCACTTCACGCCGCCGACGCTGGTGACGGCACAGGTGTGGCTCCAGCCGACGGAGATCGCCTTGACCCCGCCGGTCAGGCCGGAGACGTCGACCGGGACGCTCCTGTCGGTGGTCGTCCCGTCGCCGAGCTGGCCGTACTCGTTGGAACCCCAGCATCTGACCGCGCCGCCGCTCGTCAGTGCGCAGGCGTGAAAGCCGCCGGCGGCGATCGCCTGGACACCGCTGCCGAGGCCAACCACGTCGATCGGTGTGGTCGTGTCGACGGCTGTGCCATCACCGAGTTGGCCGGCACCGTTGGAACCCCAGCATCTCACCGCTCCGCCGTCTGTCAGTGCGCACGTGTGCAAGTATCCGGCCGCGATCCGGCCCCGGGTGGGTGTGACCGCGGGTGCCGGCGTCGCGGGTGCCGGCGTCCTCAAGGGAGGCGTGGCAGCCGGAGATGACGAGGCCATCGGCGATGGCGCCGTCGGCGCCGAAGGCGGCAGTGAACCCGGGGTCGGACTCGCCGCGGTCGTGCAGGCGACGACGACGAGACCGGTGACGATCGTCGTGGCGAGCGAGCGGAGTGCGGTGCGCATCGGGGGTCCTCGTTGCGGCATGTGGCAGGGAGACGTCCCGACGTCGCGTTTGGTGCGCCACGATACTTGTCAACTTGGCGACACCTGGGTTCCGGCCAGGCTACCGGCCCGCCCCGCCCAAACGGGTGCCTGCCACAATCGGCGTCGTACCGCGTCACCCTGTCATGGAGGTTGAGATCGCCGCATCCAGCGGGCGCCGACCCACGATCCGACCGATCGCGCGCACGACCGCTGCGGACCTGCGCGCGGACTTCATCATGGCCGCGTACGACGAGAATCAGCGTCGTCTGACGGGTTTCGCGTATGCGCTGACACGCGACCCGGATGTGGCCAACGACCTTGTGCAGGAGACGTTCCTGCGGCTGGTCAAGGAGCACGCCGCCGGGCGCGAGCCGGATAACGTTTCCGCCTGGCTGTTTCGCGTGTGCGCGAATCTGGTCACGAGTCGGGGCCGCCGCGGGGTGGTCGCGCGGCGCTTCGTCGAGCGCGCGCCGCCGCCAGACGATGAGGTGGCGGCGGAGGTCGAGATGCTCCGCCACGAGACCGGGGAGGCCCTCGTCGCGGCGCTCGCGATCCTCACCACGGAGGCCCGGACGGCCGTCGTCATGGCCGCCAATGGTTTCTCGGGTCGCGAGATCGCCATGTCCATCGGGCGCACGGAAACGGCGACCAGGACCTTGATGTTCCGCGCGCGAGAACGGTTACGTACCTTCCTCGTGGCGGAAGGGGTGCACGGATGACCCACGACCACGAAGCCCTGCGTCTCGCCGTCGCCGCCCTGGACTTCGAGCTGAGTCCGCAGGAACGCGCTGGTGTGCAGGCCGGCCTGACCGATTGTGCGGAGTGCGCCGACATGGCCATGGGTCACGAGGCGCTCGATCGTCTCCTGGCACGGCTTCCGGTTCGGGATGCGTCGCCGCACGTCCGCGAACGCGTGCTCCGGAGTGCCCTGGTCCCGCCGTCCGAACGACGCTGGCCAGTCCTGCTGGCGGCCGCGGCGATGCTCGCGATGCTGATCGGTGCCGCCGCCGGGGCCGGCGCCTTTCGCGATCGGCAGGCGCTCGTGCCGGCGAACACCGTGCCCTCGGAATCCGAGCCCGCGCTCGGAGACGTCGATACGGAAGCGTCGCCGGTGCCGGCGGATCAGGGATCACCCAGACCAGGCGAAGGCCCGCCCGGCGCCGCCAGTGCAGGCCCGCCACTGCCGCCGGATACGCTGGCGACGGTCGTGTCGGGTCGGCTTCGGATAAGGTCCGAACCGCGTGTGGCGGATGACTCGATCAAGTTCGAGCCGTTGCTCGAGGTGGGCGATCGGCTGCTGATCCTCGATGGACCGATCGTTGCGAATGACTACGCGTGGTACCTCGTCACGGCCTGGCGTCCGGGAGCGGTCGGCGCGACCTGGCCGCTGGGATGGGTCGCCCGTGGGGACCACGACGGGAGTCCGTGGCTGCGTGCCACGGAAGACCCATGCCCGATCGGTCCGATCACCATGGCCGTGGTGATCGCGATGGTGCCCCAGGAGCGGGTCGCCTGCCTCGGGGATCAGCGGCTCCGGTTGCGATCGTTCGTAACCACCGGCGGCGAGACGATGCCCTGTTCTCCGGATGTCCTGGTGGCCTGCGTCGATGGACCGACCTGGCTGGCCGGCAGCGGCGGTTGGACCGCCGCGCTGGATGTCACCTCGGACACAGGGTCGATCGGTGGCCCGTCGCTCGCCGTGGTGCCGGGCGGTCCGGTGTCGGCGGAGGACCTGCCGTCGTCCGGGATGGTCGATATCGATGGCGCTTTCGACCATCCTGCCGCTGGCGAGTGCCGTCCCGGCGCCGTCGGTCAGGGCGCCCAGCCGTTGACCCCGGTCGCCGCGCGCTGGTCGTGCCGGAGCCGCTTTGTGGTCACCGGCGTCCGGGTCGATCCGGCATATCCGATCCGGGGGGAACCGGCCGTCACCGTCAGCCGCAACGTCCGCGTCCGCTCGGACCCCGGATTGACCAGCGTGCGCCACGAGCTCCTCGCCAAGGGCACGCCGGTGTGGGTGCTGGATGGGCCGGTGGTCACGGCCGACTACGAATGGTTCCAGGTGATCGTGCCGAGCGTCGACGCTGGCGACGGCATACCGCGCGTCGGCTGGGTGGCGGCATCCGACCATGGTGCCGCGCCCTGGCTCGCGAAGCGGATCCTGGACTGCCCGGAGCCCGGGTTGCTCGATGTTGCCGACCTGGCTCGCCTCACGACGGGCGGGGCTGGCGATGCGGGGCTCGGCTGCTATGGGTCAACGACGCTCCGGTTCCGCGCCGACGTCCAGCTCAAGTGCGGGCTGGAGGGCCGTCCTGGGTGGGACATGGAGCCCGGCTGGCTCGCTGCGAACGCGACCAACCAGTTGGCGATCCGGGATGGCGACACCGTCGTGCTGGCCCGACTCGACCCGCGGCTGCAGTTTTCGCAGCCGTGCGACGGCGCCGACGACGCGGCGTGGTCGATCGAAGGGCACTTCGACGATTCGGCGGCGCTCAGCTGTGATGCGACGTTGCCCGGGTCCGATCAGCGGCCGAACCTGCGGATGGTGGCGGTGTTCTGGTGTCGGACGACCCTCGTCGTCGATCGGCTGGTCCCGACGCCATGACCCGCTGGTCACCTCGGTGTCCGGCGGTGCTGGGCTATCATCGAGCCGATGGCCACCCTGTCCCGCACCGATGTCGAGCATGTCGCGTACCTCGCCCGCCTGGGACTCTCGGACGAGGAGCTGGGCCGGCTGGAAGGTCAGCTGAACCACATCCTGGACCAGTACGCGATCCTGGCCACCGTCCCCACGGACCACATCGCCCCGACCGCTCAGACCATCGAGCTCGAGAACATCCTGCGCGAGGACGTCGTCCGCCCGTCCTTCGCGCCCGAGGATGTGCTGGCGAACGCGCCCGCCCGCGAGGGTGACTTTATCGTCGTCCCCGCGATCCTCGGCGAGCGGGACTGACCGGCGCCGTGGCGGACGATGTCACGCGATTTCACGCCCATGAGATGGCGGCTCGATTGCGCGCGGGCGAGTTGTCCTCGCATGAGCTGACCGTTGCCCACCTTGATCTCGCCGAGCGCCAGGACCGCGGCCTGCACGCCTGGCTTACCATCGACCGCGAGCGCGCCCTCGCCGAGGCCGATGCCGCGGACGCCCGGCTCGCGGCGGCACGCGGGGAGGGGACGGCGGCCCTCGCTGACCTCCACCCGCTCCTCGGGGTGCCGATCGCGCTCAAGGACCTCGTCTCGGTCCGCGGCGGCCAGTGCACGGCCGGCTCACGGATCCTGGAGGGCTACCGCTCGCCGTATGACGCCCACATCACCGAGAAGCTGCGCGACGTTGGCGCGGTCATCCTGGGCAAGACCAACATGGACGAGTTCGCGATGGGTTCCTCCACGGAACACAGCGCCTTCGGGCCGACGGCCAACCCGTGGGCGCTGGATCGGGTGCCTGGTGGCAGCAGCGGGGGATCGGCGGCGGCGGTGGCGGCCTACCACGCGCCGCTGAGCATCGGTACTGACACGGGCGGCTCGATCCGCCAGCCGGCGGCCCTGACCGGGATCGTCGGTATGAAGCCTACGTACGGCCGGGTCAGCAGATACGGGATCGTCGCGTTCGCGAGCTCGCTGGACCAGATCGGGCCATTCGCACGCGATGCACGGGACGC
>JANOIS010000159.1:0-6208 GCA_031407755.1 Chloroflexota bacterium | reverse complement strand
AACCGGTCCATGCGCCGCTTCGGGCTCTGTTCACCGAGGGCGGCGTGACGGCGGTCCTCGAAGGAACGGCGGGGCAAGCGGATCTCGATGCCCTGGAGGGACGACTGGCCGCTGTCCTCGCCGCGATCGCGGACGCGACCGGGGTCGAGGGCGATCCGGCGGTCACAGCCGGGCGTGTCCGCGCGGATGTCGCGGCGGCCTACCCTGGAGCTGTCACGGATGAGGGGCTGGACCTCGCCGGTCGCGCCACGCTCCTGGCGTGGCTTGCCCTGTCACCGATGGGCGGGCTCGCGCCGGGCGCCGATGTCGCGGCCACCAGCGCGGCCTGGTACGACGAGCTCCGTCTCGGGCCGGTCGTCGCGGCGGGTCTGCGGTCGGCTGGGCTGGGCGAGGGGCCAGCGTGGGCAATCGCCGATCGCGTTGGTGTCCTGCTCGCCCTGCCTCGTCCGTCGTCGATCGGCGGCCGCGGCCGCGTGCGTGATCGTCGCCTCCTGGAGCGCTGGCTGGCCAGCGACACGACCCGGACCGCGATGGGCGTGACCACCTGGGAGGGCACGGACTGGATCGATGGCGACCGATTCGGCGCGCTGCTGCGCTGGGCCGTTCGGCTCGACGCCATCGAGACGGGGACCGCACCGGACAACGCGCTGGTCGACCGACTAACGGCCGCCGCCAAGGCTGCGAATCACCGCGTGGAGGCACTCATGGCCGCCGGCCCTTGGCCGCCGGCGGCACGAACCCGGTCCACGTCCCGGCGGCCCACTCGGCCTCCAGCCGAGCCATGATCGCCTCAAGCCGCTCCCCTTCAAGATCCGGGTAGAGCCGCCGCAGCAGGAAACGGGCGCGTTCCACCTCGCTCATCGGGCCGGCCCGGTCCGCCTGGGCCCAGACGAGCAGGAAGGCGTCGCGGTACATCCGGTCCCCGACCCGCATCCGCGCGTCTGGGCCGGCCTCCCGGAGGCGCTGGTCAAAGACCGCCTGCGCCACATCAACCGCCACGGATGCCCTCCAGTCGATCGCGAATCCCGAGGGCCGCAGCGTACCGCTCCAGGTACGTCCAGTCGAGGTGGTCGACAAGCCGGACGATGGACCGCACGTCCCGGAGCTGGAGTTCGGACGTGCCCTCCGACCATTCCAGCTTGGCCAGGACGAGGTCCTCGACGGCGATCACCCAGATCGAGCCGATCGTCGGGTGGTCCAGGCGCTGCCGCCGAGCCATCGCCGTCACGGACCAGGGATCCGTGCGGCCGAACATCAGATCCACCCGCACAAGTTCGATGCGATGGATAAGGCCGCCCGTCCAGCGGCCACCGAGGTCGATCGGGTCATTGACCAGAAAGTCGGCCTCGAAGGACGGGCGCACCAGGGACTCGTAGTCACGCCGCGTCGCGCCAAGGACGATATCGATGTCGCGGGTCATGCGCGGTTCAGCGTAGGCCGCCAATGCCCACGATCCGGTCACGTACCAGGGCAGCCCAAGCGCCTCCAGCCGGTCGAGTACGTCGCGCTCGATGTTCATCCGAGCAGGATCCGGCGCAGCAACGAGGTCGGTGGTGAGCCGTGGCCGATGACCGATTCAAGGTGCGCTCGATAACGGAAACCCGGCGTCTCGCCAAGGCCACCGGGCAGGGTTCGGGCGGCGATGGATGGGTCGCCGGCGGCGCGCCGGCGGACCTCGAGCTCGATGTCCCACATCTCCATCGACCCCGCGAAATACGTCGATAGCTGGGTCGACGACAGGCGGGCGCGACTGTACTTCGCGCGGGCCTCGGCCTCCTCCTGGAAGCCGCCCTCGACCATGAGGGTGACCGCCTCGTCCTCGGTCATGCCGTCGCATTGGATCCTTGAATCGATGATGGCGTTCGTGATCGAGCGCAGGTAGAACTTCCAGTGGGTCAGCATGAGGGCCGGGTCGTCCGCTCCGTAGCCTGCATCCATCATCACCTGGGTCACGTAGACCGCCCAGCCCTCGGCGAACAGGCCGCTCCAGAAGATGGCTCTGGGCAGCAAGGCTGACCGGTTCGCGTAGACGCCCTGGAGGTAGTGCCCGGGTACCGCCTCGTGGATAGTCAGCAGCCGAAGCATCCTGTCGTTGTCCTCGCGCAGGTACGACTCGCGCCGCTCAGGCGACCACTCGTCGGGCATCGGGGAGATCGCGAAGAACGATCGCTCGCCCTTGTCCAGCGGCCCGGGCGAGATGAGCATGGCGCCGCCGAACGCGCGCAGGAAGACCGGTGTCCAGCGGATATCGAGCGGATCGTCGACGAGGCCGATCAGGTCGTGCTCGCGGCAGAACGTCTCGATCCGGTCGTTCTCCGCGCGGCAGTAGTCGAGCAGATCGGCGGCGTCAGGATGCTCGGCGGCCATGGCGTCGAGGACGCCACGCACGAGGGGGGCGTCGTCATCGGGGAGCGGCTGGTCTGCGTGCCACGTCGGCCACATCGTGCGGGCGAGGCGGACCATCTCGGCCCGGACCGCCGTGAACTCACGATCGGCGGCGGCCAGGATCCGTTCCGGGGTCAATGCCTCGGAGCGCATCGTGTGGCGCATCTTTCGGGCGAACAGGTCCGCGCCCAGGCGCGCATCGCCCTCGCTCGCGGGCAGGACGACATCCCGGAGGTGTGTCTCGAAGGCGGCGAGGGCCTTCCTGGCGACGTCCGCGGCCTTCTCGAGACGGGGTCCGATGGCCGCCACGGCGGGATCGTCCGGTGCCGCTCGCTCCGACTCGGCCAGGGCGTCGCCGATGAGCTCCGTGATACCGGGTAGCTGGGCCAGCGCGGTTTCCGTCTGGAACCGTCCCACAGGCTTGCCAGGCAGACCGACCAACGCCTCGCGGGCGCCATCCAGCAGCTCGGGCATGCCCTCCAGACGAGCCGCCACGCTCGCCAGTCGCTCGGCCAGCGGCGCAAACGCGCGAACGATCAACGGGAACAGGCCCTCGCCCAGCAGGTACACCCACTCGAGCGGGTTCCACGATTCCTCGCGCAGTTCGATGTCGGCGAAACGGCTCGCCTCGAGATCCATCGTCACGAGGTCGCGGTCGATCGCGTCGTGCGTGGACAGCGCGTCGCCGTCGAGGGCCTCGAATTCGGCCAGCCAGTGCTCTGCGAAGGCGACCCGCGCGGCGCGACCCTTATCCGACCCATCCGGCCAGGCGCCGTCGTTGCGGTGGTCGCCGATGGCCGTGGCCGCGACCGGCTGAAGCTCGATGTACTCATCGAAGAAGGCCGCGAAGCGGCGCTCGAAATCGGTCATCCGCGGAGTCTAGGCGCGGGCGGGGTGGCGCGGGCCGGGGGGTGGCCGGCATGCCGGGTGGCCCACCGACCGGCGCTACCATCAGGGCATGCCACAGACTTGGGTCATGCCCGTGACGCTCACCGGCCGGCGGATCCGCCTGGAACCGCTCGCGGAGGCTCATCTCGAGGACCTCGCCCGGGTCGCGTTCGACGACGCGGTCTGGCGCTGGACGATCGCCGGGCCGATGGACGATGCCACCCTGCGGGCGTGGTTGACCCAGGCCCTCACGAACGCCACCGCTACAACGGAGGTGCCGTTCGCGACCATCGATATCGAGAGCGGCCGGGCGATCGGCAGCAGCCGGTACATGACCATCGCGCCCGAACACCGCCGCCTCGAGATCGGCTGGACGTGGGTTGGGACGGCGTGGCAACGGACCGGGGCCAACCGCGAGGCCAAGCGGCTGCAGCTGACTCACGCCTTCGAGACCCTCGGGGCGGAACGCGTCGAATTCAAGACCCACTCCCGCAACGAGCGGTCGCGGACAGCCCTGCTTGGGATCGGTGCCACGTTCGAGGGCGTTCTGCGCCACCACACGATCATGCCGGACGGCTCGAATCGCGACTCTGCGTTCTACGGCGTCCTCGCCTCGGAGTGGCCGAACGTAAAGGCGCGGCTCGAGCCGCGGGCACGGTCATCGCCGTGACCGCTCAGCCACCGATCACAACCACCGACTACCACACCGGCGGCGAGCCGTTCCGGATCGTGACCGGCGGGGTCCCGACGCCCGAGGGGCGCACCGTCCCGGAACGCCGACGGTGGGCCGCGGCCCATCTCGATCATGTGCGACGCATGCTCGTCAACGAACCGCGGGGACACGCCGACATGTACGGGGCGTTCGTCACGCCACCCGACGACAAGGGCGCCAACCTCGGGGTCGTGTTCTTCCACAACGAGGGCTTCTCCACGGCCTGCGGCCACGGGACGATCGCGATCGTGACCTGGGCGATCGATTCCGGGCGGATCTCGGTCGTGCCGGGCGCCCGTTCCGTGGCCGTCACGGTGGATGTGCCGAGCGGACGGCTCGCCTGTACCGCCCGCCTCGATGCCGAAGGTCGCGTGGAAGCCGTCCGCTTCCGCAACGTCCCGTCGTTCGTGCTCGCTCGAGACGTCACGATCGACACCACGCGCGGACCGCTCAGTCTCGATATCGCGTTCGGTGGCGCGTTTTATGGGTCGCTGGACGCGCGAACAACGGGCCTGCGCGTCGAGCCCCGCGACCTGCCCGCGTTGATCGCCCTCCAGCGCGAACTCCGGCCTGCGCTCGACCGAGCCATCAAGGTCGTCCACCCCGCCCGGCCCGATCTGCTCGGCATCTATGGCGTGATCTTCTGGGAGCCGCTGGACGATACCGCGGGCGCCGACGTCGGTCAGCGCAACGTGACCGTCTTCGCCGACGGCGAAGTCGATCGGTCGCCGTGTGGTTCCGGGACATCGGCGCGGCTGGCGCTCCTCCACGCACGCGGCGAGATCGAGATCGGCGGACACCTGCGTCATCGATCGATCGTGGATTCTGCGTTCGATGGCTGGGTCGTCGCGAAGTCCACCCCGGTCGGCGGCCAGCCGTCAGTTGTCACTGACGTGGAGGGGTCCGCCTTCCGGACCGGCGAGCATACCTTCCACCTGGACCCGCGCGATCCGCTGAAAACTGGATTCCTGCTGCGCTGAGGGACTATCCTGCTTGTGGGGACCAACCATCGCTCACCCTGGAGGACGCATCGTGAAGGGCTTCGTCGTCGGCACGGTCGTCACGGCCGTAGCGTTCTACATCCTCGTGCAGCTCCTGCCCACCATGTTCGGATACGGGGGCGGGTATCTCGGCCTGATCGTCATCGCCGCGCTGTTCGGCGTTATCAACGGCCTCGTCGGTCCGATCGTCAAGACCCTCGCCCTGCCGATCTCGTTCATGACCATGGGCCTCGTCGGGTTCGTCATCAACGGGGCCTTGCTGCTCGCGACCGCGTTCGTCGCGGACCTGGTCGGCTTCAAACTCACCGTCGGTGACTTCCCGCCGGACCTGCTGACCGCGGACACGCTGGTCGCGGCGGTCGTCGGGGCGGTGGTCCTGAGCCTGATCTCGACGGTCATCCGGATGGTCGTCCCTGACTGAACGGCGGGTAGCGGACGCACTTCGGGCCGCCGCGAGGCGATACGGGACGCCCCTCTTCGTCACCGACCTCGCTGCGCTCGGCGACGCGTGCGCGGCCGTGTGCGAGGCGTTCCCCGATCCCATCGTCCGTCAGTTCTCGGTCAAGGCCAACGACGTCCCGGCCGTGATCGCGGCCGTCGCCGCCCATGGCTTTGGGGCCAACGTCGTCTCGCGCGGTGAGTGGGCACTGGCTCGCCGAGCCGGCATCCCGAACGAGGGGATCACCCTCGAAGGGGTCGGCAAGACCCCGGCTGATCTCACCGCCGCCGCACGGGCTGCCGCTGCTGGTGAATCGCTGAGCTGGGTGGCGATCGAGTCACCAGAGGAAGCCGAGGCCCTCGCCACGGCCGTCCGGAGAGCCGGCGCCCCGACCCTCGATGTCCTCTACCGACTCAATCCGGCTGTCGCGCCGGAGACCCTCGCCGGACTCGCGGTCGGCGGCGGTGCCACCAAGTTCGGGATGACCGAGACGGAGATCGCAACGGCCATCACGGCCGGTGGCGGACCGGACGGGCCACTGCGTCCGCGCGGTATCCACCTCCATGTCGGGTCGCAGCTGGGTGCCGTGGACGCGTGGCGCGATGCCGCCCGCAAGGCGCTCGCCCTGGCCGCGCTGTGGCGCGGTTCGATCGCCACGTTCGATACTGTCGACCTGGGGGGCGGATTCCCGGTCCGGCCGTTGGGCGAGCCATCCCCGACGCCGGAGCGGTTCGCCCGGGAGCTGCCCGCACTGCTGGCCGCCGTGCCCGCCGACCGCCGACC
>JANOIS010000158.1:0-1942 GCA_031407755.1 Chloroflexota bacterium | reverse complement strand
CCCGTGGGGAATGTGAGGGCCACTGCGGGCAGGATCAGGATGATGGCTGGTGGGAACAGCAGGTTTCCGGCAAGGCTCAACCACGCGCTGAGCGGGTGAGGCGGCTGGCTGGACGAGAGCGCGAAGCCAAGCGCAAAGCAGGAGAACATCGTCGCCATCAACGCGGCGGCCACTGCGAAGAGCCAGCCAACAAGGTGCCCATCGCTTCGCACGACGATGAGTGTGCCAAGGCCCCAGTACAGCCACAGCCCGGCGAACAGGATCGCGATGAACGGGACGTCGCTTTCGATCGCGTCGCCTGGTGCACTGAGCACACCCAGCGCCACGACGACCGTGGCGACCAGCATGATCACGCCAAGGACCGAGATTGCGACGAGCCGCTTCATGTTGCGCCGACCGCTCAACGCGACAGGCCCCATTGGTTCCCTCATCCTGGGAGTGTGGCAGCCCAACGTCCCGACAGCGTTACGGGATGCGTCCCCTGTCAAGGACCGTTTACCCAGTGCCTCGCCACCCTGCGCCCCGATCGATCTGATGCTCGGCTCGCTCGAGGTCGCGGTCGCCCGGGCGGCCGGTCGGTGTCGACACCCGCAAGAGGCGCCCGCATCGTGGCGCTCGTGGCCCTAGCTGACGCCGCAGTCTATTCGCCTGTGGTGCTAGGCCTGCGGGGCCAGTGTTGGGCGAGGGGAGCCGTGTCGCACGCGGTAGGTCTAGCCTCTGGTTGCCGTTGACTGGTGCGGTCCGCCCAAGGCGTCAGCCCAGCGGCGGGCCCTATCAGCCCTTCACGTACGAGCGTTTCTCGGCGATCTTCCCGTCGTGGATTCGGAAGGCGTCGACCCCTCGGACGTGCCCCGGCGACCCGTCGTTCGACACCCAGTCATAGCGCCACAGGACGATGGCTCGGTCGCCAGTCGCAAACTCCTCTTCCGTCGTGAACTGCGCCGCCGGCGACGAGCGGAAGAACGATTCCCAGAATCCGCGCACGGCCGACTGGCCGCGAAATGCTTCGCCGTCCGGCGCGGGGGAGGTGTTGTCGAACAGGCAATCATCGGTCATCGCCGCCATCATCTCGTCGACGTCCTGCCGGGCGACCGCCTCGTTGAACCGCCGGACCACAGCCAGGGTCAGGTCATCGTCCATCGCGTCAGGACGCCGCGGATCGTGCCAGGCGTCGTGCCTGCTGGAAGGAGATCACGGCAGAGATCAGCAGCACGACACAACCGCCAGTGACCGCAATGACCAACACGACGTCGAGTACTGACTCTGGCGATGTGGCCGCTTGAATGATGATGGGGATATCGGGAAGGAAGAATAGGATCCCGGGGATTGCCCCTACGAGCCAGAACCACGGCGTCCGCGGCGCTCGGTGCCACCTGGCTGCCGCGAAGATGATGACGAGCATCAGAACGCCGAAGACCGCAAGCGGCACGACGAACCCGCTTGGATCGCCCGCCCCCGGCTTCTGAAGGAGCGGGAGCACCCCCAGCGCGCCGAGGAGGATCTGGGCCAGGACGGCCAGCACCACGAGGTACGCGATGACAAACGCCTTCATCGCTCCGGTTCGTTCCATGCGTCCTCCGTCAGTTCCGTTGCGCCGCCCAACATTACACGCTTCGTCGCTGGCCACCTACCGCTTCGACGACTGTAGACCCCAGATGGCAGCGGGTGAGAGGTCTGCTCCTGCCATGCTCGGCTGCTTCGGGTAAGCGGGCACCTAGACTAGGCCCGCCACTGGTCCGAGCGCTTCACGGCCCTGCTGCGAACCTGGCCCTCTCCGGCCTGATCCAGCACAGAGAAATGGGGTGCTTACGCGACCACGAGCCAAATGACCTGCGGCGCGCCAGCGGCCTCATCGGCCGCCACCCAACAGCCACAGGCCGATCGCGAGCGTCGTCGCGGTCACCGTCCCAGCATATGTCCGCGGCGACCGACGATCCCTCAC
>JANOIS010000129.1:0-4349 GCA_031407755.1 Chloroflexota bacterium | reverse complement strand
TCACCAGCAGGCCCATGCTCACTTTTGTGGCGGCCACGGCCGTGGGCGGTGCAGCCTCGGGAATATCGCCGACGACTTCGATCGTGATCGTCGATGACTTGGTGCGACCCCAGTTGCGACCAACGACCTTGAACGTGTAGGTGCCCGAATCGGCCGTCGCCGGGACGGTGACGGTCACCGATGCGCCGGTCGCATCCCAGCCGAACAGGCTCGGCGTGCCCAGGCTCGCCGTCCAGCCGCTCGGCACATCGAGAAGGCTCAGTCGGACCCGCTCGAAGAAGCTGGCATCCCGAGTCACCGTCACCGGAATCGTCAAGGTGCGGCCGCCGGACGAGACACGGAGGGGTTCCGGGTCCGTGGTGATGGCGTACGAACCCAGGTACGCGATGCGCGAGACATCAAGGAGGGGCTCGTGGATCCCGTCCGGGTCCGTGCTGGTCGTCCAATCCAGGTTGCCAAGGTAGCGCAGCGACTCGCGGACTTCGGATGGGGTCGCAGCAGGGCGGCTGGCCTTGTAGAGGGCGACGGCCCCGGCGACGGCCGGCGCGGCCATGGAAGTGCCGCTGGAGTACCCGTAGGTCGCGTTGGGCTTGGTGGACCAGATGCACTTGCCTGGCGCGATGATGTCCACGTCCGATCCGTAGTTGCTGAAATCGGCGAACGTATCGTCCACGTCGTACGTACCCCACGAGTAGCATCGATCGCCGCCCAGGCCGCCGGCCTTGCCGTCCGTATCGGCGAGGGCGGACACGGTGATGACCTCGTTATAGGCGGCCGGGATGAATCCGGAGGCACTCGTCCCTTCGTTGGCGGCGGCGGCCACTATGGTGATGCCGGCGGCGGACAGTCGGCAGATTGCCTGGTGCAGGACGTCCTTGTTGGTCACGCCGCAATCAAGGTCGTCGCGGCCAGTCTTGGCGACGCTCATGTTCACCGATTCGATGAGCGGGCGGCTGGCATCTGTCGGATCGCGCTGGGCCAGGATCCAGTCGAGGCCACAGACATACCAGCTGAGCAGGCCATACCCATCGGCGTTGAGGATACGGACCGCCCAGATACGGGCGCCCGGGGCAACGCCGACAACACCGAAGTCGTTGTCCAGTGCGGCGACGGTGCCGGCGACATGCGTGCCGTGGCCATTCTGGTCCGCCCATGCCGCGCGATCGCTGGACGCACAGTTCACGCCGCCGACGACGTTGAGGTCGGGGTGGACGGCGACGCCGGTGTCCACGATGGCGACGTCGGCATCGACCCGCTGGTCGATGTTGTCGATCGACGCGACCGACGACTTGCGCGCGCCCACCCGGGCGACACCGGTCGGGGTGGTCTGGGCCGTCAGCTCGATGACCTCATCGGGCACGACCGCGAGAACCTGCGGGTCGGAAAGGAGGGCCCGGCGCTGCGCCCCATCGAGACTGGCCGTGAACGCGCGCACTGCACGGTCGAATCGGCGGTCGGCGCGGATGCCATCGCGCTGGCGGTGCCGGGTGATCACGCTGGCCATGTTCGCGCTCGGGTCGAGGATGACGATGTAACGCCCATCGGGGATCGGCCGGCCGTCGGCATCGGTGGGGACGGTGGGCAGACCGGCCGGGGTCGGAGCCGGCGGCTCGGCGGTCGGAGTCGGCTCGGCGGTCGGCGTCGCGGTCGGGATCGGAGTCGGCGGCTCGGCGGTCGGGATCGGAGTCGGCTCGACGGTCGGGGTTGCGGTCGGGGCCAGTGGATCCGTCGAGGGATCGGCAGCACCGGCAGGCCCGACGGCCGAGATGGCCAGCAGGAGCGCCAGGGTGACGGCGGCGACTCGACGGCGCATGGGATCCCCGATTCGGCTGGGTCGACGGAGGAGCCGACAGCTCGCCTCGGACGGTGCTGGACTCGGAGACCATCATGGCCCCCCGGCGCAACCCCCGACAGGGCCCCGTTGGTCCGGGTGGTACCTAGCCGACCGGTCCTGACCGCCCGGACCCGATCGGTCAGTCCGCGACGGCTCGAATCTCCGCCTCCGCCTCCGTCACCCGGGCCAGGATGTTGGACCGCATCGCATCCAGGCCGCTCCACACCGCCTTCGTGGCATTCGAGATGGAGGTCAACTGCGACTTGAGCTGACGCACCACCTCGAGCTGCTCCCGAATGGCCGTGAGAGCCGTGCCGATCGCCGCGGCATCCACGGTGACATCCCGCTCGGCGAGCGAGGCGAGGGCGAGCAACCGGGCGAGTCGAACGGCGGCCTCCAGGGTTGCCGGCTCCGGCGCCTCAGGATCTATCACGCAGTAGACGTCACCACCGACCACCGTAAATGGCGCGATCCCGGTCGGGGCGTGCGTCGGCGTGAACACCGCGACCGCAACGGCGGCGCCGCGGTTCTCGCGGGCCTCTCGGAGTTCATCGCGCATGGCCCGCATCGACATCGGCCGATCCTTGGCCTCCAGCACGATCCGCAGGTCGCACCCGCGCGCCATCCGCGTGTCCACAGTCAGGACGAAATCGCCCTTCTTGGACTTCAGCATCGTGCCCGTTTCCAGCCCGGTCCGGTCCAGCAGGTCCCCGGCACCGCGCGCGATCTCGCCCAGCATCGCCCCCAGCAACTCCTCGAAATCCGCGCCCTTGGCCGCGGACCGGGCCCGCTCGGCACCACGGGCCGCGGCCGCGGCCTCGATCGCCACGAGGCGTTCTTCCAGGCTCTTGAACCCCGCCGCGATCTCCTGGCGAAATTGGTGCATCGGCGAGTTGAGTCGGGTCGGGTCCAGGAGGTGGGCGAGCTTGGAGGCGTCCCCGTCGAAGTAGCGTTCCAGCATCGCCCCGATCCGGCCGATGGCGCTGTCACGTTTCTTCTCATCGAACAGCTCGTCCACCATGGACCGCAGTGCTCCGCGGTCTCCGAGGAATTTCTCCAGGGTCCGCGGCAGGCGCCCATCGCCATCGGCGAAATTCGCCCTGAGGGTCTGCTCCAGGGCGGCGGCGGCGCGTTCGTTCACCTGCTCCGCCTGGCGCATCATCCGCTCGAATTCCGTGCGGACGACATCCACGTCCACGGACACGCCGGCATCCTGCAGGGCGAGCAGCCCGATGCGCAGGGCACGCTCCACGAGTGGGCCCCGATCCCCCGCCGCGCGTTCCCCCAGGAAAGCGGCGAGGGACGGGTCCGACAGGAACAGGCGATCGATGACGATCCGGTCTCCTTCGAGACGGACCGCGGTGTGGAGCGGGACGATGACGGCTTCCATGACCCGGACACTGGGACCCACCCGTGACATCTAGGTTGTCACGACTTCGCGGCCAGCCGGAGTAGGATGGCGACGATGCGGAACCGCCGTCGCCTGCTCGCCCTGGCCACAGCCATCGTGTTGATGGCGCCCGCCGCGACCGCGACCGCCGCCGACCCGCCCGGCGCCGCCGCGAACCCGTTCGCCGCCAGCGCCGACGAGGTCCTGGTCCGCTACCGATCTGACTCGACCAGCGCCGAGCGTGCGCGGGTGAAGCGCGATCACGACCTGACCACCGTCCGCGCAAGCCGGGACGGACGGACGGAGGTGGTCATCGCGCATGGTCGCTCACCGGCCACCGCCCGGCGCGCACTCAAGAGCGACCCGCTCGTTGTCGCGGTGGCCCCCAACCATCGCCGGGAACTCACCGACGACACCACCGACGAACCGCTGTTTGCCTATGAGTGGGGGCTGCACAACACGGCACAGACCATCACCGTGGGCAATACCTCGAAGAAAGGCGTCGCGGACGTCGACATCGATGGCCTCGAGGCCCTGCGGATCACGACCGGCGCGGACGACGTGGTCGTCGCGGTCATCGATGACGGCATCGACTTCAACCATCCGGATCTCGCCGATCGAGCCTGGACGAACCCGGGCGAGGCCGGCGACCTGGCCGCCAACGGCATCGATGACGACGGAAACGGCTTTATCGATGACGTCAATGGCTGGGACTTCTGCAACAACGACAACAGCGTGTCCGACCCGGGCGAGGACTTCCACGGGACGCACGTCGCGGGAACCATCGCGGCCTCGCGCAACGGCACGGGGATCGTGGGCGTTGCGCCGGGGGTCAGGCTGATGGCCCTCAAATTCATCGATGACAGCCTCGTCTGCGGCTCGGACGACATGGCCGTCGCGGCGATCGATTACGCCGCCTCGTTCGGCGTGCCGGTGATCAACGCTTCATGGGGCGGCCCCGATCCGAGCGACGTGCTCGATCTGGCGATCGGCGAATCGGGCGCGCTGTTCGTGGCCGCGGCCGGCAATAGCGGGTCCAACATGGACGGTGGCGGCGCCATCTTCTACCCAGCTGCCTCGGAAAAATCCAATGTCGTTACGGTCGCCGCGATCGATCAGACCGGC
>JANOIS010000118.1:0-1581 GCA_031407755.1 Chloroflexota bacterium | reverse complement strand
TAGAGTCGCGGCCTGCCAACGAGCTGAATTTCATCATCGAGCTTCGTTCCGGCACGCCGGTCGGGATGCTCTCTCTGGTCGGTATCGATACCGTGAACCGGCGGGCTGAACCAGCACGTTTCCTGATCGGAGAACCCGCGGCCGTGCAAGGCGTGCCGGCCGCGGTCGAGTCCATGCTGCTCCTCTACCATCTGGCTTTCAACGAACTGCGGCTGCAACGGATCTACGGCACGGTCGCCTCTGAGAACCACCTGATGATCAAGTGGCAGAAGTTCCTCGGGATGCAAGAGGAAGGCCGACTTCGACGACACTACTTTCTCGATGGGCATTTCCAGGATGCCGTGTGTCTGGGAATGCTCGAAGACGAGTACCGGACGAAAGCCCTCCCGCGCATGAACGCCCTCATCCGGGGGACGTAGAGGAACCAACATGCTGAGCAGCGACGAGATCGACGCCATCATCTTCGGCGCGATCGCTGCGCTCAACTCCGAGCGTGGCCCAGACGACCAGATCCCCGCGTCACCGGAAACCGCGTTGTTCGGCGTCGATGCGGCGCTCGACTCGCTCAGTTTCGTATCGGTCGTGACGGACGTCGAGATGTCGCTCAATGTCGACCACGGTCTCGACATCAGCTTGGCGGACGACCGGGCAATGTCGCGCGCCAGGTCGCCATACGACACGGTGGCGACGTTGAGGGACTACATCCTGGAGCTGACAGAGGTCGGATGACGACGACGAATGTCGCCACGTACGCCGGCCAGGTCGCGGTGGTGACGGGGGCCAGCCGAGGACTCGGGAAGCTCCTGGTAGACCACTTCCTTGCGCACGAGGCGCGTGTCGTAGGGGTCAGCAGGCATCAGGGGGACGTCGGTCATGCTCGGTACGAGCATCGGGTCTGCGACATCACTGACCACCTGGCGGTCCGGGATCTGTTCGTCGCGATTGCCAGGGCGCACGGGCGGGTCGATATCGTCGTAAACAACGCGGCTGTCCTCACATCGATCCACGCAATGCTCATGCCCGCAGCGCGCGCCGAGGAGATGGTCCGCACCAACCTGCTTGGGAGTCTCTTCGTTGCGCGCGAGGCCGCCAAGGTGATGCGCAAGCGGTCGTTCGGGCGAATCATCGGGATCGGGTCGATGGCATCCACACTGGAGCCGATCGGCGACTCTATATACGCGGCAACGAAGGCCGCGTCGATGACGTTGACCGGGGTGTTGGCCAAGGAGTTCGCGAGCTACGGGATCACGATCAACACGGTGGCGGTATCCGCCCTGGAGACGGATATGCTCCGGCAGCTCCCGCGTGCGAAAGTGGATGCGGTCGTCGCTGGCCTGCCCCTCCCTCGTCTCGCGACGCCGGATGACGTCTTCAATGTCATCGACTTCTTCGCCTCGCCGAGAAGCTCCTATGTCACGGCACAGACGGTATTCCTCGGCGGCGTCCACGCATGAGCACGGTCGGTTCGGTCGTCCGCATCAAGAATCGCGTGGTGTCGGCGAATACGTACCTGTGCCCGATCGATGGTTCGGACGGCTGCCTTCTGATCGATCCGGGGCTCGACCGCGACGCCATCGAAAC
>JANOIS010000111.1:0-1550 GCA_031407755.1 Chloroflexota bacterium | reverse complement strand
CCGTCCGGGACGAGCCGGACCCCGGCCTGGCGCAGCGCGGCGTCGGCAACCGCGGCGTCCGAGGCCAGGGCGGCCGTATGGCTGGCCGCCGCGCGCCGACCCGAGGTACCACGGCCGGTCTTGAGGATGACGATCGGTTTGTGCGGCGTGACCTCGCGGGCGGCGGCGATCAGCGCGGCCCCGTCGCGGATCGATTCGAGGAGCATCGCGATGACCCTCGTGTGGGGGTCCGCGCCGAGATAGCGCAGGACATCGACTTCGTCGAGATCGACGGTGTTGCCCGGCGCGATGACCTTGGCAAAGCCGATCTCGCCGTCGCGCGAGCGCGAGAACGCGGCCATCCCGTACGCCCCGCTCTGGCTGAACAGCGAGACCCCACCGGTCGCCGGCAGACCGATCCCGATCGAGGCGTTCAGACCGCCGTGGGCGTTGATCACGCCGAAGCAATTCGGCCCGACGAGGCGGATACCCCCGCGCCGCGCGATGCGCAGGACCTCGCGCTGGAGGGCCCGGCCGCGCGGCCCGGCTTCGGCGTACCCGCCGCTGACGATGATCGCGGCCCGGACCCCGGCGGCGACACAATCTTCGAGGACCGTGGGACCGGCGTTGGCCGGGACGACCAGGATGGCCAGGTCCACCGGCCCCTGGACGTCACGGACGCTTGGCACGGCCGGCCGGCCAAGGATCTCGGTCTCGGTCGGGTGGATCGGGTGGATCTCGCCCGCGAAGCCATCGATGAGGTTGCGCAGGACGACATGGCCCACCTTGCCGGGTGCCGCGGACGCGCCGACGAGGGCCACGCTGCGTGGTTCGAACACGGCCTGCCCCCAGTCCGACCGATCGATCATCGACTCAGCCACGGCCGACCGACCGCGGCAGCTCGCCGCCGGTGTGGAGGAAGACCACGGTCGGAACGTCCTTGAACCCGCCGGCCGCGACGTCGGCCAGGTAACCACCAAACGCCTTGGCCGTGTAGGTCTCGTCCAGGACGATGCCCTCGTGCCGCGCGACCTGTTCCAGGGCGGCGATCCCGGCGGCGCTGGGGATCCCGTATCCGTCCCCGATGACGCCGCCGCGGACATCGATGGCCTCGCGGAACGAAGGTGGCAGCGGCACTCCAAGCATGGCCGCGGCGTCCGTGGCCAACGTCATGACACGGTCCATCGCCTCAACGACCGGCCGGCTGACCGAATACCCGACGATGCCCCAGTCGAGACCGAACAGGCGGGTCCCGAGGAGCCAACCGGCGAGCGTCCCACCCGACCCGACGGCGAGGACGATGCGGTCCGGGCGCAGGGCCAGCGTATCGACCTGCGCGGCGAGTTCCGCGACCGCCAGGACATGACCGAGCACGCCCAGGGCGTTGGCGCCGCCGCGCGGGATGGCATATGGCGTGCGCCCGGCGGCACGCAGCTCGGCGGAGACCTGCGCGATGCCACGATCCACGGAGGTCCGGTCGGCGTCCCCGGTGAATCGCGTCTCACCACCGAACAGCCGCGTCACCATGAGATTGCCCTCGGCGACGGACGGCTCGCGGCCAAAGTACACGG
>JANOIS010000090.1:0-10132 GCA_031407755.1 Chloroflexota bacterium | reverse complement strand
GCCTCGGAGCCCGTGACGCTCGGGATGCGGATGAGCGCTTGAAGATCCGCGATCATCGACGCGCGATCGATGACGGGCTCGTTCATCGGCCCCGAACGGGGGTTCCCAGGGTCAGCCACGCAGGATCGGCCGGGTCATGCAGGTCGGCCCCCCGGAGCCGTTGATCCCGATCTGCGTCGCCGGATAGGTGTAGACCTCGCAGCCCGCCGCCGCGAGCCCCGCGGACGTGACCGGATTGCCCTCCGCCAGGATCACGACCCCCGGCCGAACCGCCAGGACGTTACAGCCCAGCGTCGGAAACTCCTCATCCGGCACCGCCACCATCCGGATCCCGAGTTCCGAAAGCAGCTCCCACAGCCCCACCGGCAGAAGCGGCAGATAGACGACCGCGAGGTCGTCGGCGACCGGGGAGATGACGCTCATCAAGTGGATCAGCTCGGCCGGACCCTTCCAGTACGGCAAATCGAACACGCGCACATCTCCCCCGACGATGTCCGCCAGCTGCGCCACCCCGATCGAGTTCGTCCGCAGCGTCCGCCCGATACAAAACAGATCCGGCCGCAGCCAGAAGGTATCGCCGCCCTCGATCGTGCCCGGCGCCTCGATCCTCCCGGCGACCGGGATCCCGTATGCATCGGTCCAGGCCTGCAGGATCGCCGGTTCGTCGGCACGGTTCGGCTTGCCCGGCCGCAACGGGATGGCCCCACGGTCCGTGATCAGCAGGGGATCGAACGTGTACACGAGATCCGGGTCATCCGTGTCCACGTCCAGCACGTGGACGGTGGGCCCGAGACCGCCGAGCACCTCGACGAACGCATCGTGCTCGCGCCGTGCCACGGCCAGGTCGACCGGCGACAGGAACCCGTGCGCCCGGTCCTCGAATGCTCGACCGAACGCATCTCCCGGCCGTTTCACCAGCACATCGCGAAGCGGAGCGGACATGGTCTGGGCGCCGTAACGCCGGGCGGTGATGGTCATGGCGGAAGGATAGCCGCGGGCGCGGACGAGGAGTACCCTGCAACCGACATGGCCCGCTACGCCGTCATGGCCCACATCGATCACGCCCAACCGCATCGCGCCCGGCGCGACGTGTCGGACTCGCCGATTCGACATCGGGAACGCGACGATGCTGACGAGGCGATCGATCGCGGACGCCCCACCTCCGATCGCTGGCGGCGCATCCGCGAGCTGTGGGCCCAGACGACGTTCTACCTGTTCGACGCCAACAGCTGGCGCTGACCCGCGACGGTAGACCGGGCGACCAGTCGGCGCCCGATCCACCGAGATTCGACCCTAGGAGGCGGCTCCCACCAGTTCGGCAGGCGTGGTCGCGGCGACCTCATCGGCCGCGATGGCGATGTCCAGCGTGATGTCCTTGCCGACGAGCCAGCCACCCCGCTCCAGCGCCACGTTCCAGTTGAGGCCCCAGTCGTCGCGGGCGAGCTTGGTCCTGGCCGACAGGCCCGCGTGACGGGCGCCACTCATGCCCTTGACGATGCCGTGCAGTTCAACCTCGAAGGTCACAGGCCGGGTCACGTCGCGGATCGTCAGATCGCCAGTGACCACGTACCCGTCGCCACCCTTCGGAGCGATCGCGGTCGAGACAAACCGCGATTCCGGGTACTGCTCGACGTCGAAGAAGTCGGCGGAACGCAGATGCGTGTCGCGCGCACGGAAATTGGTGTCGAGACTCGCGGTCTTGACCCGGAACTCGCCGCGCGAACGGCTCGGGTCCGTCTCATCGAGTTCGATCGTGCCCTCGATGTCGTGGAACGTGCCGCGAACGGTCGTGACCATCATGTGTCTGGCCGAGAAACTGACCTGCGTGTGAGCGTTATCGATCTTCCAGGTGGTCATGGTGGGCGTTAGCCTCCGCGTGTACGATCCGTGTCGTTTGTTGACTACGCAACTATATCCGGATATCATTGCGGTGTCAACGACCTGTTGCCGTCACGCCAGGGTGTAGCATCCGACCCATGTCCGTCACGGAGTCCACCGAGACTCGCCCGCTGTCCCCCCTCGACCCGCGCCTCGAGCCGTGGCGCGCGTTCATCCAGGCCCACGCCCGGGTAGCGCACCGGCTGGACGAAGAGCTGCGTGTCGAACACGACCTTTCGCTCGCCGAGTACGACACCCTGCTGTCCATCGCGGATGCCCCGGACCGGCGGATCAGGATGCGCCACCTCGCAGATCGCGTGCTGCTCAGCAAGAGTGGCATCACCCGACTCATCGATCGGCTCGTCGCCGACGGGCTTGTCGAGCGCGACGCGTGCCTGTCCGATGCCCGCGGCGCTGAGGCCGTGCTGACCGCTGCCGGGCGCGAGCGACTGCGCCGAGCTTCGCGTACCCACCTTCGCGGCATCGGCCAACACTTCCTCGACGCCATCGACCCCGACGACCTGCCGACCATCGAGCGCTCGATGCTGACGGTCGCCGATCGCGCCGGCCCGGGCGGCGAAGTCGATCGGTGCCGCGCGATGGCGGCCGCCATCCGGGCCACGTCCGGATCCGATACCGACGGCTGAATCGAGCGCTCCCGGCCGCCTCTTCGTCGGCACCAGCGGGTTCGCCTACCCGGGCTGGAGCCCCCGGTTCTACCCATCCGGGTTGCGCGGCGATGCACTGTTGCGACATTACGCATCACGGCTAAGCGCGGTCGAGTTGAACAACACGTTCTACCAGCAGCCTTCCGCGACCAAGGTCGAGCACTGGCTGGATGCGACGCCGCCCGGGTTCCGCTTCAGTGTCAAGGCCCAGCGTGGTGGGTCGTGGCGGGCGATGAGCGGCGAGCCGGACCCTGGGATGCCGTGGCTCACCGGTCCGTACCGGGCCTTCGGGGAGCGGCTTGGCACCGTCCTGCTGCGGGTCCCGGACAGTGTTCGCCGCGACGATCACCGGCTGGCGGCGTTCCTTGGGGCGTGGCCACACGACGTGCCGTTGACATTGGAGTTCGGCGACCCGAGCTGGGCCGTCGATGAGACGGTCGCCGCGGTCCGGTCGGCCGGGGTCGTGCTGTGCGCGACGGACCATCCCGACGATCCTGAGCCGCCCACCCTGCGCCGAACCGGTGCGTTCCTGTATCTGCGGCTGCGGCGGCACGACTATCTGCCCGCCGAGATCGACACGTGGGCGGCGCGGCTGACACCGTTCCTCGAGGCCGGGGACGATGCATTCGTCTTCTTTCGCCACGACGAGACGGGTCGTGGCCCGGAGCTCGCGCTGGAACTCGCGGCCACGGTCCAAGGCGCGGTGGCTGCCGATCGTGGCGGCGCTTAGCTGCGGCTGCCCTCCGCGGGTCCGAAGGCGACCACGAGGACGAGCCGCTCGGTGATGTCGTGGAACCGGTGGATCACCCCGGCCGCCACGAAGATGAGCGAACCCGGGCGGATGGCCCGCTCATCATCGCCGACCCTGACCCGCGCCCGGCCGGCCATGACCACATAGAGCTCATCCTCCGTGTGGGGGGCCTGGAGGTCCTCGGCCCCCTCCTCCAGCACATAGATCCCGGCGGACAGATCCGGCACGGACAGGAATTCGTAGTAGGACCGGTCATCGAGCGCGCGATCAGAATCGAGCGCATCCAGTTCCCAGGCGTCCATCGCGCGTACCTCCGACCCGGAATGTACCAGTAGGACTCGTCTCCAGGTTCCATTTCGGCGACCTGGGCTAGGCTTCGCGGCCATGTCTGGCTTGCGCCCCATCGTCGCCATCGTGCTGGTCCTCGCGCTCGTGGTGGGCTGCGCGCGGAATGACGCCAGCCGGGCACCGGCCGGACCAGCCACATCGGTCGTGCCCACGGCGTTGCCCACGCCGACTGGCGATGCATCCTCGGAACCACCGCGGCCCGATCCGGCCGGCCCACCGCCCGACCTTGCGCTGGAACCGGTGACTGACGGCCTCGATCAGCCGCTAGACATCGCGTGGCGCGCTGACGACCCGACGACGCTATTCGTCGTCGAGCAGGCCGGCCGGATCAGGATCGTCCGCAACGGGGCGCGGGCGGCGCGGCCGTTCCTCGACATCGCGGGCAAGGTCAGGGCTGGGGGGGAGCAGGGCCTGCTCGGGCTGGCGTTCCACCCGGACCCCGGCGATCCGCGCTTCTACGTGTACTACACGGCACTCGACGGCCAGCAGGTTCTGGCCAGCTACCTGACCAGCGCCGCGGATCGCGATCTGGCCGACCCAGACAGCGAGACCGACCTGCTGCGGATGGAGGACCCGTTCGGGAATCACAACGGGGGCGGACTGGCCTTCGGGTCGGACCGGTTCCTGTATGTCTCGGCCGGGGACGGTGGCGGTGCTGGCGATCCGCTCGGTTCGGGTCGGAGGCTGGACACGCTGCTGGCCAAGATCATGCGTCTTGACGTCGATGTCGATGGCGGGGCCGCGACCGGCATGCCATACGGGATCCCCGCCGACAACCCGTTCGTTGGCGTCGATGGCGCCCGCCCGGAGATCTGGCTGACCGGCCTGCGTAATCCGTGGCGGATCCGGTTCGATCGGGCGACCGACGACCTGTGGATCGGCGATGTCGGCCAGAATGCCATCGAGGAGATCGATGTGGCTCGGGCGGGTGTCGGTGGGCTCGACTTCGGCTGGAATGTCATGGAAGGCACGCGCTGCTTTCAGGCCGAGGGCGACGCCTGTCCGAAGGATGGCCTGACCCTGCCCGTCACCGAATACACCCACGACGATGGCTGTTCGGTGACCGGCGGCACGGTCTATCGTGGTGTCGCGCAGCCGGCGCTGGCCGGGCTGTACGTGTTCGCCGACTACTGCTCCGGCAAGTTCTGGGCGATCGATGCGGCCGGCGACGCGTTCCGCGAACCGATCCCGGTCCTCGACAGCGGTCGGAACATCAGCGCGATCGCCGAGGACTCCGCCGGCGAGCTTTTTGCGACGGACCTGGCCAGCGGCGAACTGCTCCGGATCGTGGTCGCCGGCAGCTGAGCAGGCGCCGGGCGGCCGTGCCAGTCCCGTCAGCTCACCCGGAACGTCACGGTCACGCTGACCGCGACCTCCAGCGATCCACCCTCGACCGGGGTACCTGTATCGGCGGACGCGAGCTGCATCCGCTCGGCTTTTGGGTACGGCACCGGCGGCCGCACCGCGTCGCCCTCGACGATATCGGCGACACCAGTGATCGAGAGACCGGCCGCCTCGGCCAGGACATCGGCGCGGGCGCGAGCGATGGCCATCGCCTGCATCCGTGCATCGCGCTCGGCGGGCGCCGGATCAGCGACCCGAAAGGCAAGACCATCCATGCTGGTGGCACCCGATCCCAGAGCGCCGTCGACCGTTTCTCCGAGGCGCGCGAGATCCCGGACGGTCACCTCGACGAGGTTTGCCAGCTCATACCCGGTCAGCCGCGGAGACTGATCGTCCCGATAGTCGTACCGCAGCTGGACGGACAGCAGCGTCGTCCGCACATCACGCCGCTCCACGCCGGCCTGGGTCACGGCGGTGAGGATGGCGTCCATCGTGGCGGCCGCCTTAAGCCTGGCCGCCGCGACCGTGGGTCGGGTCACCGAAACGCCGAGGCGCAGCTCGGCGATGTCCGGTGTGACAGCCACCCGACCGGTGCCAGCAACGACGATCGTGCCGGTCTGCGGGATGCGGTCCCGTGGTGCGCTGGACATTGTTCGATCTCCTGCGGTGGGGCGTCATGGTATTCCCGCGGCCGCCAGACACGACCGCTGTCACGGAGGTGCAAGCACAACGAGTGGCCCGACCAGTGCCGACGTCACGGGTCCACGCCCATCATCCCGTCATGCTCGCCGCCGTTCGCTGTCTCCGCACGCCCATCGGCCACCCATGACCCGGACGACGCGTCTCGTGGCCATTCGTCGGGCTGATCGGACCCGACGGCGGAGGGATGAGCGGCGGCCCGGACGTCGCGGCCCAGCCATCCTCGCCATGCTCGCGGCGCTCGCCGCCTCCGGGACCGTGGCCGTGGGTCTTGCCGGGATCGTGTCGGTATCGGCGCTCGGCGTCCTCTCGGCAGGCTTGCCCGATCCGACCGATCTCGCGGCGCTCTCGTTCGCCCAGCCCACGATCGTCTACGACCGTGCCAACAAGGTCGAACTCGGGCGCTTCGAGGACCAGCAACGGCGCGTCGTCGCCTTCGCCGAGGTTCCGCCGGTCGTCCTGGACGCGACGACCACGGCCGAGGATCGGACGTTCTGGGACAACGTCGGCGTCGACCTTCCGGCCCTCGCCCAGGCCGTCGCCGAGAACGCCTCCGGAGCGAGCCAGCGCGGAGCCTCCACGATCACCCAGCAACTGGTCCGCGCTCGACTGCTCCCGATCGACGTCGTCGCGGCAGGCTCCGACCAGTACCTGCGCAAGGCCAAGGAGATCATCCAGGCCCTGCGCCTGACCGACGCGTATCCGGGCGACCTGGGCAAGGAACGGGTCATCGGCGCGTACCTCAACGAGATCTATTACGGCCACACCGCGTACGGCATCGCGGCGGCAGCCGAGATCTATTTCGGGGTCACGGACCTCGCCGAGCTGACCGTGGCTCAGGCCGCGCTGCTGGCCGGCCTGCCGAAGTCGCCGTCCACCCTCGACCCGTACAGGTTCGCAGAACCGGACGCGGAAGGGCGCCTGGTGGTCCCATCCAGCGCTGACCCCGTCATCCGGCGCGACTGGATCCTGCATGGGCTGACCACGGCCGGGCGCTGGACGACGCTCGATCAGGCCGGGCTTCGCGAGGCCCTCGCCGAACCGGTCGTGCTGGTCGGCGATCGCCCCAGCCTGGTCCGCGGTGGTCAGTTCACGTGGCAGGTTCGCCGCCAGCTCCTGGCCGTGCTCGGGCCGGAGGCCGATCTCGAGCGCGGAGGCTATCGCGTGACCACGACCCTCGACTGGCGGGCGCAACGGCTGGCCGAACGCTGGCTCGCCGCGGCGGCCATCGCTCCGTCCCAGAAGCACGCCGCGAGCGAGGCGATGCTCGACCAGCTCAAGATCCCTGCCAGCGATCGACGCTGGATCCGAGCCCTTCGCGGCAAGGACCTCCACAACGGTGCGCTCGTCGCGCTCGATTACACGACAGGTGACGTGCTGGCCTACGCGGGCAGTGCCGGCTACGCGCGCGACGACCTCGCCAGCGCCGAGTTCGAGCCCAAGTACGACGCCGCCGGTGACGGGGCCCGACAACCCGGCTCGGCGTTCAAGCCGATCCTGTACGCTGCGGCCTTCGACGCGAAGCGGCTGAGCCCGGGGAGCCTCTTGCTGGACATCACGACCGAGTTCGACCGCCGCCAGGACTGGGCTCCGCGCGACGCGGATCAGCTGGAACGCGGCCCGGTCCTCGTCCGCAGGGCGCTCCAGTACTCACTCAACATCCCGGCCATCCGCGCCCTGGAACGCGTCGGCAGCAAACGTGTCGCGGATACGGCCGAACGCATGGGCCTGCGCTTCACCGGGGGCCGCGAAGCGTTCCTCCAGGCAGGTCTGGCCGGCGCACTCGGGACGGTCGAGGTGCGGCCGCTCGACCTGACCTCCGCCTATGGCACGATCGCCAACGGCGGCGTGCGCGTGCCGCCGCGGATGATCCTCGAGGTTCGCACGGCTGCCGGCGATCTCGTCTGGAAGGCGCCGACGCCCGATGGCGTACCCGCGATCTCGCCCGAGTCCGCGTACCTGGTGAGCGACATCCTGGCCGGCAACACGAACCCGGCCGAGAACGACATCTGGGCGGACAAGCTGGCCCTGTACAACACCGCGGACGGCTCGCGACGGCCGGCGGCGGCCAAGACCGGCACGACCAACGACGCCCGCGATCTCGGCACGTATGGCTACCTGCCGAGCCCGGGCGGTGATGGGGTGGGCCTGGCGGTCGGGGTGTGGATGGGCAATAGCGACCATTCCTTCCCGCGCTCGGCGAAACCGGCGACCTCATTGACCGCCGCCGCACCGCTGTGGCGGGCATTCATGCGCGACTACACGAACGACTGGAAGGTCGCGGCATTCAAGCGGCCTCAGAACGTGATCGCGGCCCGGATCGACGCGTGGTCCGGAGGCAGGCCCGGCGACTGGACCCGCGAGACCGCGAAAGAATGGTTCATCAAGGGCACTCAGCCGGGGGCAGACAAGGCGATCGATAGCGATGGGTTGCTGTATCGGGTGAACTGTGGCAGCTGGCGGGTGGATCCGGTCAAGGCGGAGCTCGGGCCAGCTGCGTGGAGGGACGACGTCGCTGACTGGCTGCGCCGAGCCCGCCGCGGTGTCGGTGTGACCGGACCGCTCGACTCACGCACGGCCTACTTCTGGGGCGAGCGATCGTGGGGCGGCTCGCTTGCCGGGGCATGCGCAAGACCCAAGCCGAAACCGCCGGCCGTGAAGCCGGACAAGCCTGGGAACGGGGGCGGGAATGGCGGCGGGGGCGGCGAGCCGCCTCCTCCCTCAACCCGGCCAGCCGGTGCCACGTCGGATGATTGACACGGCACTGTCACATGCGCTCTGAGATCACCCCGTGGACGATCCGCGGCATGGGCCTCGCCATCGGAGCCCTGTTCGTGATCGGTCTGATCCAGCTCGGCGTCGCGGCTGGCGGCGTCCTGCTCCTCTTCTTCGTGTCCGTCCTGCTCGCGTCCGCACTGGAGCCCGTGGTCGGCTGGCTGCGCGGTCGCATCCCGCTCGGTCGGGGGTTGACGATCCTCGTGGTGTACGTGTCGTTCCTGCTCACCGCGATCGTGATGGCGTTCATCGTGGTGCCGGCAGCGGTCACTCAGGCCGGACAGATCGTGGACTCGCTGCCGCCGTTCTTCGAGCAGGTTCGGGTGTGGGCCGCAGGCCTGCGACCGGTCGCGTTGTCCACCTCGGTCAGCGCTCTGGTCGACTCGGCGGCGTCGATCTTCGCCCCGGCGGCGCCGCCGGATCCAGACGCGGTGGTCGAGGTCGGGGCAGCCGTTGCCGAGGCCGCCGTCGCCTTCTTCACGATGCTGACGATCGTGTTCTTCTGGCTCGTCGAGCACGCCCGATTGCAGCGTTACACGCTGGCGTTCTTCCCAGCGACCCGTCGGGCCGGGGCGCGCGAAGCGTGGAACGAAGTGGAGGGTCGACTCGGCCTGTGGGTCAGGGCCAGCTCATCCTGATGGCCGCGATGGGCGTGGCGACCGGTGTCGTTTATACCGTCCTGGGACTGCCGGGTGCCCTGCTGCTCGGATTGATCGCAGCCCTGACCGAGGCCATCCCGATCATCGGCCCGCTTCTGGGCGCGATCCCGGCCGTGGTGGTCGCCGCCACGGTCTCGCCCGAGCTGGCCCTCATCGTTGCCGTCATCTACGTCGTGCTCCAGATCATCGAAGGCGCGATCCTGGTGCCGCTGGTCATGCGCAACACGATCGGGATATCCCCGCTGCTGGTGCTGCTCAGCCTGCTGATCGGGGCGGCCGTCGGCGGGATGATCGGGGCTTTCCTGGCGGTGCCGATCGCGGCGTCCCTGGAGATCATGCTGTCTCGCCTGCAGGATCGCGAAGCTCCGGTCGCGCAGGATCCGGCCGGGATCGAGTCGCCTGACGAAGACGCGGTCGACGATCTGCAGGGAGCGCTGCCAGACGGGGCCAAGGCCGCCCAGGCCGCCGCCACCGACTGATCCGAATGCAGCCCGAGCTCGTGAGCGGGGCCGGCGTGTTTGATGCCGTTGTTATGCGCAATGGCCGTGTCGTAGTCCGCCCGGGTGGGATCGACCGCGACAGTTTGCACCAGCCCGGACTTCGGGACGCAATACCCAGCAGGCGGGTGCGAAGCCCGCATGTGGGATGGAGGTTTCTCGTATGAGCATCATCGCGTGGATCGTCGTCGGCGCCATCGCCGGCTATCTGGCTGGCTTCATCGTCAAGGGTGACGAGGGACTGGGCATCATCGGCAAGATCGTCCTCGGCATCATCGGCGCGCTGGTCGGTGGATTCCTGGCCAATGTCCTGCTCAACCGCGACATGACCACAGGCATCAACATCGAGACGATCATCGTCGCCACGATCGGTGCCGTGATCGCTGTACTCGTCTACGGTGCGGTCACCGGACGCTCGCGCGCGGGACGTGGCCCCGTCTGATCTGACCGACAGGGCCGGGCTGCCCAGCCCGGAATCCTGTACTGGCTCTGGAGCGACCCACCGGCGACGGT
>JANOIS010000070.1:0-3618 GCA_031407755.1 Chloroflexota bacterium | reverse complement strand
GCCCGCGCGACGAGCCCGCCGAGCGGCATGCCCGAGGCGATGCCCTTGGCGGTCAGCAGGATGTCCGGCTTGACACCCCAGTGGTCGATGGCCCACATCTTCCCGGTCCGTCCCGCGCCGGACTGGATCTCGTCGGCGATGAGCAGGATGCCGTGGCGGTCGCAGATGTCACGCAGGCCCTGAAGGAACCCGTCCTCGGGGACGACGTAGCCGCCCTCGCCCTGGATCGGCTCGACGATGATCGCCGCGACCTCGCTGGCCGGCGCGAGCTTGTCGAACAGGACCTCGTCGAACCAGCGCAGGTCCTCGACGCGACCGTACGGTGCGTGGAAGATCCCCGGCAGGAGCGGGCCAAAGCCCGCGTGATACTTGGCCTTCGATGCCGTCAGCGAGACCGCCCCGTAGGTCCGGCCGTGGAAGGCGCCCAGGAACGCGACCACGTACGGTCGATGGGTCGCATAGCGGGCGAGCTTGATCGATGCCTCGACGACCTCGGCGCCGGAGTTGCCGAGATAGGCCCGGGCGCGACCGTCGATCGGGGTGAGCTCAGCCAGACGTCGACAGACCTCGGCATAGATCGGCAGGTAGAAATCGGACGCGGAGAAATGGATGAGGTCGGCCGCCTGTTCCTTGATCGCCGCCACGACCTGCGGATGCGAATGCCCGGTCGAGGTGACCGCGATGCCGGCCGCGAAATCGAGGAACAGATTGCCATCGATGTCCTCGACCACGAGGCCCTCGCCGCGGACCGGCACGATCGGATAGGCGCGCGGCAGGCTGGGCGACGTCCAGGTCTCGTCAAAGGCCACGTGTGCGCGGGCCCGCGGGCCGGGCAGATCCGTGACGATGTGCGGGACAGGACGATCGCCGGCAAGTCGCGACACGGCCGATGACACAGGACACCTCAGGGTGGCGATGCATAGCAAGTATGCATGGTGGATAGTCGAGCCGGAGTCTAGCAGAGGGGTACGCGCTGGGGTAGAACGCACACGACGCCAGGCTGTACTGGCTTTCCGATATAGTCCGCGCAGGCCGCCGTTCTTCTGCGACGTGACGGGCGCTCGGTCGTATGACACATGGACGAATCGGTAGGTGTGATGTGGAACAGCGATTCACGCTTGGTGGGCTGACCCCGATCGTCGCGGGCGTCTTGGTCGGACTCGCAATCTTGGCCCCCGCCGCGATGGCAGGCCGGCTGTCGGAAGACGCCAAGCGATGCGGAGGGGAAACGAACACCATCGAGGCCGACATCCAGCTCGCAGCCGCTAGAGATGTGTGGAAGGTTCTACCCGCACTCGGGATCAGCCCCGAACTCGAGACCGACAACCGACCCGCCCATCTCATCATCTTCAAAGGTGAATACAAGATTTCAGGCATCTTGCTCGGCAGCCCCGGTGCCGCCCCAAACCGCCTGAGCCAGGTCGTCTGCGTGATTCAAGAAGACGGCACCAAGATCCTTTATGTGAATGTGGCGCGGGATGGGTCGACGTTTTCAGATTAAGTTTGTCGCCGCCCTAGTCATAACTCTCGCGCTAGGCGGGTCCGCCCTCTGGGTAATGGCGATCCAGAGGTCGACAGGACAAACGCCGAAACAGCGTCCAACGGTTTCGCCTTCCGAACCATATGTCCTGGAATGGAGACTAGGCGATTCGGCGCTATTTCAGGAAGCACACATCGGCAAGGATGGCACCGGCTGCGAGGTCGTGCAAGCGAGCGATCTGCTCTACAGGGCATGCGTGCTGACCACAAACCTCGATCCCGCGGTCATCGCCTCCGAGGCGTTCGGACACCTGAACTCGGCACCGACACCATCGCTTGAAGCGCTTATATGGCGCGGAATCCTGTCGGACGACATCAGCGTTTGCCCTCGCGCGGGTCTGATGGACCGTTACCTGGATGACTGCACACGGGCCGTCGGCGCTGGACGGCGGACTGTTACCGATCAAGATCTGACCGTTCGAGTTGGCGATCGATAGTCAGTTCTTCGCGCCAGTCAGCGACAGCGAGGGGGAAGCTGAAGGGCACGCGCTCGAGGCGGACCGAGCCGCCGATCTCCCTGACGGATCGTGCCGAAGAGGTCGCGCCTCCCACCGCACCGACCCCCGAACCTCGTGTCGAGCCCACACCGGTGGAAACCGGTCCCGGCTGAGCAACGCTGCTACCGTGACCTCCCGCTGCGATTCCACAGCACGGAACTCACAAGCACCGGAGCTAGCGACCCAACGACTTGGGACAACAATGAGTCGATCTTCGACGCGGACGTAGTGCAATGGCACTGGGGCTTCCGCGTTTACAGTCGGCCGGCAGGCTGTGGAGCGGGTGGCGCAGGATGTACGACACCGTATCAGGTCTACTTTTGGGGCGAGGACGTCGGGTACTAGCCGGCTACCTCGTACTCCTGTCGCTCGCGGCGTGCGGGGCGCCCTACCAGTTGTCGGTCCGCAATGTCGACGCCCCAGCGGTGACTTTGATCATCAACGGACAGGGGATCGCCGATCTGCCGTGCGGAGTCGGTCGTATGGTCGTTCGCCCTGGCGAAAATGCTCCGACACTTCCGTGGCGGCTCGAGCTACGTCGCGCGAGCGGTGAGGTTTTTGCGTCAATCGATATCGACGGGACGCATGGGCCGGAGCAGGAGCTCGTCGTGCGCGACATCGGAGCCATCGAGGTGCCACCTGCCGACCCGGCGGACGCGGCGTTCGCTGCCCTGCCGTGTCCCGCGCCCTGACGCGTTCCGAACGGCTCTGGCCCACATCGGCGCGTCGATCACGGCCGACGACAGTCCCATGCGGCTGCGGACCGACGTGGCCAAGCGCGCCCGGGTCCGCGAGGACGCGCCCTACCTCGTGTTCAAGGTCGTCGAGCGCCTGAGCATCCACTGGCGGGTCCTCAACGGCGGGGCGACGGTCATGGCCCTGCCGCTCGATGGCGCCGGCCCCCCGTCAGTCGACGATGGTGTGGCTCTGCTCGCGCAGGAACTGGGCGACGTAGTACATGGACAGGCCTGCCTTGCCGGTGGAGCCGCTGCCCTTCCAGCCGCCGAAGGCCTGGATCCCCGGCCATGCACCGGTCGTGGCCCCGGCCCGCCGGTTCACGTACAGCACGCCCGCGTGGATCCCGTCCAGGAAGCGCTGCACCTCGCCCGGATCCTCGGAATAGACGCCGGCGGTCAGTCCGTACACGGAGTCGTTGGCCAGAGCCAGGGCCTCGTCCAGCGAGTCCACTGCGGCCACGGCGGTCAGCGGCGCGAAGAACTCGTCGCGGAACACGCGATGGCCCGCCGGCAGCCCCCCGACGACCGTCGGCTCGACGTAGAAGCCGCGCGACAGGTCGCCGTCGTTGAGGTGCTCGCCGCCGATGAATACGGTCCCGTCGCGGCGCGCCTCGTCGACGGCTGCCTGGTGGCGATCGACCGCCTTCTGATCGATGATCGGGCCGAGCCAGTTGGCGCGCTCGAGAGGGTCGCCGATGACGATGCCCTCGGTCTTCTCGACCAGCTTGGCCACGAACGCATCGTGGACCGCCCGCTCGACATAGACGCGCGAGTTCGCCGAGCACTTCTGCCCCCCGAAGCCGAACGCGGATCGCATGATCCCCTCGGCCGCCTCGTCGAGGTCG
>JANOIS010000012.1:0-11356 GCA_031407755.1 Chloroflexota bacterium | reverse complement strand
GCACGACCCGCATCGTGGTCATCGACCTGCCCGCGAAGTCGACGATCCTCATCGCCATCGAGCCTGCCGAGGGTCACGACCTGGCCGACATCCTCGAGACCGCCGACCCGGCCGCTGGCACCATCCGCTGGCGCTGACGCTTCGCCGCACGGAAGACATGGGGCGATGGCCTGCACAGGTAGCACGGTCGTGACGCGGCATATGGCGCACGGCGATGGACTATCGAGGTATCGACGTCGCCCCGCCGACGGCGCACCGTCCAGCGATGATCCGGCGACTGCCCCGCTTCCGCGGGCGCAATCTCCTCTCGCGACCCGCGTCTGATCCGCACGTCCTGCTCGCGGTCGCGGTGGCCCTGGCTGCGCTGATCATCGAGCTGCCGGCGAGCCGGGACGCGATCGCCGTCGTCATCCCCTTGCTCGTTTACGTCGCGCTGCAGATCGGTCTTGGGGTGCGGCGGTCGAACGCTCGATCGCCACACCTCGACCTGGTCCGGCTGCTCATCGCGCTCGGGGCCGTGTTCTGGATGACCCTGCAGGTCGGCGAAGGCGCGGCCCTGCCGCTGACGTCGCTGTATATCCCGGTCGTGGCGATGGCCGCCGCCCGCGGCACCCGGCCGGGGGTTGTCCTCGGTGGGGCCGCGATGGCAGCGTATCTGTTGCCGGTCGTCGCGGCTCCGGTCGTGGACCCCGGCAACCTTCAGCGTGGCGTCGCCATGGTGGCGTCCATGACCCTTATCGGTATCGGTACTCGCCAGACCATCGCCCAGTTGGAACGCGTACTTGGCCATGCCCGAACCGCGATGGCGAGCCAGCGTCGTCGGGCGCGTCAGATGGCCGCGGTCGAAACGGTCGGTCGTACCCTGGCGGCACAGGGGCCCAGCGGGGCCACGCTGACCGAGGTGGTGGATCTGCTGGTCGCCCGATTCGACTACCGCTTTGTCTCCATCTATACCGCGGACGGCCCGGTCATGCGGCTTGGCGCTCAGCATGGCTACACCCATGTCATCGAGACGTTCGACGGCTCCACCGGCGTCATCGGACGGGTCATGCGCACCGGCCGACCCGAGCTGGTCCGCGACATAACCACGGATCCGGACTATGCGAGTGCCAACCCCGAGGTTCGCAGTGAGGTCAGCGTCCCACTGGTGGTGGAAGGCCAGACGCTCGGCGTCCTGAACGTCGAGAGCACGGTAGATCGGCCGCTCGACGAAGGGGATCGCGACACCATGATCCTGGTCGGCGACCGGTTGGCCTCGGCCCTGGCTTTGGCTCGGGAACGCGAAGCCCTTCGCGAGCGGGCGGACCTGTTCGACCGACTGGCTCGGTTCGGCAGCGCGATCAACGCCAGCCTTGAAGCCGGGAGGGTGCACGAAGCGATCATCTCCGCCGTCAGCGAGGTGCTGGCCACGGACGTCACCGTCCTGACCCTGCGCGAGTCAGGCACAGGGCTGGATCGTATCGTCGCGATGCGCGGCGGGGAAGCACGGTACGTTGGCGCCACGATCCCACCTGGCGAGGGCATGTCCGGGCGGGCTATCGCCGAGCGGAGTGTGGTGACCGAGGCGTCCATGGGCCGCGCGTCGTTCCCCTCGACCGTCCGCGGCGCACAGGTCCCGGACGTCCTCGCCGCCGCCGCGTTCCCCCTGATCAAGGATGAGCATGTTCTCGGCGCAGTCGCGATGACACGCCATGATCTGGGCCGGCCGTTCACCGCGCTCGAGATCGAGGCGATGCCACTCCTGGCTTCGCAGATCACGCTGGCGCTGGCCAACGTCGAACTACACGCTCAGGTCGCGGATGCCGCCATTCGCGATCCGTTGACCGGGCTGTGGAATCGGCGGCAACTGGAGGTTTCGACCGATCGGCTGTTTGCCGCCCGGGCTCGACTGCAACCCGACCACCGGCATCCCGTCGCCATCATCTTCTTTGACCTTGACCACTTCGGGACGTTCAACAAGCGCCACGGCCACGTCACCGGTGACGCGGTCCTGCGTGCCTTCGGCGCGATCCTCGCCCGGCGCCTGCGATCGAGCGACATCGTCGCGCGGTTCGGCGGGGAGGAGTTCGTCGCGATCCTCGATGGCGCCAATCTCGACGAGGCACAGCGTTTGGCCGACCAGATCCGCCGCGAGCTCGAAAGCCTCCGCATCGAAGGCGTCGACGGTGAAGACCTGCGGGCGACGGTGTCCGCCGGCTGCGCATCTCTGGGGCCAGATGTCGCCTCGCTCGAGACGTTGCTCGAGGTCGCGGATGTCGGGTTGCAGATGGCCAAACGCGGCGGACGCAACCAGGTCGTTGCCGCCTGACCGTCCTCCACCCGGATGGCCGCGTCCGGTAGGCTTCATCGCCTGATGCCACTCGTCTCCACCGATGCCCTGACCAAACGCTACCCCGGCGGCGTCACGGCCCTGGACGGGCTCACGGTCGACCTGGAGCCCGGGATCATCGGGCTCGTCGGCGCCAATGGCGCGGGCAAGAGCACGCTGCTGCGCATCCTGCTCGGGTTGCTGCAGGCAACATCGGGTGGCGCGACCGTCCTCGGTCACGACGTTCGAAGGGACGGCACGACCCTGCGCCGATTCGTGGGCTACATGCCGGAATCGGACTGCCTGCCACCGGACGTGACCGCGGCCGATCTCGTCGGCCAGATGGCCCGGCTGTCCGGTCTGCCCGCAGCAGCTGCCCGCGAGCGCGCCGCCGAGGTTCTTCGGCACGTCGGACTGTACGAAGAACGCTACCGGCCGATCGGTGGTTACTCGACCGGTATGAAGCAGCGCGTGAAACTGGCCCAGGCTCTCGTCCACGACCCACGCCTGCTGCTGCTCGATGAGCCCACCAACGGCCTGGACCCCGCCGGCCGCGACGAGATGCTCGGCCTGGTCAAGCGAACGGGAACCGAGTTCGGGATCGCCGTGATCGTCGCGAGCCACCTGCTCGGCGAGATCGAGCGGGTGTGCGACTTCCTGGTTGCCATCGATGCCGGGAAACTGGTTCGTGCCGCGCCCCTGCGCGCGTTCACGGAGCGCACGGGGACCCTGGCCGTCGAGGTCGAGGAGGGGGCGGTGCGCTTGGCCGCCGCCTTGACAGCCGCCGGCCTCGAGGCGACCGTCGATGGCCGGACCGTGCTGATCGAGCTCGTGGACGAGCGGCCGTGGGATCTGGTGCGCGACACGTTGGCTGACCTCGACCTCCCGCTCGTTCGCATCGAGCAGCGCCGGCGCGGCCTCGAGGAGCTGTTCCGGTGACCAGTCCGGAGCACGCCGCGGGCAATATCTACGATCTCGGTTACCAGGGCTACGACGGCCCCCGCCTCGGACGCCCGGCGGTGGCGATCGGGTTGTTGTGGCAGACCCTTCGAGCGAGCTACGGCATCGGCCGTGGCGGGCGGGCCAAGATCGCCCCGTTCCTGTTGCTCGCGCTGGCCGTGCTGCCGGCGGTCCTGGCCGTCGGGATCTCCGCACTGGCCACTCAGGCGGGAGCGGGCGCCGTGATCGATGAAGCCTCGCCGATCCGGCACGACAGTTACCAGAGCCTTACCTCGACGCTGATCATGCTGTTCTGCGCCGCGCAGGCGCCCGAGCTGTTTGGGCGCGACCAACGCTACAACGTCCTGCCGCTCTACTTTTCGCGGGTGCTCACCCGCGTCGACTACGCGCTGGCCCGAACCGGCGGGCTGTTCCTGGCCATATTCGTGATCTCGGTCGTACCGCAGATCATCCTGTCCGTGGGCGCCGTGCTCGCGGCGACGGACCCCGTCAATGGCCTCGCCGATGATCTTCCAGACGTGCCGCGCTACGTCGCCGTCGCCCTGATCGCGTCGGCACTGCTGGCTGGGGTCGCGTCCGTCGTGGCGGCGCACATCCCGCGCCGGGCGTACGCGACGGCGACCATCATCGCGGTGTTCATCATCCCGCCTATCGTGGTGGCGATCATGACCGGGCAGGCGGTCGGGGATGTGGCGCGGATCATCGTGCTGCTCAGCCCGGGCGACATCCTCGACGGCGTCAATGAGGCCATCTTTGGCGCTCCCTCGGTGAACCTCACGATCGTCGCGGCGAATCTGCCCGGTTGGTCCTACCTGGTCGCCGCCGCCGTCGGGGTGGTCGGTTCGGTCGTGCTGGTCGTGCACCGCTACCTCGGGATCACCGGGTGAGCGACGCGGGAGTCGTGGGCGAGACGCCCCGGCCTGTCGCCGCCATGGAACTGGCGCACGTCTCGCGCTGGTACGGCAACGTCGTCGCAGTCAACGACATCACGTTCGCCCTCGGGCCGGGGGTCACGGGCCTGCTCGGGCCCAACGGCGCCGGGAAATCGACCCTCCTGCATCTCCTGGCCGGACTGCTCAAGCCGTCCTCCGGGACGGTCCGGATCGCCGGGAGGACCGCCTTCGGCGACCCGTCCGTGTACCGCGATGTCGGCCTGGTGCCGGAGCGTGAAGCTGTTCCCGGGTTCCTCACCGGGCGACAGTTCGTCCGGGTCAACGCTGATCTCCAAGGTGTCGGCGATGCGGCGCAAGCCACGGAACGGGCGCTCGCCACAGTCGAACTGACCGACGCCGCCGACCGCGCAACGCGAACCTACTCGAAAGGCATGCGCCAGCGCGCCAAGCTGGCCGCAGCCCTCGTCCATGAGCCACGCATCCTCCTGCTCGATGAACCGTTCAACGGCATGGATCCGCGCCAGCGGTTGCACATGATCGGACTGCTCCGCGGCATGGCCGCGCAGGGCCGAGCGATCCTGTTCAGTTCGCACATCCTCGAGGAGGTCGAGCGCCTCGCCGACGCCGTCCTGGTGGTGTACGCCGGCCGGCTGGCGGCCTCGGGCGACTTCCGCTCGATCCGGCGCCTGATGACGGACCGGCCCCACCGATTCACGATCCGCTCCTCGGATGACCGGGCCCTCGCTGCGGCCCTGCTGCGCCACCCGGCCGTATTCGGGGCGGAGCTGGTCGACGGTCTGCTGGCGGTCCGTACCTCGGATTTCGGGGCGTTCACCCGGATCGTCGCCCCCACCGCCAGAACGGCCGGCATCCGACTCCACGAGGTGACCCCGACCGACGATTCACTCGAGAGCGTATTCAGTTACCTGGTCCGGCGATGAGCGCGTTCGGGGCGCTGGTCACGCTGACCGTGCGTGGCCTGCTCGATCGGCGCCGGACGCTGGTGATGATCGGGCTGGCGGCCCTGCCGGTCCTCGTCGGGCTGATCATCCGGCTGGGTGGCGGCCGCTCGGACGCGCCGGAGATCCTCGACACCCTGGTGATACGGACGGTCCTGCCGCTGATCGCGCTGGTCGTGGGCACGGCTGCGATCGGTTCCGAGGTGGAGGATGGGACGGCCGTGTTCGTCCTGACCAAACCTATCCCGCGCTGGCACGTGGCGTTGGCCAAGCTGTCGGTCGCGGCCGGACTGACCGTGGCCCTCGTGGTACCGCCGATCCTGCTGACCGGGCTCCTCGTGGGGGGCCTTTCCGGCGCGTCGCTCGGGACGGCGTTGGGGTTCGCCCTGGCGACCATCGCGGGCGGCACGGCCTACGCGGTGGCCTTCACCGCGCTCGGCGCATTGACCTCGCGGGCACTGCTCGTGGGTCTCGGCTACACCCTGATCTGGGAGGGCGTGTTGGCGGGGCTGCTGGATGGCACGCGCTTTCTCTCGATCCGTCAGGCCACGCTCGGTTTCGCTGCCGCGCTCACGGGCGTGGACGTCGGCGTGGACGTGCTGGCGCCGGTCGTGTCGACGGTCATCGTGGTCGCTGTCATCGGTGGCGGCTTCGCGCTGACGACGATGGCCCTCCGCCGGTTCCAGGTGAGCAGCGCGGATTGACCCCTCGACCATGGCCCAGGGTCCGACTCGTCAGAACGGAAGGATCGAGTCCATGTCCGGGACGATCCCATCCAGCCCGAGCACGTAGACCAGACCGAGGACCAGACTGAACACGCCTGCCACAGCACCGACCACGACGTAGATCCGCTCCCGAACCTGGCTCGCCACAAAGGCCACCGAGCTCAGGATGACGATCGCCAAATTCGAGATCAGCAGGCCTACGACGAAGGCGAACAGCATCGGAACGCCAAGCCCGGCGGTCGCCGCGCCACCGACGGCGGCGATCAGCAGGACCTGCGTACCGGTCTCCGCTCCGATGCCGTGGATCATCCCGACCCCGAATGCCGTCCGCGCGCCGTACGAGCTCATCTCAAGCGGCTCGACGTGCTCGTGGCCGTGCAACCGCGCTCCAAATCGACGCCAGCCATAACGCAACCCATCAAAGAGGGCCATCCAGCGGCTGCGCATCCGGAATGATTCTCCGCCTCTTGCGTAGCGATAGACCGAGTACAGGACCCATACCCCAAGCCCGACCAGGGTGAGGCCGACGACCCGTCCCATGATCGGATCCAGCCAGTCCGGGAGGATCGCGCCAAAGCTCAGGGCGGCGATGCCGAGGGCGATGACCACGACCGCATGGCCCAGTGCGTAGAGCGTGCCAAGCCGGATCGCATCGAGCTGTTCCGGGCCCATGCGTGGGCGCATGGCCGTACCTCCGCGGGCGGCGGGAGCGAGGGCAGCGGCGCCGGGTCCGGCATCATGGGTGCTCAGCTCCATCGCGCCACCGTGGCCGTGGTGGTGGCCGGACACGGTGGCGTGCTGCTCCGAGTGCGCGGCCTCGGCGACGCCGGCAGCCGCGGTCGTGCTGGTGATGTCCGTGATGGCGGCGATGTGGTCCCAATCGATGCCATGGCGGAGACCGAGGGCGAGCCCGGTCAGGAGCACGCCGACCCCGACTGGCTGGGCGACCTGCGCGATGATGTCGATCACGATCCGATCCCTCGTCCGATGGCGGTCTTCAGCGTAGCGTGAACCAGCCGCTGTCGCAAGATGTTGCAACTGCGCATCGTGGCGGCCGCCCTCATATACTTCGGCCGATGCGCCCCGCCGGATCAACTCCCACGCTGAGACCCCGCCGCGGTCCGGCCGCGCCCTGGTCCGGAATCCCCGATCGTCTGCGGGCACGTGGTCTGCGCTGGACGCCACAACGCCGGATCCTCGTCGAGGTCCTGTCGCGCACCGATGGTCACGTCACCGGCGCCGAGCTCGTGGAACGCTGCCGCCAGCTGGATCCAGGCACGATCCCGTCCACCGTGTATCGCACCCTGGACGTGCTGGAGGATCTTGGTGTCCTCAGCCACAGCCATGGGGCAGACGGGGGCGAAGAATTCCACGTCCTGCCAGAGACGGAGCATGGTCACCTCTCCTGCCGGCAGTGCGGCGAGCGATGGGACCTCGACGCTGACGACACGGCCGTCATGGCCGCCGTGGGCGCGTTCGAGGCTGAGCGCGGGTTCGCGATCGATGTCTCGCATCTCACCCTGACCGGCCGGTGCGAGCGGTGCCGGACGGCCGGACCCGCCTGAGGGTCTGTCCCATGGCCATCCTGCCCATCGTCCAGCTGGGCGACCCTGTACTGCGCCAGCCGACCATCGAGGTCAGCCGATTCGACCGGACGCTTGGGCGCCTGCTCGACGACATGACCGAGACGATGCGTCACGCCCCGGGCGTCGGGCTCGCCGCCAACCAGGTGGCGCGCCGGGAACGCCTGTGCGTCATCGAGATCGAGGGGCGCCACATCGAACTCGTGAACCCGCGGCTGGTCCGGGTGGATGGCACCCAGACGGATCTCGAGGGGTGCCTGTCCGTCGATGGCTTCTACGCACCGACGACGCGGGCCGAGCGCGCCGTCGTGACCGCGCTGGACCGTCGCGGTCGACCCGTCCGGGTGTCCGGCCGCGGCTTCCTCGCCCGGGCATTACAACACGAGCTGGACCACCTCGACGGCCTGCTGTACCTGGACCGCGTCGATTCGCTCGAAGATCTGCGCCGGGTCGGTGACGACGGCGAACTCGAGGAC
Organism: Chloroflexota bacterium; assembly: GCA_031407755.1. Classification (GTDB taxonomy): domain Bacteria; phylum Chloroflexota; class Limnocylindria; order Limnocylindrales; family CSP1-4; genus SPCO01. The sequence goes on along the minus strand of JANOIS010000012.1, from coordinate 3,452 downwards.
CCCGGTCTCGCCCCGGGTCACTCCGGCAGCGGGATCCCCATGACGCTGAACCCGCCGTCGACGTACAGCACCTCCCCGGTCACGGCGCTCGAGAGATCGGACGCGAGGTAGACCGCGCTCCGGCCGACGTCCTCGATCGTGATGTTGGCGCGCAGCGGGGCGACCTCGGCGAACGAGCCGTACATCTTCTTGAAGCCGGCGATGCCACTGGCCGCCAGGGTGCGGACCGGACCGGCGCTGATGGCGTTGACCCGGATCCCGTCCGGCCCGAGGTCTGCCGCGAGATACCGGACCGAGGCCTCCAACGCGGCCTTGGCCACACCCATCACGTTGTAGTGCGCGACGACCTTCTCCGCCCCGTAATAGGTCAGCGTCAGGATGGACGAGCCGGAACGCAGGTACGGGCGCGCCTCGCGCGCGAGCGCCACGAGCGAGTACGCGGACACATCGAGCGCGAGCGCGAACCCATCACGCGACGTATCGACGAAGGCACCGGTCAGGTCCTCGCGCTTGGCGAAGGCCAGGGCATGGACGAGGATATCGAGGCGATCGTGGGTCTCGCCCCAGCGCGCGAAGACGCGCGCGATCTCCTCGTCGGACTGGACGTCCGCCGGCTCCACGAAGGTCGATCCGATCGATTCTGCGAGCGGCCAGACGCGCTTGTCGATGAGGCTCTCGATCGATGAAAAGCCGATCTCTGCGCCTTGTGCGTGGAGCGCCTGCGCGATTCCCCACGCGATCGAGTGATCGTTGGCGACCCCGAAGATCAGCGCGTTCTTGCCGTCGAGCAATCCCATATCACCCTCCACTTCACGGCGAGCATAGTCGACTACGCTGCGCGGATGACGACCGGTTCGACGCCCGAGGTGACCGACCTCCGCGCGGCGCTGTCGGGCGTGCGGGCGCTCCTGCTGGACCTCGATGGCGTCATCGTGGTCGCGGGCGCCGCGCTCCAAGGAGCACCGGAGGCGATCGTCGCGTTGGAGCGGAGGGGCGTGCCATATCGGATCGTCACCAACACATCGGCCGTCAGTCGGGCCACGCTGGCGCGATGGGCTGCCGCCGTCGGAGCACCGATACCGGCCGCCCGCTTCCAGTCGGCGTTGTCGGCTTCGGCGGCCTGGGCGGCACGGGCCCACCCAGGAGCGCCGCTGTATGTGTTGGCCTCGGACGATGCCCGGCAGGAATTTGCGGGCCAACGGCTGCTCAGCCATGACGAGGCCGGCGCGAGGGGCGCCCGTGCGGCCGCCGTCGTGATCGGTGACTCGCCCGAGGAGGCGAGCTTCGACAACCTGAATCGAGCGTTCCGGCTGGTCCGCGGCGGCGCCGAGCTCGTCGGCATGCATCGAAACCCGTGGTGGCTGACGCCCGACGGCCCCACGCTCGATTCCGGGGCGTTCGTGACCGGTCTCGAATTCGCGACCGAGACCCGAGCCCGGATCATCGGCAAGCCCGCGCCTGCCTTCTTCTCGCTGGCGGTCGCCGATCTGCGGCGCGAGCTGGGGCGCGGCCTCAGGCGGGATGAGATCGCGATGGTCGGCGACGACGTACGCTCCGACATCCGAGCCGGTCAGCGCGCCGGCCTGCGAGGCATCCTCGTCCTCTCCGGCAAACACGGACTCGCGGACGTCGAGGCGGCAGCCCGCGAACGTGGCGGGCGTCCCCCGGACGCCATCGCCGCCAACCTTGCCGCCGTGGTGGCCGCGTACGTTCGCTGCGGACCTCCCAAGCCCACGCGGACGTAGACTGACGGGACGTTTTCGACGACCCACCCGACACGAGGACTCCCCGACCATGACGTCCGAGGCCAAACCGCGCATCAAGATCACGTACGCCACCCTGAAGGCAGACAACGAGGACCTGCACAGCGGCTTCGAGGACGCCGTGACCCGCGTGCGGGGGAGCCTCGGGGCGAACCACTGCAACTACATCGATGGCGCCTGGCGCGACGGTGACGGCACCTTCGAGGTCCGCTCGCCGGTCGATCGCGACATCGTCCTGGGCACCTTCGCCAGGGGCACGGCCGCGGACATCGACGCGGCAGTCGCCGCGGCCCGCGCCGCCCAGCCCGCCTGGGCCGCCACCCCCTGGCGGGAGCGGTTGACGATGATGCGTCGAGCCGCAGAGCACATCAGCGATCACCTGATGGACGATGCCGCGGCCATGGCCTTCGAGGTGGGCAAGAACCGGATCGAGGCGCTCGGCGAGGTCGAGGAATCCGCCGATCTCATCCGCTATTACGCCCAGACCATGGAGGACAACGCGGGCTACGACCACCCGCTGGACAATCTCGGCGACGCTGCTGTCCACACCCGCTCGATCCTCCGGCCGCATGGCGTGTTCGCGGTCGTGTCGCCGTTCAACTTCCCGATGGCCCTCGCCGCGGGCCCGACCAGTGCCGCGATGATGGCCGGCAACACGGTCGTGTTCAAGCCGTCGTCGGCGTCGCCGCTCTCGGCCATCAAGCTGATGGAGGCGTATATCGAAGCTGGCGTCCCGGCAGGTGTCGTCAACCTCGTGATGGGCCCAGGTGAATCGGTGGGGCAGGCGCTCCAGGACCACGCGGGCATCGATGGCATCGTGTTCACCGGGTCATACGACGTCGGGATGCGCCTGTTCCATTCGTTCAGCAAGCTGTGGCCGCGCCCGTGCATCGTCGAGATGGGCGGCAAGAACCCGGCCATCGTCGCGCGCAGCGCGGACCTCGATGAGGCGGCCGAGGGGATCATGCGGGCTTCGTTCGGCTTTGGCGGCCAGAAGTGCTCGGCCAATTCGCGCGTCTACGTCGAGCGGCCGGTCCACGACGCGCTGGTCCAGAAGCTCGTGGAGAAGACCGAGGCGATCGTCATCGGCGACCCGCTCGTCCGGCAGAACTGGCTCGGTCCGATCATCGATGCGCGGGCGGTCGAGCGGCACCAGGCCGCCGTCGCCGATGCGCGTCGCGACGGCCAGGTCTTCACCGGCGGTGAGCATCTGACCGATGGCGACCTCGCCCGGGGCTTCTACGTCGAGCCGACCGTCGTCGGTGGCCTGCCCTCGAACCACCGGCTGTTTCGCGACGAGCTGTTCGCGCCATTCACCGCGGTCTGTGCCGTGGACTCGATCGATGAGGCGCTGACCCTGGCCAACGACTCCGTCTACGGCCTGACCGCTGGCATGTACTCGGAGGACACGGCCGAGGTCCAGCAGTTCCTGGACCGGATCCAGGCCGGCGTCCTGTACGTCAACCGGCGCGCGGGGGCGACGACCGGGGCATGGCCTGGCGTCCAGGCCTTCGGCGGCTGGAAGGGAAGCGGCTCCACCGGCAAGGCGGGTCTATCGATGTACTACGTCGCCCAATTCCTGCGCGAGCAGAGCCACACCGTCGTCGACTGATCCGGCCCGGCCGGCCCGCGCGGCGGGGGCGGCGGGGCGGGTCACGCCGTGGGGCCCGGCCCCGCGACCGCCGCTGG
>JANOIS010000010.1:0-5114 GCA_031407755.1 Chloroflexota bacterium | reverse complement strand
CAGCCCGTCGATCTCGGCGAAGTCCGCCGGGTTGCAGGTGTAGAGCGGCAGGTCATTGGCCATGGCGACGGCGGCGATCATCGACGCCACGACGGAGGCCCTGATCGCGGAGGTCGCGGCGGCAGACGGCCGGGCACTCGCTGACCCGAAGGTCGTCGGCACGGTCATGGGTGACGGACCGGAACACGATCTGGCGCACCTCGGCGGCATCGCCCGGCGGGTCGGCCTGGAGCCCGGGTGCTGGACCTCGCGGACGCGACCCAGGCGTCGATCGAGCGGGGTGACTGGCCATCGCGACCGGCTGCTTTCGCGCGCTACAACCTCGCCTGCTTCCACGCCCTGGGCGGACGACTTGATCGCGCGCGAGCACTGTTGCGCGAGGCCCTGCCCGTTGAGGAGGAACTCCGGACACTGGCGCCGACGGACGACGACCTCATCGCCCTGCGCGATGAGATCCGCGTGCTCATCGCCGGCTGACGCGTGCCGCAAGCGACCGCCCGGCCGGGCCGCGGCTGGCCACTCAGCTCACGACGACCCGCGAAGCCTCCGCGCGCAATCGGGCGTATCCCGGCTTGACCACTTCGCTGATGAGCCGCAGGCGCTCGTCGAACGGCGCAAAGGCCGATTTCATCGCGTTGATCGTCAGCCACTCCATCTCACCAAGGCCGAGACCGAACGCCTCGTCCAGGACGGCGAACTCGGAGGACAGCGTCACCCCGCTCATCAGGCGATTATCCGTGTTGACCGTCACCCGGTAGCGAAGTCGCCGGAGCAGATCGAACGGATGCTCGCCGATCGAAGCAGCCGCGCCGGTATCGACGTTCGAGGTCGGACACATCTCGAGCGGGATGCGACGGTCGCGCACGAACGCGGCCAGCCGACCGAGCGCCACCGAGCCATCGTCGCGGACCGTGATGTCGTCGACGATCCGGACGCCGTGACCGAGACGCTCGGCACCACACCACTGGAGGGCCTCCCAGATGGACGCCACCCCGAACGATTCGCCGGCGTGGATGGTGATATGGAAGTTCTCGCGCTGGACGTACTCGAACGCGTCGAGGTGGCGCGTCGGTCGGAAGCCTGCCTCCGGGCCGGCGATATCGAAACCGACGACGCCGGCGTCGCGCCAGCGCACGGCACATTCCGCGACCTCCATCGATTGCGCCGCCTGGCGCATGGCCGTGACGAGCATCTTCATGACGATCGATTTACCCGCCTCGGCGGCCCGCTCCGTCCCGATCCGGAAGCCCTCAAGGTTCGCGTCGACGACCTCGTCCAGGGTCAGGCCACGCGCCGTGGACAGCTCCGGTGCGAAGCGCACCTCGGCGTAGACCACGCCATCGGCAGCGAGGTCCTCGACGCACTCAGCGGCGACCCGGATGATCGCGTCACGCTCCTGCATGACCCCGACGGTGTGCTCGAAAGTCTCGAGATAGAGCTCCAGGCTCTTGCGGTCAGCACCGCGCCTGATGTGTTTGGCGAGGTCTGCGGGATCCGTCGTGGGCAGGCCGTCGTAGCCGTACTCGGCGGCAAGGTCGATGATGGTGGCGGGGCGCAGGCCGCCATCGAGGTGGTCGTGGAGCATCGCCTTGGGAGCCGCGATGATCGTGGGCATCGTGAGGGTCATGGCCGCGATGGTACTCGCCCCGGGCGCGCTTCGGCGTCTCGCCCGGCGGCACACGGACGCCGCAGGTGACCATCGCGTGCTTGGATGCGCGTCTTCGACGCCACGCAGAACGGAAGGGCGGACATGGCTCGACGGCGGTTCATCCCTGTCCTGGTCCTGGGCGTCCTGTTGGGGAGCCTTGTCGCGGCCCCGGTCGCGGCCATCGCGGCCGACGGGCCATCCCCGCCGGTCACGCTGCGCGTCGCCACGTTGAACATCCTGTACGGCGGCGACGAGCTCGCGCTGACCACGCCGCGACCCCACTGGTGCGTGCGACCGGCCGGCTGCGCCGCGTCGCTCGATCAGGTCGTGGCCGCGATCCGGGCATCTGGCGCGGACACCGTCGGCTTGCAGGAGGGGACCGGCAACGCATGCCGCATCGCCGATGCGCTGGACTGGTTCTGTGCCCCGCGGCTGCAGGTCATCAGCCGCCACCCGCTGATCGATCCACCCGGCGCGGACGGTCTGTACGTGTACAACGAGGTCACACCCGGTCGGGTCGTGGCCGTGGCCAACGTCCACCTGACCTCCGACCCGTACGGTCCCTATTTCCCGCGCGAGGGCTGGACCCTGGATGAGGTCCTGGCGCTCGAGGATTCGCTCCGGCTTCCGGAAGTCGCGCGCCACATCGATGTGCTGCCGGAGCTTGCGACGTCTGGCATCCCGGTCGTCATGACCGGCGACTTCAACTCGCCGTCCCACCTGGACTGGACCGAGGCGGTGTCCGCGGTCCGGACCGAGGAGGTCCCCTATCCCATCGACTGGCCGGTCGCGCGCGCCCTCGCGGAGGCCGGTTTCCGTGATGCCTACCGCGAGGCCCACCCGGATCCGGTCGCGGATCCAGGCTTCACCTGGACCGCCGGCTACCCGCGCGAGCGCAAGGGCGTCGAGGTCCACGACCGTATCGACTGGGTGCTCCACGCCGGCCCGGCAACGACCGTCGACGCCGAGGTCGTCGGCGAATCCGCGTACACAGGGACGGACATCGCGGTCGATCCGTGGCCGTCGGACCATCGGGCCATGGTCGCCACGCTGCTGGTGGATGCCGCGGTCCCGCCGTCATTCGCGGCTCCTGCCTAGCGGCGCGCCTTCATCGGCGAGCCGCTGGCGGTCACGTTCTTCGGCTCCGGGGTCGCCGGCGAGCGGGTCGCGGTCGTGCCTGCCGGTGGCGGGCTCACTACCGCTGTGGCCGGCGCCTTGACCGGCGGCCGATCCCACGGGACCCTGGCCATCCCGACCGCCGGTTGGCCGGCCGGTGCGTACGACGTGGTCCTCGTGCAGGGCGGTGCGATCTACGGTGGCCGGTCACGGTTCAACCTGTACCCGCAAGGGACGCCACCGAGCGTCCGCACGGACAAGGCCGCCTACCGCATCGGCGAATCGATCGGGGTGGACTGGGCGGCGGGCCCCGGCTGGAAGTGGGACTGGTTGGGCATCACGAAACGGGGGGCGGGCAACGTGGACCTCCAGGCGATGTGCACCGGTGGCTACTGCGGCGACGGCGACTACCTGGTCTGGCGCTACGTGGACACGGCCGTGGCCGGATCGGCGACGTTTGATGGCACGACGGCTCGGGAGGGCAAGACGACCTGGCCGCTGGCGCAGGGTTGGTATCGGGTGGCCTTCTACTTCGACGATGGATACCAGCTGCTGGCCGTGTCGGCAGCGTTCCGGGTCATCCGGTAATGAGGGTTGACAGGAACGATGCATGATGCAAGCATCTCGCATCATGATACGCAGAACGACCCTGACCGCCGATGAGGATACGCTGGCGACACTCCAGTCCGAGGCCGATCGCCGCGGTGCGTCGCTGGCTTCCGTCCTTCGGGAGGCGGCCGAGGACAAGGCCACGGCCATCAGGACTGCCCGACGCCCCAACGTTGGGTACGGCCGCTCGACCGACGGACGGTCAGCGGCTGACCTGACAGCCGAGCCGATCGCCGATCCGCCACGCTGACGTGGCCCTGATCCTCGACACGGGTCCCCTCCTCGCCGCGATCGATGCCGCCGACCCGGACCACAGCGCATGTGCCGCCCTGCTGACCGAGGCATCCGAGGATCTCGTGGTGCCGGCGCTGGTGCTCGCCGAACTGGACTACTGGTGCGGCCGCCGACTCGGTCTGGGTGTCTGGCTGACGTTCCTTGATGACGTCCTCGCGGGAGCGTTTCGGGTCGAGCCACCCAGCCAGGCCGACTTGCAGCGCTGCCGCGAGCTACAGCACACCTACGCGGACCTCGGTCTCGGCGTCGTGGATGCCAGCGTCATCGCACTCTCCGAGCGGATCGGGGAACGCAAGGTCGCGACGCTCGACCACAGACATTTCGCGGTGGTCCGTCCGATGCACATCGACGCGCTGGAGCTACGGCCTTAGCCCTGCCCGTCCGCTATCGCGTCGAGACGGGCGCGGGCCGTGGCCAGGGCGGCGGCCACCCGGATCGGGGCCGTGCCGCCTGTGACGTCGCAGGTCGCGAGGGCACCGTCCACGGACGCGGCCGCGCGCAGGTGATCGCCGATTCCCGTTTCCGCGGCGAGTGCCGAGGCACCCGCGTCGCCCGAAGCCCCCAGGGCCAGGCCGATCATCGCGTCCGGCACGGCGTCCAGCAGCACACCCGCTTCCTCGGCCTGGGCCACCAGCGAGCCCACGACGTGATGGGCGACACGGAACGGGATACCGCGGCGAACCAGCGCGTCGGCGACGGCCGTGGCCGTGATGAACCCCTCGTCCGCGGCCGCCCGCATCCGCCCGCGATCCACGGTCAAGGTGTCCAGCATCCCCGCCAGCACGCCCAGGCTCGCCTCGAACACCGCGACTGCGTCGAACAGCGGCGCCACGCTCTCCTGGAGGTCGCGCTGGTAGGCCAGGGGCAAGCCCTTGAGCATCGCGAGGACCCCGGTCAGCTCCCCGATGACGCGGGCCGCGCGGCCACGGACCAGCTCGGCCGGGTCGGGGTTCTTCTTGTTGGGCATGATCGACGACCCGGTCGAGAACGCATCACTCGCCTGCACATACCCGAATGCCGGGTTGGACCACCACGTGAGCTCCTCGGCAAGTCGACTCAGATGGACCATCCCGAGCGCGATCGCCCCCAGCGTCTCGACCACGAAGTCACGGTCGCTCACGGCATCGAGCGAGTTCGCACTGACGCCGTCGAACCCGAGTTCCTTCGCCGTCGCTTCGCGATCGAGGGGATAGCCGGCCCCGGCCAGCGCCCCGGCGCCGAGCGGCGAGACGTTGGCCCGTCGACCGGCGTCCGCCAGCCGGCCGCGATCGCGCTCGGCCATCTCCACGTAGGCGAGCAGGTGATGGGCGAACAGCACCGGTTGCGCTGGCTGGATGTGGGTCGTCCCGGGCAGTACCGCGGTTCCATCACGCTCGGCGAGCCCGACCAGCGCACGCTCGAAGTCGATCAGGCCGGCATCGAGTCGATCGATCGCCCGGCGCAGCCA
>JANOIS010000506.1:0-9822 GCA_031407755.1 Chloroflexota bacterium | reverse complement strand
CACCTCGCCCTGCTCGGTCAGCTTCAGCCGCCCATCGACAGACCCGGGCGCGCCGCCCAGGATCGCTCGGTTGGCCGGTCCGCCACCACGCCCGATGGCGCCGCCGCGACCATGGAACAGGGTCAGCTCCACGTTCCGTGCTCGCGCCACCTCGACCAGGGCGACCTGGGCCTCATGCAGCATCCAGGCTGCCGCGAAAAAGCCCGATTCCTTGTTCGAATCGGAATAGCCGAGCATCACCTCCTGGCGGTCACCGCGCAACGCGAGGTGGTTGCGGTACCCCGGATCGGTGAGCAGTTCGTCGAGGATCGATCCGGCGGCCGTGAGGGCGTCGGACGTCTCGAACAGCGGGACGATATCGAGGGCCGGCGGCTTACCCGTCTGTCGGGTGGCGGCAATGGACAGGGTCAGGACGTCCGTCACGTCGCGCGGGGCAGCGGCGAACGAGACCACATAGCGGCGCGTGGCCTCCTCCCCGAACCGCGCCTGGGCCGTAGCGATGGACCGGAACGTCGCGAGGACCTCGCCGAGGGTCACCCCGGGCGTCACGTCCAGAGCAGGATCCATCCCCCGCGTCAGCGCCTCGATGGCAGCCCGGTGGACGGCTGCATGCTGACGGACCTCGAGCGAGGCAAGGTGGAACCCGAACGTCGCGACCTGCCAGCGCAACTCGGCGAGCTCGCCGAAGGCTACGCGGGCAAGGCCATCCTCGACAAGCGCCTCCCCGATCTCCTCAAGTTCCGCATCGAACGCCGCCGCGTTCGGGTAGTGGCCCGCGCGCGGCCCAGCCTCATCCGTCAGCGCGACCCGCGTCCGGCGTAGCCGCTCGGCCATGAATCCGAAGCGCTGGCGATATGGCTCGTCGGGGAATCGACGGCGCAGCTGACGATCGGTCTCCGGCAGGGTTTCGGCGTCGCGCGCCAGCCGGGTGGCCAGCGCCCGCGGTACACGATCGCCGGATGTGGCGGCGGCGACGGTCTGCATGAGCCGCAGGGCGACCGCCTCGTAGCCATGGAGCACGTGATCCGCCTGGATGCGCAGGGTCCGCTCGGTGATCTCGGCGGTCACCCCCGGGTTGCCGTCACGGTCGCCACCGATCCATGACACAAAGCGCGCGAATGCCGGCACGCGTGGCGGTCGGGCACCGGTCCGTGGCTCGCCCCGGCCTCCCGACCGCGGTCCGTCCAGCGCCGCATCTGTCGCCCGGTACAGCCGCGGCATGAGCGTGAACAGCGTCGAGTCGAATACCGCCATCGCCGTCCGCACCTCATCGAGCGGTTCGGGGGCCACGGTGCGCAAGTCGGACGTCCGCCAGAGAAGCGTGATCTCCTCGCGCAATCGGCGACGGATCTCGCGGTCGTCCGTCGGGGTCAGACGCGGATCGTCGAGGCGCTCGAGGAGCGCCGCGCAGCGACGCAGGGCGATGAGCGCCGTCCGGCGACGGGCTTCGGTCGGGTGCGCGGTCAGGACAGGGATCACCCGCAGCCGGCCGAGGATCGCGTCGAGGTCGGCGTCATCGCGCCCCGCCCGACGCAGCCGCCCGACGGCCTCGGCGACCGAATCGTCAAGGGGCGCGTCGCGGCGTGCGCGCTCCCGACGGCGGAGGGCACGTACGCGGGCACGCGCCTCGGCCAGATTGACCAACTGGAAGTACAGCGAGAAGGCTGAGATGACCGCCTCCGTGGCCTCGATGTCGAGCCCGTCGAGCTCAGCCTCCAGCCGCTCGCGCGCGACCGGGTCGTCGCTGCGCCGCAGATCGATCGCCGAGCGGCGGAGCCGTTCCACCACCGCGAACAGCGGCTCGCCGGCCTGTTCCACGATGACCTGGCCGAGCAGGGCACCAAGCAGCCGGACCTCGACGGCCAGCGGATCACGCGCCCCGGCGGTCCCGATCCCGGACGGTTCCGAGCGGCGCGGATCGCGCGCAGAGCCCGTCATGCGGCCAGGTTCCCCGGTCCATACCACAACCCAGCGACGACGAGACCGCAACCTTGCGCGGTCGCAACCGTTCCTACCCTTGTATCGTGATGACCGTGACGGCAGGCAGCACGACCATGACGGGCGATGATATGGATTCCGAGGCCTCCGACCAGCTCGACCAGCTGCGCTTCATCCACCAGGTCGCCCGCCTGGCGACGACCGCGCGGACCTGGGACGAGCTGCTGGAGACCGTCGTCGATGGGACCCGTGACGCGCTGCACGCCGATGTCTCCTCGCTGTATCTGATGGACCGCGACGGAGCGTACCTGACCCTGGCTGCGACCAACGGCCTGGACCGGTTCCAGATCGGCCGAGCACGCGTCCCGTTCGGCGAGGGCGTGACCGGACATGTCGCCGCTCATCGCGAGCCGCTCATGATCGCGGACGTCAAGGCGGACCCGCGCTTCCTGTGGGTCCGCGGTATCGACCAGCGTCGTTTCGTCGCCTCCATGCTCAGCGTTCCGCTGACCTGGCACGATCAGTCGGTCGGCGTGCTCAACGTCCAGACTGAGCGGCCGCGGGTGTTCAGCCCGGCGGACGTCGCCCAGCTGAGTGCCGTCGCTGACCTGCTCGCGGGGATCGTCGAGAAGGGCCGCCAGCAATCGGAGGCAGAGGCCCGGGTCGAGGCCCTCAAGGCGATCGACGAGGCCCGATCCGAGCTGATCGCCCTCGTCACCCACGAGCTTCGGACGCCCCTGGCGGTCGTGCGCGCCTACACGGACCTCCTCGCTGATGAGCCACATCTGACAGGGCGTGAGTCGCGCGACGTGGAGCGGCGCACGACGCGCGCCGCGTGGCATGGAGCGACCCTGGAGCAGATCGAGCGCCTGGACCGGCTCGTCGACTCCATCCTCGCCTCCGTTCGGGTCGTGCCGGAGGACGCCGCCACCGTCACCCCGGTCGATGTCGAGCAGCTTGTCGGCGAGGTGCTCCGTTCCGTCACCCCGCTCGTCGCGCATCACGATCTGGTGGTCCGCGGGACACCGCGGCTGCATGCCCTGGCGGACCCGCCGCGACTGCGCCAGATCATCGAGCACCTCGTGGAGAATGCCGTCAAGTACGCGCCCGCAGGGACGACCATCACCATCGATTGGGCCTTGGCCGAGGGCGTAGTCCGCCTCGGCATCAGCGATGAGGGCCCGGGTATCCCGGACGAATGGCGCGAGCGCATCTTCGAACCGTATGCGAGACGCGATACGCACACCGCCCGCGGCTCGGGCATCGGCCTGTATGCCGCCAAGCGACTCGGTGAATCGATGGGCGCGCGCCTGTGGTGCGAACCCGCCTGGCCGCATGGCGCCCGATTTGTGGTCGCCCTGCCCGCCGCCGTCGCCATCTGACCGCGAACAGCGAGGACGATGATCGCCATGAGTACCCGCCCACTTCGCATCCTGGTCGTCGACGATGATCCAGCGATGGTCGGGGCCATCACCGCGCTGGTCGGCACCGAGGGGCATCAGGTCATCACCGCCTACGACGGCCTGACCGCCGTCAAGCGTTTCCGCGAGGAACACCCGGATCTTGTCCTGCTGGACCTGGCGATGCCCGGACCAGATGGATTTTCGGTGGCGGGCCAGATGCGGGCTGTGGGCCAGGCACCGATCCTCATCGTGTCCGGCGAGAGCGGGGAGGCCGCCAAGGTCCGGGCGCTCGGTCTGGGCGCGGACGATTACCTGACCAAGCCGTTCGGCAAGGCCGAGCTGCTGGCTCGCATCGCGGCGGTCATGCGCCGGGTGGATCGATCCGGCGGGGCCCGTGGCGCGGGAGGAGGGCCGCTCGAAGCCGGGCCGCTCGTGCTGGAGCCGGGGCGCCACCAGGCCCGCGTGGGGGACACGGTTCTGACCCTCACCCCGACCGAGTTCCGCCTGCTGGAGTCCCTGGTTCGGGCGGCCGGCGACATCGTTCCGCATCTGCAGCTGGCCCGTGCCGGTTGGCCGGCCGAGACGGATCCGGATCTGCTCTGGCTCAAGCCACATCTGGCTCGGCTGCGCGCCAAGGTGGAGGGGGCGGGCGGTCCGCACGTGGTCGCGGTGCGTGGCGTTGGCTATCGGGTCGTGGTGGACGCGACTTCGGCCTGAGGCTACGTCACCCCGGGGGCGGGGCCCGGCCGGGGATGCCGGGCAGACCGTCCGGACCGGCCGTCCGACTCAGACGGCGACGGCGATCAGGCGGCCGCTGGCGTCGTGAGCGGCATCCACGCACCCGATTCGACAGCCGCGCGCATCGCGGCCAGCGATCGGATTGAAGTGGAACCACGCCTCACCGGTCGGTGCCAGGCGGCAGCCACAGGCCACACAGGTGACCGGCGCGCCTTGCCCGGCACGGACGGCCAGCGGGCGGCTGATCCCGGTATCAGACGGGTGGATCACGGCGGTTTCCTCCTGCTCGGTCTGGGTTGCGCGGTCGATGCCGATCACGGCGGAGGGACGTTTCCCCATCATGACCGCAGCGTACGGTCGACTCGGGCGGGCGTCGCTATCGATCGGGAGACGGCATGGTTGCGCCTCGGTATCGATAACGGGCGGCCGGACCATCGGGCGGCCAGCTCCGTCCGCGTGCCAGGCGATCAGATGTGTGGCTGGGTCGACTCGACCGGGCGACCTGCCACCTGAACCGGAACGATGACGGGCGCCCGCACGATCGCCGCGGCCGGATCTGCGGGAACCGCGTCGGCCGGCGCAGTCACCGCCGGCGCCACCGGTTCCACGACCCAGAAGGCGTCCACGAAGTCGGGTTCGGCGAGGATCCGACCCGCCAGCGAGGAACCCGCGGACCGCTGATCCTCGAGGAGACCGTGGAGTTCGGCTACACGCGCTTGGCCATCGGCCCGATCGGCGACGATCGCGCAGACCCGGACCGCCGCGACGCTGTCCCCGTGGAGCGCGGCCACGTGCCGGCCGCTCGGGTCGTACAGGTAGGCCCGCCCACCCGTCATCCCGGCGCCGAAGTTCGCGCCGATCGGACCCAGCACGACCACCACCCCACCGGTCATGTACTCGCAGCCGTGGGCGCCGATGCCCTCCACCACGGCCTCCGCCCCGGAGTTACGGACCGCAAAGCGCATCCCCGCCCGGCCGACGAGGTGGAGACGGCCGCTCGTGGCGCCATACAGGCAGGTGTTGCCGGCGATCGCCTCCCCGGCGGCCTCGACCGCGAGATCCGGCTCCGGAGCCACCGTGATCCGACCTCCGGACAGCCCCTTGCCGACGTAGTCATTGGCCTGACCGATCAGGGTGAGGTCCACGCCTGCGCCGGCGAATGCCCCGAACGACTGTCCGGCCGCGCCACGCAGTTCCAGCCGAACGGGGCCGTGGAGCTCGCCGCGCTCCAGCGCCCCGGTGATCCCCGCTCCGAATGATCGATCCGCGGTGGACAACCGCAGGCCCGTGGCAGCCACCGGGCCCTGACCGTGGAACGCGGCCGCGATCCGCGCCTCCAGTGGCGACGCCGGGGCGTGCCGTGCTGTCCGGGCCGGCAGGGAGGGGTCCGCGCGCCGCGCCGCATCAGCACCCCACGACGATGCACCGACCACGGCCGCGAGCTCCGGTCGGGCCGCAGGCGTCGGGCGCAGGAGCCGGCGCGCCTCGCCGATGATCTCGCCAACGCTCCGGGCACCCACGGCCGCAAGCTCCCGGCGGAAGTCCTCGGCGATCGCGAGGAAGAACTGCTCGACCATCGCGGGTGTGCCGGTGAATTTGGCCCGCAGGTCCTCGCGCTGGGTGGCGATCCCGGTCGGACACGTGTCGAGGTGGCACTGGCGGGCCATGTCGCACCCGACCGCGACCAGCGCCGACGTCCCGAATGCGTACTCTTCCGCGCCGAGCAGCGCCGCCACGAGCAGATCGCGACCCGTCTGCAGACCGCCATCCGAGCGCAAGGTGACGCGGTCGCGAAGGTCGTTCCGCAGCAGGACCTGGTGCACCTCGGCGAGGCCCAGCTCCCACGGCGCCCCGACATGCTTGATCGATGAAAGCGGCGACGCACCCGTCCCCCCGGCGTGACCGGACAGGTGGATATACGTCGCGCCCGCCTTGGCCACTCCCGCGGCGACCGTCCCGACGCCGCGCCCGGCAACGAGCTTCACCCCGATCCGAGCACCCGGAGTGATCGCGCGCAAATCGGCGATGAGCTGGGCAAGATCCTCGATCGAGTAGATGTCGTGATGCGGCGGTGGGCTGATGTAGCTCTGGCCGGCCTGGCCGCGACGGAGCGCGGCGATGTACGCGGTCGCCTTGCGACCCGGGAGCTGCCCGCCCTCGCCCGGCTTGGAGCCCTGGGCGATCTTGATCTCGAGCTGGTCCGCGCGGGCGAGGTATTCGGCGGTGACCCCAAAGCGGGCCGAGGCGACCTGCTTGATCCGCGCGTCGCGTCGCCGGCCGTCCGCACCCGGCACGTACCAGGCCGGGTCCTCCCCGCCCTCGCCCGTGTTGGCGGCACCGCCGGCCCGCTGGATGCCGATGGTCAGGGCCTGATGCGCTTCCGGCGACAGCGCCCCGACACTCATCGCCGACACCACGAAGCGGCGAGCGATGGCACGGGCATCCTCGACCGACTCGAGCGGGATGGCGGTGGCGGCGGTGCGGCGCACGCGCAGCTCGTCGCGTGGCACGGCCGGCGCGTCCACACCGCGTCCCATGGCCGCCCGATAGCGGACGAGCGCGGCATCGATCGACACGCCCGCCTCACCCGGCATCGATCCGGACAGGACCTGGATCTCCCTGGCGATCCCCGGCGAAAAGAGATGGGTCTCGCCATCGGCGCGGAAACGCGCCCAGCCCGGATCGGGCAGGCGCGGCTCACGGCCGGCGGGCATCGGCGGGAGTGCCAGGGCGGCCGCGCGCCGGCGCATCGAGCGAGCTCCAAGATCGGCCAGCGTCGTGCGGCCCGGCCACGCCGCGGCGCTCGGGAAACAGCGCGCGACCACATCTGGCGCGAGGTCGACGGTATCGATCAGCGTCCCACCGATATAGCTCGCGACCGCGCTGATGCCCATCCGGGCCAGGGTCTTGCGCAGACCGGCTTCGAACGCGCGAATGACATTCGCGATCGCCTCGGACGCCGTGAGTGCCTCCGCTCCACGGGAACCGGCGAGCTCGAAGGCGAGCTCGATGGCCAGGCGTGGGTGCGCCGCGGTCGCACCGACGGCCAGGACCATCGCCATGCCGTGCACATCGATGATGTCCGCGGCATCGACCACGATATCCGTGCGACCCCGCAGCCCGGCGTCGGTCAGCGCCGTGTGGACGGCACCGGCGGCGAGGATGGACGGCACGGGCAGGCGATCGATCGAGAGCGCGGCGTCACTGATGACGATGACCTCGACACCCGATTCCGAGGCTCGGACCGCTGTCGCGGCCAGCGTTACGAGCGCGTCCTCGAGGCCGTTCGCACCCGCCACCGCGTCCCACGTCGCGTCCAGGGTCCGTACCTTTCGACCGCGCTCACGGAGCGCGTTGAAGAGCCCGTCGAGGTCCGCCACGATCGGGCGTTCCAGGCGCAGGGTCCGGGGCCCGCGCGGCGGTCCACCGAGCAGGGCCGGGCGACGTCCCAGCTCCACCCGCAGGTCCATGACGATGCGTTCACGCTCGGGGTCGATGGCCGGGTTGGTGACCTGCGCGAAGGCCTGTCGCAGATGGTCCGCCACGGGTCGGTCAAGCCGGCCGCGACCCGCCGTCGGCGTGTCGTCGCCCATGCTCCACAGCGGCTCGTGGGCCTCGAGCACCATCGTCTTGATGTCAAGGCGGGCCCGCTCGGCGTCGAGCCCCGCGAGATAGCGGCCGGCATGACCGAGCGGCGTGCGTGCGCCGACGGCGGCGGCCGCGGCCTCGGTCGTGTCGTCGTGCAGCGGCCGCGGTTGATCGTGGATCGGGAGGTGGCGCAGCGCCACGGCCTTGGCATCGGGGTCCTCGAGGATCGTCCCGCGGTCGGGTTCGATGAGCAGCAGCTCACCCGGTCCGAGGCGCCCGCGGCGAACCGTCTCGGACGGAGCGAACGGCACGGCGCCGGCCTCGGAGGCCAGGGCGACCAGTCGATCCCGAGTCACCGCGAAGGCGGCCGGCCGCAGCCCGTTGCGGTCGATGAGCGCACCTACCTGGCGACCATCCGCGAACACGATCGCGGCCGGGCCGTCCCAGGGCGCCAGCAACCCCGCCGTCCGGCGACGCAGCGTGGCGACGTGGGGGTGCGGGGTGCGCCGCAGCGCCAGGGCCTCGGGGATCGCGGCCAGCAGGGCCGGGGTCAGCGACCAGCCGGTCGTCGTCAGCAGCTCCAGGCCCTCGTCGAGCGAGAGTGAATCGGAGCCGTCCGGGGACAGCAACGGGCCCGCGGCGATGAGGTCGGCCGCAGCGGAGCGCGCGCCCAGGTCGCGGACGCGCCCACGGACCTGCTCGCGGTTGCCGCGGACCGTGTTGATCTCGCCGTTATGCGCGATGGACCGGAACGGCTGGGCGAGGCGCCAGACCGGGTGCGTGTTCGTCGCATAGCGCTGGTGGAAGACCGTGTAGCCGACCTCGACCGGGGCACGGAGATCCGGATACAGCTCCGCCAGGCGGCCGCCCGTGACAAGACCCTTGTAGACGATGGTCCGGCACGATGCGGACGGCACGGACAGCTCGGCGAGGGCGCCGCCGGCTGCGCGGGCCGCCGTTTCCAGCCGGCGACGAGCGATGATGAGTCGGCGCTCGAAGGCGTCGTCCGTGAGGGGCCGCGGATCGTCTGCGCCACGGACCGTGCGAGCGATGATGGCCTGCGCGACGGCAGGACGAGTGGCGGCCGCCGCCGCACCCAACGCAGCGGGCTGGAACGGCACCGTCCGCCAGGCGACGACCGGGAGGCGCGCCGCGGCAAACGTGTTGGCGACGAGGGACCGAGCCGCTCCCTGCGCCGCGCGACCACGCGGGAGGAACAGCATCACGACCGCCGGGCGCGCGGCCGCCAGGCCCTCTCCGGCAATGAGCCGCAGGACCGTGGGATCCAGGGGCAGCGAGACGCCGGCGCCATCACTCGATTCACCGTCCGCCCCGAAAGCGCCCCGATGCGCGAGCGACGCCAGCCCGGCCAGGGCCAGCGGCAGAACCCGTGCGCGTGAGCCGCCGCCGGCGTCGGCCACGAACCCCACCCCGCAGGCGTCGTGTTCGTAGCGCGCGTCGTACAGCGGCGTCAGCGGGACGCGACGCGAGCCGGGCGATCGAGCGGCACTTCGGTGCGGATCCACTGGCAATCTCCGAAGGTGACGATGCGGCCGCCGTCGAGGGAGGATCGACAGCGGCCACAGAGCGCGAGGTGTGACGGACGACGCTCGTTCGTCAGGATTGGTAGGCGGCCTCGCCGTGAACGGACAGGTCCAGGCCCATCTCCTCCGATTCCGAGGTGACCCGAAGACCAAGGAGCAGCCCAACGAACTTCAGGATCACGAACGTCGAGACCACCGTGTAACCGATGGTCGCGCCCACGGCGATGAACTGATTCACGAGCTGCTGGCTGTTGCCCTCGAGCAGGCCGGTGTAGGCCGGCTGGACGAGTGCCGTGGCGAAGACGCCGGTAGCAAGAGCGCCGAAGGTGCCGCCCACGCCGTGGACCGCGAAGACATCCAGCGCGTCGTCCACCTTGACCCGCTCACGCAGCAGGGTCGCGCTGTAGCACAGACCGCCGGCGATGAGGCCGATGATCAGCGCGCCACCGACACCGACAAAACCGGACGCCGGCGTGATCGCGACGAGACCCGCCACGGCACCGCAGGCGGCTCCGATGACGCTGACCTTGCCCGTGCGCAGGTAGCTCGCGAGGACCCAGGTGATGGTGGCGGCTGCGGCGGCCGTGTTCGTAACGATGAAGGCATTGGCA
>JANOIS010000494.1:0-3118 GCA_031407755.1 Chloroflexota bacterium | reverse complement strand
CAAGGTCATGGCCGGCGTCGGCGCCGGCGACGGCATGGTCAACGCCTGGGACGTGGATGGCCTGTTCGTCACGAACAACAGCAACCCGGTCAATGCCGGCGCCTACGCCGTGAACCCGAGCGGCTCCACGAACCTGTCGGTCTCGGGCAACACCGGTACCGGGCTCACCGGTCAGATCGCTCCGTGACGTTTCCGCGATACCGCCCGATCCGCCTGCTGCCGTTCGCAATGGTCATGCTGGTGGTGGCCGGGATGATCCCGATCGAGTCGGTGTCGGCAGGCAGTTCCGATCCCGATCGTGACGGCCTGCCCAGCAGGTTCGAGCGGGACTGGTCGCGAACGGATCCCGGGCGCAAGGATACCGATCGCGATGGCATCCCAGACGGTGAGGAGGACCCTGACCTTGACCGCCTCACCAACCGGCAGGAGTACGTGGCCGGGACCCGGCCGCGCCGCTCCGACACTGACCGGGACGGCCTCCGTGACGGCAAGGAGGACCCCGATCGCGACGGACTGACCAACAGGGCGGAGTTTCGCTCCGGGACCCACCCTCGACGGCGCGACACGGACGGTGACAGTCTCCGTGACGGCAAGGAGGACGCCGATCGCGACGGACTGACCAACAGGACCGAACAGGCTCGCGGCACGCACCCGCGCAGGTCGGATACGGACCGGGACAGGTATCGGGACGGTGCCGAGATCGCGGCCGGCACGAATCCGCTCGATGCAGCCAGCCACCCGACCGTCGCGCCGACGCCGACAGTCGCGCCGACCGCCACGCCTGCGGCGAGCGGATGTGACGTGACCGTGCCGGCCGGCGGCAACCTGCAATCCGCGGTCAATGCGGCGTCCGACGGATCGACGATCTGCCTGGGCGGCAACCTGACCTCGACGACCCAGGTCGCCGTCTCGTCCCGGTCGGGCCTGACCATCGACGGGAACGGTTACACCCTGACCTCGTCCGGGTATCACCCCGCGCTCTACTTCCGCTGCTCCACCAACGTCGCGGTCCAGGACCTCAAGATCGTCGGGTCCCATCCCTCGCCCGGCACCTACATCGCCGGCAGCGAGCACGCGCACGGTCTCCATGTTGACGGCGGTTCCGGATATACCTTCGATCGCCTGACCATCGACCGGATGCAGGGCGACGGTCTGTACGTCGGCCAGTGCGGCACGACGTGGGCCAACGGCGTGACCATCCGCGACACCTCGATCCGAAACAATGGCCGCATGGGCATCGCCGTCGTCGCGGGTCGAAACGTCCGTGCCGAGCGCATGACCTACTACAACATCGCCTACAGCCTGGTCGACGTCGAGCCCGACTGGAACGCGACGTACCAACAGGGCGGGACGGACCTCACGTTCAGCGGTGGAACCTCCACCGGTTGGGTCGGTCGGTTCACGTCGGGCCTCGTCGATGCGCCGGCGTTCACCATCGCCACCCCCTACGGCGCGCAACCTGGCAAGTTCGCGCCGATCATCGAGCGCGTCACGATCGAGGACTACACCGTCGCCGAGGGCATCACCGGCATCCGCACCACCATCAGCGCAGGCGGTGGCTACCGCATCAAGGACGTGACGATCCGTCGCAACACGGGTGTCAAGGTCATGGCCGGCGTCGGCGCCGGCGACGGCATGGTCAACGCCTGGGACGTGGATGGCCTGTTCGTCACGAACAATAGCAACCCGGTCAAGGCCGGCGCGTACGCCGTGAACCCGAGCGGCTCCACGAACCTTGCCGTCTCGGGCAACACCGGTACTGGGCTCGTCGGTCAGATCGCTCCGTGACGTTTCCGCGATACCGCCGTTGATCCGACTCTGCACCTCACCTGGCCCCCACTCTGCTATAGATGGTTGGTGCTGACTGAAGGTCTCCCTCCGATCGGCCGGGAGCTGGACCGAGCCGCCACGATCCGAGTTGGCGTGCTTCTGCCATCGTCACGGGTCACGAACGCCATCGCTGAGACGATCGCCCAGCTAGCCGGCGTCCGCGGCTGCCACGTCACTCCCTTCTTCCTCATTCGCCCCAGAACCCGTGGCCTCGGGCCCCTTCTGAGGCGCATCCGCCGAGAGGGCCTATTTCCGCTGTACCGGGCAGTCGATCGGCTCATTTTTCGCGTCGCCGATGACGCCGAGGGTCCAGCGAACCTGCCGATCGACGTCGCTCCACCAGCCCGACTGGCGCAGACTGAAAACGGAGCCAGGCCCGCAACCATCTCCGATGCGGGACTTGCCGCTCTGCGTCACCACGACCTTGACTTGATCGTCACCCTCGCCCCGTTGCCCGACCCAGGGCGGGTGGCGCAGGTCACCCGACACGGACTCTGGGCATATGACCACGCTGGCCGACCCGCCACGTTCTTCTGGCCCCTGGCCAGCGGCGCCGATGTCGTGGCTACGACGTTGCGAGACTACCGACCGGGATCCGATGTCGCGGGTGTCCTGTACCGCTCACACTCCCCGGTCAACCGGTTCTCCGTACACCTGACCGAGAATCCGAGCGTCTGGAAGTCCGCGCAATTCGCCGGTCGGTGCCTGGAGCGCGTTCGTGCCGGGGGCTGGCCTGTCGTCGGGACGACGGACGAACCGTACGCGGCCAGACCCGAGCGCCACCCGTCGAGTCTGGAGACGCTGATCGTCATCCTGCGACTACTGGCAAGGGCGGCGCGGCGAGGTTGCCAGAAGCTCGCCTTCAAGAACCATTGGTTCGTTGCCTATCGGCGCCGCACGCCGTCCGGCGAACCCCCGACGACCCTCCAGGGGTTCACCCCAATCGAAGCCCCGCAGGGCCGGTTCTACGCCGATCCATTCGTGCTCCAGGTGGACGGCTCCCACTACGTTGCCGTCGAGGACTACTCTCATGCGGCTCGCCGCGGGTCCATCTCTGTCATCCAGCTCGATGCGGGAGGATCGCCCAAAGCGGCCATACCGGTACTTGTGCGGCCGTATCACCTCTCATATCCGTTCCTGTTCCGTGACGTAGATGGCTCGGTCCTGATGATTCCAGAGAGTGGTGATCATGGGACGATCGAAATCGTCCGAGCAGCGTCGTTCCCACACGTGTGGGAGCGCGAGGCAGTCCTGATGGACGGCGTTCACGCATACGATCCGACGCTGC
>JANOIS010000499.1:0-5563 GCA_031407755.1 Chloroflexota bacterium | reverse complement strand
CGCACGGCGCGCCTGACCGAGGAGCACCGCGTCGTCATCACGATCTCGCCGTACCTCAAAGCCATGGGCCCGATCCTGCAGCACCATGTCGCGCGCTATCCGAACCTGGCCTATGTCGCGCAGGACCTGAGCACGCTCGAGGACCACGCGGCGGGCCGCCTCGAGGATGACGTGTGCCTCGACCGCCTGCGAGGCCTGCGTGAGGCGAAGGAGAGCCTCGAGCGCACCACCACCGAGGGGATTTCGGCCGAGCGAGCCGTCGCGTGGCTCGAGGCAATGTCAGCGACCTGGAGAGAGGCCGACGTCCCCGAGGCGAAGGCGGAGCTGCTCCATGCCATCTACGAACGGATCGTGGTCACAGGGAGGACGATCGTGTCGATCAGGCTGGCGCCGTCGGCATATGCCCACGGCCTAGCACTCGCGCTGCCGGACAAGGTTGCTAGAGCGCGCCCGACAGGTGTTGGACGCGCGCTAACAGCCTACGCGATGCCGATCGAGGGCCGCGATGAGTGGATCGCCGCCGCGGCGAGGCATCTCGCATGAGAGACGGCTACTTGCGCGGCTCCCTTGCCCGGCCCGCGACTCAGCGCCAGATGGACGTGCTCGCAGCATTCGTCGCTGCCGGTGGATCCGTTCAGGACGCGGCCGTCCTCATCGGGATTCGCCCTAGCACCGTGAAGCGCCACCTCGCTGACCTGCGGGCGCGGTCGGGCCCGACCACCGAGCAGCTGATCTATGCGGGCCGCGCATCGGGACGGCTGATCGTGCCGAGCCTCGAACCCCGACACGGCAGCGTCTCGTAAGCCCAAGGTCAGGGCATCGACCTTCATTCGCGAACATCCGATCGCCGCGGTCGGCTCGAATCTCCGGGCGGCTCGATTACTTCTTGGCCGCGCTCAGGATCTTTCGTCCGAGCGCGCTCTTTGGCCTCAAGAAGTTCCATGACAAGCATCGAGTCCGAGGCCCACTACCCAAGAAGTTCCCCTCGATAACCGGGGCCCTGATCCGCCGGGAGGCGCCATGAACAGATCGAAGGCCCTGGCTCGCTCTCTTGCCCTCGGGGCCGCGGTAGTGGCTTCCCTCGTGTTGGCAGCTGCTCCCGCGAGCGGCCAGAGGCCAACCCGGGACAACAACTGCATCCACCCTTCCGGGGTCAGCTTCAACGAGCTCTTCGACGTCCCCGAACAGTTCGTCAACCCGTTCTGCACGGGTCTCACCGCGGGCGAGCACTGGCGGCCGACCTTGGGCTGGTTCGCGGCCGAGACCGACGACGCCGTCTACCCGCCTGGGTACGTGCCGCTGTACGCGAATCCGATCGACGACGCACTCGCAAAACTCATGATCAAGATGGTGATCGATGGCGGCACCAACCACGAGAAGACGTACCTCTTCACCCCGTCCGATGTGGATGCGTTTCGCACCGACGTGAACATCCACGACATCAACCCCGCGTTTCCCGACCTACCGGGGTTCATCATCATCCCGCGCATGGCCCCGCTCAGCCCCGGCCACCACACCCACGAAATGATCGTGGTGCTCAGCGCCCAGCACTGCGACGGGACCACGACTGATGAAGCCGAGGGCTGCTTGCCCGCCGGCGAGTTTTCCGTATTCGTGCGTCCGGCCGACGTCGCGATCCCCGAACCTGTCAACGGCGGCTGAGCTACCTCGCCGAAATGGGCGCCACCAGGGGCGTCCCGGCCCCATCTGTCGGATCGAGCACCATCGGCTGAGCAGGGTCGGCGCCGCGTGTTCAGCGTGGTGGTTGTAAGGGCCAAATAGAACCTCTGTACTGGCGCGCCCGACAGGTGTTGGGCGCGCGATAGCAACCTACGACATGCCCATCGAGGGCCGCGATAAGTGGCTCGCCGCGGCGAGGCGGCTGGCATGAGACCGCCCCGCCGGATGCGCGACGGACCGAGAGGTTGTCGTGGTCGCGGCCGTCCTCTTGGCCGGGTCGGAAAAGGCTGCCGCCCACCGCCTCGGCCTGTCGCACTCGACGGTGAAGCACCACCTGGCGAACGCGCGGTCCAAGGTGGGGGCGGCGACGACGGCACAGCTGGTGTGGATCCTGGCCCCGCGTCTGCCCGAACCGGAGGGCGGGCCCGAGCCAGACGACGGCGAAGTACCTGGTTCTTATCTACGGGAACGTGGGCACGTGGGCTGATCTGCCTGCGGAGTGGCACGCGGCGAACGCGGCTCGCCACCAGGCGCTCATCGCCTCGGCGGGGTCCGCGGTGCCCCGATGTCTCCGCTCGCGTTCTTGACCGCCGGGAAGGCGAGTTCCTGGAGCGCGAGCACCAGATGGTCAAAGCGCTCGATCCCGAGCCGCTGCGCGTACTCGCGCTCGATCTCCTCCACCGCTCGGAGAGCGGCGGCCAGGACGCGTCGACCCTTCCGTGTGGGTCGAATGAGCTTCGCCCGGCCGTCCCTGGGATCCGGGAGTCGCTCGAGGTAGCCGGTAGCCTGTAGGTCGTCCACCAGTTCCGCCATGGCCGGCGGCGTCATGTTCGCCCGCGCCGCGAGGTCCCGCAGCCGGGTGCCCTTCCAGTCGACCGCACCGAAGACCTGGAGGTGGACCGCGCGGATGTCGTCGTAGCCACCCGCTGTGGCGCGGGCGTAGAGGTTGCGCCTGAAGCCGATCACGGCGTCGCCCAGAAGCTGCCCGAGCGGTGTGCGGCGACTTGCATCTCCCATTCGACTATTCTAAGGTAACCAGACCGTTAGGAAGCCTAACTAGTTGGAGACGTTGTGATGGAGTCCCTGGGAACACGCCGGCACGCCGCGGGCGGCGTCCTGATCATCGGCTCATTGCTTGGGCTCGTGGGCAACGCGCTCCATCCCCACGCGGCAAATGCGGATGCCGGGGCATCCCTTCGGGCGATCGCGGACAACGTGGCCTGGAGCGCCATCCACCTCGCCATCATCGTGGCGATCCTTCTCGTCATCGGCGGTCTCCTGGAGCTCGCGGACGAACTCGCCGACACGCGGGGGCGATACGCAGCCAGGCTGGCGTTCGGTGCGTCCGTGATCGGGGGCGCGCTCGTGACCGTGAGCACCACAATCGACGGCTTTGCCATGAAGTCGTTCGCGGCAGCCGTGGCGGGCGGCGGAGGCGATGGGGCGCTCCAGTTCGCGGTCACTGCACAGACGATCGGCTTCAGTATCTGGAGCATCGGGATGCTCGTGTTCTTCGGTGCGGCATTCATGTGCTTCGGCGCCGCGGTCCTTGCGAGCGGGCGGTATCCGCGACGGTACGGCTGGACGCCCATCATCGGGGGCGTGGGCAGCGCGGTCGCCGCCCTGCTCCAGCTCGCCTCGAACCGCGAGGTGCAGGCAGCCGAGACCATCTTCCTGCTGTCGTCGCTGCTGATCACCTTGTGGACCCTCGCCCTTGGCGTGCGCATGTGGCGCCATGCTCTGCGATCGCCGGAGGCCGGCGCCGAGCTTGCCCCCGTCGCCCTCGTGACCCGGTGAGCTCGATGGACGTCGCCGGAGCGGCGCTCACCCTCGGCGCCGTGCTCTTCTTGGCGGGCGCGGCCAATCCCCGCCTGTTCGCCGTCTGGACCGCAGGGGAGGAGGTCCAGCTCCGATTGATCGATGCACATCGGCGGAGCTGGGAGGTCACGAACCTCCTGTTCGCGATCGCCACCGTCCTTACCGTGGCGGGGCTGTCGGTGACTCCGGACATCATCGGGCCGGGCGGTGCTGCCCTCGCCGGGATCGCCGTCGCCGCGTATGGAATGGGCGCCCTGCTGTGGCTCGCCGCGATCGTCTTTCGGCTCGCCGTCACGCCCGCCGCTGCGTCTGCATTCGCGCGTTCCGGGACGTCGGAAGCGGGCTACGCGGCGGCGAGTCGTTGGAGCGGTGGGCTGTTCGCATCGTTCACGGTGACCGCAGGGTCGTCCCTCGTCGTCCTTGGCATGGCGGTCCTCGCGGGCGGCGCGCTGCCGGCGATGGTCGGGTGGTTCACCATCGTGATCGGCGTCGTGATCGTCGGCGGGTACCTCATCGCGCGCGACATGCCGCCGTTCGTCGTGTATCTGCCGACGGGTGCGCTTGGCATCGCCATCCTCCTCGCGGCCACGTGATCCGGCCTCTGACAGCTCCGACGCGGGCGCGGCGATAGGGCCGACCGACGGAGCACGGTTGTCGCCCACCTTGCGGTCCCGTGTCGACAACCAGGTTAAGCTTCATGCCGCCGCGCTGTCCCGTGGCGATGTGCCGGGCGGGCTGAGACACCGCAAGGCACTGGCCCACCGAGAGAATCCTCCGGCCCGGGCGCCGGCGCGGGTCCACGCCGCTCCCCCCATGGCCCAAACGGCCGAGTAGAAACCGAGACGCGCCGCCGGCACGCTTGGGGCGTGACGGCGCGCTGGTCTGATCCACACCGACTCCCGGGTCCCCCACCGGGTACGTCCGCGCCGTCAACACGCCGGCGGCCCGATGAGCGGGGTCGAGCTCATCCTCGCGTTCCTCGCCGGGGTCGTCATGGGTGTTGCCCTCGACCGCTGGCTGCTCCCGCCACTCGTCGATGCGTGGCCCCACGACCCGCGCCTCTTCGTGGGCGATCGCGGTCGGCCTGTTCGAGCGGTACGCGCTGGGCAACGTGAGCGCGGTCCAGCTCGAGGCCGAGACGGGGCTCGCCGCGACACGCATCCGGATGATCCTCATGAATCCGCTCTACAACGGCTGGATCCGACGGCACCGCCGCAGCCGCAACGAGACCCGCAAGCCCGCTCCCTGGCGCTCGACCCCGCCCGTGTCAGACGAGCTGTGGGCGCGCGTCGAAGACGTCCGGCGCGCCAAGACGCAGGGCGGCGGAACGCGCAAGGCCGCGCGGGTCGATCTCCTCGGTGGCCTGTTGACCTGCGTGTGTGGCCGCCGCCTCAAGAGCGACGGCACCTTCGGCGACGGGCGTCACCGCAAGCTCCACCCCTCGCCGTGCGAGTCGTGGGGCGAGCAGGCGCGGTACGGCGACGAGACATGGGAGCAGCAGATCCTCGCCCAGGTGGCGGACATCGAGCTTGACGATGGCACGGTCGCGGCCATCGTCCGGGCACTCGGGTCCGCACCGAGGCCGATCGCGATCGACCGCGCTCGCATCGAGCGCCAGATCCGCGACCTCGCGCTGGACCACGCGGCGGGCCGTCGGCGTATGCCCACGGCCTGGCACTCGCGCTGCCGGACAAGGTTGCTAGAGCGCGCCCGACAGGACTCGAACCTGCGACCTTTGGGTCCGGAACCCAACGCTCTATCCACTGAGCTACGGGCGCGCGATCCGCGACGGGTCGACAGCGTTGCGGCGTCGACGCCCCTGCGGCCACGCATCATACCCCGGAGACGGACCGAGGCCGGGCACGCTCCTCCGCGTGTCCGGCCTCGTGGATACGCCGCCGTGGCGGCCTTGACGTTGGGCGACGCTACGCGATGAGGGCCGCGATGATCGCGTCGACGTGAGCCTTCTCCGGGACGGCGATCAGCGTGCTGACCATCCCGAACATCCCGGCCATGCCCTCCGCGTGGGTCAGGATGTGGCAGTGGAACGCCCAGACGCCCGGCC
>JANOIS010000487.1:0-1832 GCA_031407755.1 Chloroflexota bacterium | reverse complement strand
GCCAACGACGGCTCCGGCGCCGATGTGCCAGCTGGCTGGCTGGTGCTTGGGCCGGAAGGCCGTCTTCCAGCCATGGCCGGGACGGATGCCCGCGCCCACCACCTCGCCGACGGCCAGACCCTCCGCCTTGATGAGGTGCTTCCGTGACCATATCGCCGCGCTTCCGGCGCGTCCTTCCCTTCCTCGTGATCACGACGGCGTTGATCGGAGCGGTCGTCGTGCCCCCGGTCGTCGTCGTGGCACACGCGCCGGATCCGGAGTTCAGTGGCGCCCTCTGGGCGCAGGATCAGCGACTCACCTTCCGCTGGCGCGCGGGTGCTGAGCCTCCGGCCGTGATCAAGACCGCCATCGTGAATGGGGCGGCAGACAGCAACGCCACGCGCGCGTCACGGGCGGCGACGTTCGCCTACGAGATCAGCGGAGCGAGCCCGGTCGGCTACGGCGTGGGCGCAACCTGCAGTGTCGGCGGGCTCGCGTGCTTCACCCGAACTGCTCCGGATAGCGGGTTCACGATGTGGTTGCGCGAGCAGGGCCACGCCTTCGACTGGGGCGCCCTCCGGTGGTGCCAGCTGTACAGCACCGCCCCGAACGGCTGCTATGACGCCGAGACCGTCGCCCTGGACGAATTCGGCCACGTCGAGATCTTGAACCACCACGCCAACTTCGCGGACAAGAGTGACTACCTGGATGCCGTCGTCCAGACCGTGTCGCGCACCAAGCCGAACGCGGGCTGGAACATGCACACGTACGCGCGGTGTGACACAGCGACGCTCCAGAAGCGATACGACATGCAGAACTCCTCGGCCAAGTACTCGACGTGCCTGGCCCTGAGTACCGCGCTGACGCTGTCCGCGTACCCCACGTCTATCGCCGAGGGCGACTCCACCAGGCTCTCGGCGCTCCTCAAGGTGGCGAGCGTCGATGCCTATGGCCGGTTGCGGGGCAACCCCGTCTCCAAGCGGATCGTGACGCTGCAGCGACGTCCGGCGGGCGGCACCACGTGGACGTCGGTCGCGACGATGACGGCTGGTTCCACGGCCGGCGCCTACTCCACCGTCGTGTATCCCATGTCCAGGACGGAGTTCCGGGCTGTCTTTTCGACACCGACCGGCGAAGGCCTCGTCGGCACGGTCAGCCCGATCGTCACGGTGGTGGTGAGCTGCACCACGTTGCCGTGTCCGTGGTAGCTCCCACGGTCTAGAGAAGGAGGCTCGCGTTGTCCGGATCCTGGTTCCCTGTCCCTCTCACGGCCCTCGTCGGCCTGACCGTTGCGATGCTGGCCGCTGGTTGCACCGCCGTACCCAGCAGTTCCTTCGATCCGGACAGCCCGAGCCCCGCCGCGTCCGACATACCGGTCGTCGTCACGGCCTCCGCCGTGACCGCGACCCCACTCGCGACCGCCAGTCCCCAAGTGACCCAGGCTCCGGCCATGACCCCGGCGCCGACGGTCGCGGGTATCGATGCACCACCGGAGGCGCTGCTCGCCGCCGAGGGCGGGGACCCGGTGATGGGCCAGCTCGGAACCTACATCTGGATGAACGGTGGTTCGGATGCGCCGTGGCTTCGCGGCGCACCGATCAACGTCGGAGCTGGTGAGCCGTTGTCCGTGACGTTCCTACCCGGCATCGATGTCGCGAGCTGGCGAACCCGATACGTACCCGCCGCCTCCGACGGCGAGACCGGGGGTGCCTCCCTGGGCGAAGGCGCCGGCCCGCCCGCCTTCCTGGCCCCGGCCATCGGCAGCTGGACGGTGGCCGTGACGGTCACGTTCCTTCAGGACGCCGGCGACGCGAACTACTACTGGCGCCTCGACGTGCAGTGACGGCGCCGCC
>JANOIS010000462.1:0-4915 GCA_031407755.1 Chloroflexota bacterium | reverse complement strand
GTGGATCGGCACGACGCCGAACGGATCAACAGGACGAGAATCGAGTCGAACGCGGTCCCGCAGCACGTCCAGCAGCTCGATGATCTCTTGTCGCATCAACGGGGCCGTCCACAACGCTCCAATTGCCCCCGCCGCCTCGGCGACGGGTCGCCGCCGCAATCCAAGGGCCGCGAACAACATCAGTTGCCGGCGCCCCTCACGAGTGGACGTATCGATCGATAGCGGCGGGGCCTCGGACGTCAACAAGGCTCGCCAGGATTCGTAGCGCTCCTCGTCATCGACGTGGAGCATCCGCCCCAGGTACTTGCTGAGTTCGGGCTCGGCCGGTTCGATCGGATGACGTTCGTGGCCGACTGAACGGCGAGCCGAGGTAAACGTGGTACCACCGCTTGGATTGGCATAAATGTCCGGAAGATCGAAGGCGCTCGCCTGAAGAAACTGCGGAAGGGTGGTCTCGGTTGGCAGCCCCCGCAGGTCATCGAGCATCGCGCGGCGCGTACTGCGGATGCTGGAGCGGAGATTGTCGAGGACGATCTCTTGTGCAATCTCGTCGAGGCGAATCGCACAACCGGGTGGCATCAGCGGGAATCCGTTCGCGACCGCGTGCTCGATCTGGCGGCGGGTGCCGCCGATCATGGCCCGATAGCGAATGTCGAAGCGATAGTCGGCATGTGCCTGCCCGATGAAGTCGAGCACGGTGAGAACGCTCTTTCCCTGTGCCCAGCGCAGACCGCGGCCGAGTTGCTGGAGGAACACGGTGGCGCTCTCAGTCGGCCGGAGTAACAAGATGGTGTCGACCTCGGGAATGTCGACGCCCTCGTTGAAGATGTCGACCGTGAAGATCGCTCGAATCTCGCCTCGCCGAAGCTGCTGGACCGCCTTCAGGCGCGTGTCCATGTCGGTCCCGCCATCGAGGGCGACCGCGGCTAGTCCTGCGGCATTGAACTGGTCCGCCATGAATTGCGCGTGAGCGACGCCGACACAGAAGCCCAGTGCGCGCATCGCGAACGGGT
Source organism: Chloroflexota bacterium (assembly GCA_031407755.1). Lineage (GTDB taxonomy): Bacteria > Chloroflexota > Limnocylindria > Limnocylindrales > CSP1-4 > SPCO01. The sequence continues at coordinate 3,902 of JANOIS010000462.1, read as the reverse complement.
CCAGGACCCACTCGTGAACGGCCGAAACGATCCGTTGCGCTCGGACATGGTCACCCGTCAGCACACCTTCCAGGTCGGCCGCGACATATCGGCCCCGTTGAAACCCGACGCCTCTTAGGTCCGTTCCATCACCGACCCCGAGATAGTGAAACGGGCAGAGAAGTCCCTGATCCAAGGCCTCCCACAGGCGCATGTCAGTCGCGACACGGTCGTCAAACCAATGGATGATGTCTTGTCCGTCGGCTCGCTCCGGTGTGGCCGTCAGCCCGACCAGCACCCTTGGCGTCAGGTGGTTGAGCAACCGGCGATACGTTGGCGCTTCGCTGTGATGAAACTCATCGACGATCACCACATGAAATGACGTGGGGTCGACGCCTTCAATGGAGCGACTGAGCGATTGGATGGACGCGAAGACATGCGCCCCACGTACGGGCCGCTCCCCTCCGACATGTCGCTCACCGAAATCCGGGTCGCCGAGGACGAGACGGAATACGTCTTGACTCTGACGGAGGATCTCATCTCGATGGGCGACAAAGAGAAGCCGTTCGAATCCGGCGGCGCGCAATCGCTTGTAGTCGAAGGCCGAGACCCAGGTCTTGCCAGTGCCGGTCGGTGCGACGACGAGGTTCCGAAAGTGGCCGCGCTGTCGTTCGGCGCTCAAGGCTTCGAGCATCTCAGTCTGGAACGGCTTGGGCTGAACATCGACGCTGAGCCGGAACCTCGTGTCCGGTAGACCAGATCCCTTCTGGGCATCGAGGGCGTCCTGAAGTCGTTCGCCATCCACGCGGGGGTCATAGGATTCGAACTCTGGCTCGTTCCAATACTGCTCGAACGTGGCGCCAACCCGATCCAGGATGGTCGGGTTGTCGACCTGCGTCGCCCGGACGTTCCATTCGAGGCCGTCCAGGAGCGCTGAGTGGGTCAGGTTCGATGAACCGACGTACGCCGTATTGAAACCGGAATTGCGCTCGAAGCGCCAGGCCTTGGCGTGGAGTCGGGTCTGGGCCGTCTCGTAGGAGACCTTGACCTTGGCGCCGAGACCGACGAGTTCGTCCAGGGCGCGCTTCTCGGTCGATCCCGTGTAGACACTGGCGATCACGCGCATGCTGCCGCCGCGAAGCAGGAACTCCTGGAGCTCAGCGCGGATAAGACGAAGACCCGCGAAACGGACGAATGCACACAGCAGGTCGATGCGATCGGCGCTCTGGATTTCCAGGGCGACCTGCCGCCCGATCTGCAGATCCTTGTGACCATTGACCAGGAGAACGCTGTCTCGAAGCGGGATCCCTGGCCGGGGCGTCGTTCGGGCCGTGGCCTGGGGCAGCAGCGGGCGTTTGACCTCCAGCATGAGACGCGCTTCGGGGTCCGCGGCCGGTCCGATCAGCTGCACGATCGCACTACCCTGCGACATCGCCCCCAGGGCTCGATTTGCGATCTCGATCTGGGCGCGACGCCGGTCCGGCAAGGACTTCGGCAACGCGCCAACCGCGTTGAGGATCTGATCGTGGACATGCCTGGCGAGCACGTCGGGCAGCGCCGCGTCGTCGACCGTCTTCCACTCGACGATCCAACCGCTGCGTTCGGCGTCTTCGATGCGTGCCCGAAGGTCTTCGGTGACCAGTGACTCGTGGATCCCCGGCTCCAGTTCGTCAGCCATGACGGCCAGGATAGCCTGGCGGGAGCCCGCGCCGATTGAGCTGAACGCCCAGATCTCGGACTTGCCGTTGGTTTGGGGCCGGGAGGGCTGGGTCCGCAGGTGCCCCGACCCCGATCTCGTTGACAGTTACGAACGACACTTCCCAGGCGCGCGCGGCGTCGTAGGAGCGAGGAGCATCCGGGACGACGGCCCGGCCGACAGGGAGATGACGATGTCGAAGCAGCTGGTCCGCGCCGCCACGGATCGTGATCCCTATGGCTGGCGCGCCGGGACGGCCCGGGTCCTCGCCAACGCCCTACTGGTGTTGCTGGCATTCCAGGTCGTGACCATGGTGGTCGGGGTGGCGGAGGTGATCGTCAGGGGGGCGACCATGCCCGTGACGCCAGCCGAACTGTTGCCGCGGGTGGTCGTCTTTGTCCTGTTCCGCTGGATCGTCGTCCTGCCCGGCCTGCTGTCGGTTCTCGTCGGCATCGAATACGTCGCCCGCCACGCTCCGCACGCACGTGTCCTGACGGCCATCGTGGCGTTCGCTCCAATGGCCTGGTGGACGCTGACGCAGTCGTCGGACGACTTCTCGGCGGTCCTCGGCGTGACCGCTGTGCTGTTCGCGCTCCTCGCGCGTCTGCCGGTCCGCGTCCAGGGGCGCTCGACGGAAGATCGTGGGGCAGCGCAACCGCCTGCCGGAACTGCGGTCGTGCCTCGCTGACCCGGATCAGCCCGGCGATTGACGGGTTAGGACCGAATCTGGCGCTAAAGCGTCAATGTCAACCCGAGGATTGACGGGTTAGCGGGTCGTCACCCGAGCGCCAGCACCCCCAGCAGCCGCTCCCCGGTGGACTGGCCCAGGCCGGCGGGGGACAGGGTGACCGACACGTCGTCGCGGTCCGGCCAGTTGGGGTCGTAGAGGCGGAGCGTGATGGCGCCGCTCCCCGGTTCGACTTCGTAGCTGAAGGCAAGGACCACGTGGCTGTTCGTGACGCGCCACGGGCTCCAGCCCTGGTGACGGACCAGGCCGACGAGCGCGAGTCGACCAGCATCGATCTGGGCGCGGATGCGCGGCCACTCGTCTTGCAGGCTCCTTCGACGCGCCCACATGGGTCCGCGAAGGCCCATCCACCAGAAGCGCAACGGCCCGCGCATCCAATCGAGCGACAGGATCTGGCGGCGCACGAGGGCCCGGAACAGGGTGCTGTCGTTGGCCGGCGCCACGGCATCCGGCGGGATCGGCAGCCCGGACTCAAAGCGCTCGCGCACGAGCCAGCTCATGCCCCCGCACAGGCCCGCGGCCGCGTCACCGACACCGACCCAGCGCGGATCGATCGGCCCGAAACGCAGGGTGGGCCCCGACGGAAATCGATTGGCGAAGTGCAACCCATGGACGCTCGGGACAAAGCCCGGCACCGCGTTCGTGTCGGTCATCGGTTCGACCGGAGGGCGGCAAGTATGGTCGCCGCCGTCAGGCTCGAGTTGGACGGCGTATTGCGCCGTGCCGGGAACGCCCGTTGGATCGCTGCGGCCAGCGTTTCCTCCGTGACCACGGCCGCATCGTCGGGGATCGCCGCCAGGGAGGCGAGCAGGCGCCGGCCCGCCTCGACAGTCGGGTGGGATTCGCCGAGGGTCGTCGCGAGATGTTCGATCGCCTCGACGACGAACTCCGGCGCTCCATCGAGCGCGACCTGCAGGTCAGTCGTCATCGCTGGCGCATCGTACCTCTTGACGGGCCATGATGGCTGGGTATCATAGAGTGCTATGAGGACCATCTCGGCGACCGATCTTCGGCAGAAGCTGGGCGAGATGCTGGACGCAGCGTCTGCGGGTGAGAAGATCCTGATCGAGCGCGATCACAAGCCCCTTGCGTATCTCGTATCGGTGGACGAGGTACGTGCCCTCGCGGCCGAGGACGAGGAGGTCGAGCGAGAGTTGGCGGCATTGGACGCGCTCATTGCCCTCGGCGACGAGTGGCGTCGAACCCATCCTCGTCAGCCCGACGAGATGACCGCAGAGGAGACGGTTCGGGCCGATCGGGATGGGCGTGATGCCGAGAAATGGGAACGCAGCTTCGGCAGCGCGAACGACGAGCTCGAAGGGGACGATGACGCCGAGGTCGAGCCATGACGGAGCGCCCTGTCGTGATCGACGCGTCGGTTGCCATCGCCATCATCCTTCGCGAACCCCGAGCGGAAGCGGCGGTTCGGACGATTCGCGACTGGTCGACGTCGCGGAGGCACCGGGTCGTCCCGAACCT
>JANOIS010000408.1:0-11233 GCA_031407755.1 Chloroflexota bacterium | reverse complement strand
CGACGGCGGCCATCGTAGGACTGGTGCTCCTGGTGGTCTCGTGCCCGCCCGAACCCATCGTGAGCGTGGGGGCGACTGGCCGGCGAGGATAGCACGGCCCGATCAACGGTCAGGCCGGGTGCCGGGCCGTGCGTGGCTGGGCGGAGGCCCGCCGGGGTTCGGCCGGCCGGGGCTGATATGTCAGGCTCAGGCACGAGATTCGGACAGGTTCCTCGTGATCGATCGCTTCGTACGATCGTTTCCGCATCCTGAGCGATCGGTCGTGCACGGCTGTGTGGAAATGGTGCCTGGGGCTGACATCACCCGGTGGCCCGTGCACGGCTGTGCGGAAATGGTGCCTGGGGCTGACATCGCGCCGGCGCGGGTCGTGACGACGTTCATCGGTGCTCCTGGTGGGTGCCGGCGGCGGCCGGTCGCGACGGACCCGCTTCAGCTGCGCGCCGCTCAAGGCAGGCCGAGCACGGACATCGATCGCGCAGCAGGACGAAGGTGTAATAGCCGGTCTTGTGGCCGTCTGCCCATTGCGGGGAGACGGCGTAGTTGCCGACGAGATGGAGGTCTGTCAGGCGGGTCTGCTCGGCGGTCAGCGTCGGCGAGCTGTCCAGCCAGCCGGGCATCCCGGCCTCGCCCCGACAGAACGCGCACGGGCACAGCCAGCGCAGCGGCTCGAAATCGTAGGTCGTGGCATGACCGTCGGCCCACTCGATGGCGAGGGTGCGTGCCGAGCGCTCGGCATGGATCTTGAGCGGCGTGGTCGGGGGCGTTCCCGGAACCAGCGCGGAAGACTCGGGTGTCGACATCGTCACCGATCGATCGTCGCACACTCAGGCACAGGCCGCCTTGGCCCGCCCCGCTCCTACCCGGACCATCGACCCAGCGGCAGGCAGGCCGGTCCCGGGCTATCCTCCGCCGCGTGACCCTTGAGATCGACCGCATCACCAAGCGGTTCGGACAGACGCTCGCACTCGACGATTTGACCTTCAGCGTGCCCCGCGGCCGCATCTTCGGCTTTCTCGGTGCCAACGGGGCGGGCAAGACCACGACCATGCGCGTCTGCCTGGGCATCCTCGCCGCAGACGCCGGCGAGGTTCGGTGGGACGGCACGCCTGCCGCAAACCTGCCGCGCCGGACGTTTGGTTATCTACCGGAGGAGCGCGGCCTGTATCCGCGCATGGCCGTCCTCGATCAGCTCGTCTACTTCGCATCGCTGTACGGCGAGCCACCGGCTGCGGCCCGTCGCCAGGCCCTCCACTGGCTGACCCGGTTCCGCATCCCCGAGTACGCCGATCGCCGCGCCGAGGAATTGAGCAAGGGCAACCAGCAGAAGATCCAGTTCATCGCCGCGATCCTGCACGGACCGCAGGTCCTGCTCATGGACGAGCCGTTCACGGGGCTCGACCCGGTCAACCTGGCGCTGCTGCGCGAAGCCTTCGTGGAACTGCGCGACGAGGGCCGGACGATCGTCTTCTCGACCCACCAGATGGAGGCAGCCGAGGCCCTGTGCGAGTCGCTGGCGATCGTGGATCGCGGGCGGGTCGTGGCCGGCGGCACGCTCGCGGAGGTCAAGCGGACCAGTCGGGCGCGCACCGTCCGACTCGGTGTCGAGGGCGAGATCCTGCCTAACTGGCTGACCGCCATCGATGGCGTGACTGCGGTCCGCCCGGCTGCCGGCTTCACAGAGCTGGAGCTTGCCGCCGGCGTCGAGCCACGCGACGTCCTGGCCGCGGCGCTCGCCCGGGGCGCCCTCGTGACCCATTTCGAGGTGGCCGAACCGTCCCTCGAGGCCATCTTCATCGAGCACGTCGGCCATCCGGCCGGCGACGAGGCCACGCTCGACGACGAGGCGACGCTCGGCACCCAAGAGGACGCGGCCTGATGGTCCGTAACGACCCCCTGCTGCCGAACGCGGGGATCGTCGCGCGGCGCGAGTACCGCGATCGGGTGCGCAGCCCGCTGTTCCTGCTCTCGACGATCATCCTGATGGCCGTCGCCCTGGCCGTGGCGCTGGCGCCGGTCGGTCTCCGCTATCTCGATCGAGCGTCGACCGACCGGCTCATCGTGGTCTCGACGGACGATCGACTCGCGGCGGCGATGATCGCGACGGCCGATTCGATCATGAACCTGCCTCCGCCGGGCGTGGACACCGACACATGGACTCGGCCGTTCAAGATCGAGCGTGGGGCGGACCTCGCGACCGCCGAAGCGGAGCTCGCCGCGCGCACGATCGATGCCATCCTCCTGGTCGAACGCGATCCATCGGGGCGGCTTGCGATCGATTACAGAACGTTCGGGCCGGCCGACAGCGTGCGCCTCCAGTACGCGGGCTTCGTGGCCCTGTCTGTCGGGATCCTCGACTGGACGAGCAAGATCCCGGCGGGCTCCCAGCTCGGTGGCTTCCTGACGCCCGATTTCCAGACCGAGTCGCTGAACGTCCCGATCGAGGGTGGTGCGCGGGTCGATCGCGTGCAGGTCGCCAGCCGAAGCTTCCTCGGGACGGTGTTCATCATCCTGATGTTCATCACCATCCTGATCTACGGGATGTGGGTCGCGACGGGCGTCGCCACGGAGAAGAGCAGCCGGGTCATGGAGCTGATGATCAGCGCCGCATCGCCCCGGCAGCTCGTGCTTGGCAAGGTCGTCGGGATCGGTGGGGCGGGGCTGACCCAGTACGCGGCGATCGCCATTCCCGCTGTGATCGTGCTGGCGCTCCAGGATCCGATCGCGCGGGCCGTCCTTGGGGACAGCGGGGTGGGGCTGCCGACCGGCGGACTCACCGTGGGCCTGCTGCTTGCCTACGGCGCGTTCTTCCTGATGGGGTTCACGCTGTTCGCGTTCGTGTATGCCGCGGTCGGCTCGTTCGTGAGTCGACCGGACGACCTCCAGACCCTGTCCCTGCCGCTGAGCCTGATCGCGATGGCCGGCTATCTGTCCGCGCTGGTGGTGTTGTTGGGCGGGGATGGCCCACTCTCACGGCTGGCATCGTTCGTGCCGCCGCTCAGCCCATTCGCGATGCTGGCGCGGCTCATGGTCAGTTCCGTCCAGCCCTGGGAAGTGGCCCTGTCGGTGGCGATCCTGCTGGCGACGATCGGGATCGTGGCGCTGGCCACCATCCGCATCTACGCGACGGGTGTCCTGCTGTACGGGCAGCGGCCGGGGTTGCGCCGGTTCATCGCGGCGGCCCGCCGAGCCGGATAGACGGGCGTGCTCAAGTGTCGTCGTCGAGCGGCAGGCGGCTGAGGATCGCCAGCACCGGGGCCGCCGGGGAGGTCGCGGCGGGCTCGTCCGGAGCGGCGGCCAGTTCGGTCGCCGGCACAGCACCGGCCGCCGCCGGGATGAACCGCCACAACCTGCTCCGGACGCCGGGCAGGTACGGCCCTTCGCGCTGGCGCGCCATCATGCCGGCCAGGCCCTGACCGACGATCGCCTCGAACAGTGCGCGCCCCTCGGTCGCGATGGCGGGTACGGCCACCACCTCGTCACCCGGTCGAAGGATCCGTCGCAGCGCGTCGCGCCGCTTGACCAGCGGCTGGGTCAGCAGCGAGCGCCCATCGATGTGGAGGAGGTCGAAGGCGAGAAACGCGACGGGTCGCCCGGCCTTGCCCGCCGCTCGCCTGGCCATCGCCTCGTTGTCCGCACGCCCGTTCGAATCGACCGCGACGAGTTCGCCATCGAGGATGGCCGATCGCGCCGCCACCCGCACACCCGTGCCGGCCAGTTCGGGGAGGGCCGCGGTCAGATCCGTCCCGTCGGCGTCCACGATCCGAACCCGGCCCGATCCGGGGGCGTCGGCGGGCCCGACGAACAACAGGGCGCGCGTTCCACCCCACCACGGTTCGAACAGATGCTGGTCCGAATCGAACGCCTCGGACAGCGGGCGAGCCAGCATGGGGCGCAGGTCCGGCAGTTCCGGCAGGCGATCCGCGGCCGCATCGAGCGGCAGCCGTAGCTGATCGGTCATCGCGCTCGATGGTAGACCCCTTCGGCGCGAACCTGGTTCGGGGCCCCGCCGGGTTTCCGGCTCGATACACTGGGACCCACCGTGCCACGTCCTCCCCGTCCCGACGATCTGTACCGCCTGCGCATCGCCACGGAACCGGCGCTCTCCCCGGACGGCCGTTGGGTGGTGGTCACGCTGCAGACCGTCGCGCCCGGGTTCGATGGCTACCGGCACGCCCTGTGGCTGGTCCCGACGGACCCGGCAGCCGATGGCGAACCGCGCCAGCTGACCCTTGGCGCGCGGAAGGTCCACCACCCGCGCTTCTGTGCGGACGGTCGGACGCTCGCGTTCCTCTCGGATCGTCAACCGTTTCTTGAGGACGGACCCGCGCCGTCCACCGAGGCCCGCGAGCGCGAGGACCTTATCCAGGTCCACCTCCTGCCGCTCGACGCCCCCGGAGGTGAGGCGCACCGGCTGACGGATCTGCCCCGTGGCGTCAAGTCGTTCGAGTGGTCGCCGGATGGCCGGAGATTGGTCGTCGTCTCAGCGTCCCTCCGGACGAGTCACGAAGTCAAGCGCTCGACCACCGGAGAGGCGCCGGTTTCCGACCACCGATTCATCGACCGACTCGAATATATGCTCAACGGTGAGGGCTTCATCTACGACCGCGTGACCCACCTGTGGATGGTTGACGTGGAGACCGGCACCGCCTCGCGCCTGACGGACGGCCCCGTTTCTGACGTCGAACCGTCGTGGTCGCCGGATGGTTCCCGGATCGCGTTCGCCGCCAACCGTGGCCGGAACCCCGACCTCGCGTTCCGCCAGCGGATCTTCGTCGTGGATGTCGCCAGTCGGCGCGTCACGGCCGTCACCGGGGGCCAGAGGTCCGTGTTCGGCCACCCGACCTTCATGCCGGACGGTGGATCGATCGCCGTGCTCGGTCATCGCCGCGCGGGTCGCGCTGGGAGCCGCAACGATCTCTGGCTGTTCGCCGCCGACGGCTCAGAGGCGCGCGGGACCGGTGGCCGGAACCTGTCCGCCCGTCACGATCTGATGCCGGGTTCGACCATGAACAGCGACGTCACCAGAGGCGAGACCACGCGCCTGTGGCCCTCGCCCGATGGCCGATCGATCACCTTCGCCGCGCCGGTCGACGGGTCGTACGAGGTCTGGCGGATCGAGACAGTCGACGGCGGTCTCGCGCGGCTGACGACTGGCCGCCACTACCTTTCCGGCTGGGATGCGACCCTGGGACAGCGCGGCCGCATCCAGCTTGCGTACCTGCGTTCGTCGCCGACCGAGCCCCCGGACGTCTGGCTCCAGGACGGCACCGGGGAGGCGCGCCGACTGACGTCGTTCAACGCGGACGTCCTCACCGACCTCACGCTGCGCGAGCCCGTGGAGCGGCATGTGACGGTGGACGGTCGAGACATCGCCGGTTGGCTCATTCCCGCAGGCGACGGCGCCCGCCCCACCGTGACCCAGATCCATGGCGGCCCGCATACGCTCTACGGCTGGTCGCCGATCTGGGAGTTCCAGGTCCTGGCCAGCATCGGAATCAGCGTCTTCTACAGCAACCCGCGCGGGTCGGAGGGCTACGGCCAGGACTTCAATGACGCCAATCACCGCGACTGGGGCCCGGGGCCGATGCGCGACGTACTGGCCGGTGTCGATGCCCTCGTCGCGGACGGCTTGACGGATCCCGATCGACTGGGTCTGACCGGCGGTTCGTACGGCGGCTATCTCACGAACTGGATCGTCGCCCATGACGACCGATTCAAGGCGGCCATGACCTGTCGCTCGGTCAGCGACATGGCGATGCTGTTCATGACCGGTGACATCAGCGGCGGCGACTGGGGGATCCAGGAGTTCGACGCCACTCCGTGGAGCGATCCGTCGTACTACCGCGAGATCTCGCCCTTGACGTACGCCGCGGGGATCACGACACCGCTGTTGATCCAGCACTCGGAGGACGACATCCGGACCACGGTCGGCCAGGCCGAGGCGCTGTTTACGGTATTGCGCTCGCTCAGGCGGCCGGTGCGGTTGTTGCGCGTGCCAGACGAGACCCATGAGCTGACCCGCTCGGGAACCCCATTCCGGCGGATCGCGAACCTGGAGATCGTGCTGGCCTGGTTCCGTCACTTCCTCGTGGAGGGCGAGACCGGGCTGCCGCCGATCCCGAGGCCGCGCGGCGAGCGGTAAGCGGTATCCTCTCCGTCCGATGACCGCCACGAGACGCCCCGATACCCTCGCCCGTGAGCGCGCAAACGAACTCGTTCGCGCCTGGGATGGCCGTTCGAGATCGATCGGCGATCCGCTCGGAAGCCTGCTCGGGCGGGTCAGCACCGTCGACCAGGTCGGCGTCGAGCAGCGGGTCGATGCGCTCAAGAAGCGCTCGATCAAGAAGGCCTCGAAGATGTGGGCACTTGATCTCGCGATCCGGATGATGGATCTGACGACTCTCGAGGGCAAGGACACGCCGGGCAAGATACGGGCGCTGTGCGTGAAGGGGATGCGTCCCCAGCCGGGCGACCCGACGATCCCCTCCGTCGCGGCCATCTGCGTCTACCCGGCGCTCGTGGCCGAGGCGAAGGACGCGCTCAAGGGCAGCACGGTCAAGGTCGCCAGCGTCGCGACCGGGTTCCCGAGCGGCCAGACGTTCCGGGACATCAAGCTCGCCGAGACGCGTGCCGCCGTGGAAGCCGGGGCGGACGAGATCGACATGGTCATCGATCGCGGGGCGTTCCTGACCGGGGACTACGCGACGGTGTTCGAGGAGATCGTCGAGGTCAAGGAGGCGTGCGGCGAGACGCACCTCAAGGTCATCCTGGAGACGGGCGAACTCGAGACCTATGACAACGTCCGGCGCGCCTCGATCCTCGCGATGGCCGCCGGCGCCGATTTCATCAAGACCTCGACCGGCAAGGTGGTGCCCGCGGCGACGATGCCGGTCACGCTCGTGATGCTCGAGGCGATCCGCGACTTCGAGCGGGCGACCGGGCGTCAGGTCGGGATGAAGCCTGCCGGCGGTATCCGGACCGCCAAGGAAGCGATCCAGTACCTCGTGATCCTGTACGAGACCCTCGGCCCGCGCTGGATGTCACCGGACTGGTTCCGCTTCGGCGCCTCCAGCCTGCTCAACGACGTCCTGATGCAGATCGAGTTCCAACGCACCGGCCGCTACCAGGACCCGGACCACTTCACCCTCGACTGAGGCCCGTTGTATCGGGCTGTCAGGCCATGGCGGCGGACCGCCGGTCGGTTCGAATGGCGGCCCACCCCAGTGCCGCCCAACCGCCGGCGAAGCCCAGCAGTCCCGCCATCGAGAGCACGCTGAGCAGGGCCCCGTTCCTGACCGCGAGGGACCCGATGCCGGTCACCCACACGACAAGGACCACCGCCAGCAAAGCCGACCCCACCGCGAGCAACCCGGCAGCCGGGCGAGCCAGGGTGCCCGTGCGATAGGTGGCGACCGCGAACAGGAACGTACCCAGGGCCGTCGCGAACAGTCCCAGCATCGAGATCTCCCATGGGTTGAAGCCCGCGAGGAACGGTCGGTCGCCGACGACGCCCATCCCGACAATGCCGACGCACGCCAGCGCGCTGCCGAACGCCGGGAGGGCGAACGCCGTCCAGATCAACCGTGGATGCCGCCGCGCCTGGAAGGCACTGAGGCCGATGAGCGCGATGATCAGAGCCGCGAGCCCGGCCAGCATAAACAGGACGCCAGGGTACGCGTCGTCCGACCCATCGACGGACGTGATGATGAACCCGGCCGGAATGAGCGTGCCGCCCAGGATGGCGGCCACGCCGCCCAGACGAAGAGACATGGTGAGACCCCTTTCATGGTGGGACGCGGAACGTTGTCCGCGCAGGCGGAGCTGGGCGTCGAGGGCGCCGAGCAGGATATCCGCCACGTCGAACGGCCCCAGCGGGCGTTCCTCGAGGATCGCCGCGAATTCCTCGCCGTAGCGAGCCCGCCAGCTGGCGGGATAACAGCGGACCAGCAACGATCTCATGGGTGGGGCTCGCCGAGCTGGCGGAGGCCCTTGCGGGCGAACTCGGACAGACCACGGAGATGCTCGGCGAGATTGGTCGCCCCGATCGAGGTGAGCCGATACGGTCGACGTCGATCGACCGGCGTCAGCGGTTCGATGAGGCCGAGCAGCTCGAGCCGGGCAAGCGCCGCGTAGAGCGTGCCCGCGCCCATCGGCCGGCCGGTGCCCTGCTCGACGTCCTGCATGATGGCGTAGCCGTGCTTGGGCCCGTCAGAGAGGCTGACCAGGATGAGCAGGGACGGTTCGGCGAACCGCCCGAACTCGGGGACCTTTGGTTGCATCGGGCTTCAACTCCTACGACCTTCGATATATCGATAGACGATATATACGCCGACGGCGAAGTCCTGTCAAGCCCCGCCGCAAATCAGGTTCAGGCAGGTTGGGTGGACACTGACCTTTACGTGAACGTCAACGTTGTGGTAACATCGGGGGGCGGAGATGCCAGACACGACCACTCGACCCACCACCGAACCTCGACTCCTGCGTATCCAGGACGTCGCCGTGGAAACCGGGCTGACGACCCGGGCGATCCGCTACTACGAGGAGATCGGGCTGCTGGAGCCCGCGGCTCGGTCGGACGGTGACTATCGCCTATTCGATGCCAGCGACCTTGACCGATTGCGTTTCATCAAGAGCCTTCGCGACGACGCGGGTTTCTCGCTGGCCCAGATCGGGCAGCTGCTCGAAGACGAGGCGGTCCGCGAGCGCAACCGTGAGCGCCTGCGCACGACCCAGGATCCGGTAGAACGGCGTGCCCTGCTGCTCGATGCCCGCGTTCGGGTCGAGCGCCAGATCGCGACGCTCGAGGCGAAGTCGGCTCGGGTCAACGAGATGATCGATGACGCGCGCACGCGACTCGGGCACGTGGATCGCCATCTGGCCGACGTTGAGGCTGGGCCGGATCCGGCGCCGTGACCGGCCCGTCCGCCCTCACCCCCCGCCGGATCGCCCGCGCCAGGGCGATGACCGCGTTCCGCCATCGTAACTACCGGCTGTTCTTCGTTGGCCAGACGATCTCGCTCATCGGCACCTGGATGCAGCAGGTCGCGCAGGCGTGGCTCGTGCTCCAGGTCAGCGGCGGCGATCCGCTCTGGCTGGGCGTCGTGGCGGCCGCCCAGTTCGTCCCGGTCATGATCCTGGGCCTGTTCGCCGGTGTCCTCGCGGATGTGCTGCCCAAACGCCAGACGCTGCTCGCGGTCCAGGTCGTGATGATGATCCTGGCCATCATCCTGGCGGTGTTGGCCGCCACGGGCCTCGTCGAGATCTGGATGATCATCGTCCTCGCCCTCCTGCTCGGCTGCGCCAACGCGGTGGACATGCCCGTTCGGCAGGCGTTCGCGATCGAGATGGTCGGGCCGCGCGATGTCGGCAACGCGGTATCCATCAGTTCCGCGATGTTCAACGGCGCTCGCGTCGTCGGTCCGGCCATCGCGGGGCTGACGATCGGAGCCTTCGGCATCCCGGTCGCATTTGCCATCAACGCCGCGACCTTCCTTGCGGTCATCGTCGCGCTTGCGGCCATGCGTGACGATGACCTGCGCCTGGCGCGCCTGGTGCCACGACCTCGATCGTTCGCCGACGTGATCGAGAATCTGGTCGAGGGCCTCCGCTACGTCCGCCACACGCCGATCGTGCTGATGGCCGTCACGGTCGTCGGGCTGGTGGCGACGTTCGGCATGAACTTTCAGGTGCTCATCCCTCCGCTTGCCCAGGACGTCCTCGCCAGCGATGCGGCCGGATACGGGTTCCTCATGACCGCCTCCGGCCTTGGGGCGCTCGTCGCGGCGGTCGGACTCGTGATCGGTGGCAAGCCGCGGCCGATGCGGATCGCCACTGGCGCCATCGTCCTCGGCGTGGCGACTGTCGTGCTTGCCCTGTCGACTTCGTATCCGCTCTCGCTGCTGCTCATGCTCCCGATCGGGGCCGGCGGCATCGCGATGGCGGCGACCGCGAACGCCACCATCCAGCTCAACGTGCCCGATGGGCTGCGCGGCCGGGTGATGAGCGTGTACACGACGGTCTTTGCGGCATCGATTCCGATCGGCGGCATCGCGACCGGCGCCCTGGCATCCGCGGCCGGCATCCCGCTGACCATCGCGCTCGGCGGGATCCTGTCACTCGCGACGGGCGTAGTCGCCGTCGCCTGGTGGCGCCGTATCGCCCGGCGCTCGATGGCCGGGGTCGAGGGGAGTACGGCGGTTCAGTCCGGCGCGCCGAAGACGAGCGCTGCGTTGAGGCCACCAAAGCCGAACGAGGTGCTGAGTACCCGCCGATAGGTCCCGGGCCGACCCTCGCGCAGTAGGCCAGGCAGCAGGCCCGCCACGTCCGGATCCGGTTCGACCAGGTTGACCGACGCCGGCGCCCAGCCGTCGCGGATGGCCAGCGCGCAGATCGCGGCCTCGATGGCACCTGAGGCACCGAGCGGGTGGCCGTACAGCGCCTTCGTGCCGCTGACCGGAACGGTCGCCGCCCGTTCGCCGAGGGCCGTGACGATGGCCCGGGCCTCCGCGACGTCACCGATCGGGGTCGATGACGCGTGGGCGTTCACGTAATCGATCGCATCTGGCTCAACCGCGCCGTCGGCCAGCGCGATCGAGGCCGCCCGAGCGGCCTCACGACCATCGGCCCGCGGTTGGACCATGTGATGAGCGTCCGATGTCGCGCCGTAGCCAAGGATCTCGGCGTAGGGGATGGCGCCGCGACGGGCCGCCGACTCCGCCTCCTCCAGGACGAGCAGGGCCGCGCCCTCGCCCATGACGAACCCGTCTCGACCGCTGTCAAAGGGGCGAGCGGCGTGTTCGGCGTCCTCGTTGTGCCCCGCCGAGAGTGCCCGGATGATGTCGAATGCGCCGAACGCCAGCGGAGACAGCGGGATCTCGCACCCACCGGCGATGGCGGCGTCCACGCGGCCCTCGCGCAGGTCCCCGAGCGCCTCACCGAGCGCCACCGCGCCCGAGGCACACGAGTTGGCCGTGGACAGGATCGGTCCGCGGACGTCGAGCGCGATGCCGAGATTGGCCGGAGCCGCGCCGCCGAAGACCGCCAGGGCCAGGTTGGGCGCCACCTGGCGGATGCCCTTTTCCAGGTAGCGCGCGTGCTGTTCCTCGGCGTAGGCGATGCCCCCCAGCGCGGAGCCGAGGTAGATCCCGATCCGCTCGGGGCTGGCGGCGCCATGGGTGCCAGGCGTCAGCCGCGCATCCTCGAGCGCCAGGCGACCGACGACGAGCGCGAACTG
>JANOIS010000385.1:0-3011 GCA_031407755.1 Chloroflexota bacterium | reverse complement strand
TCGGTGCGCTCTCCCAGGCGGCCTACGCTGCGGTCGAGCCGTTCCCGATCCAGGGCGTCATCGACCTGCCGAACCCAACCGGGCTACCCGATCTGACCGGTGTCCTCGAGCCCATCAACACCATCGGCTCGCTTGTCATGGGCGCCGCTCTCCTGGCCGCCGTGGCCCAGCTGGTCGTGCGATTCCGCCGGGCCCGCGGTGTTGAACGACAGCAGCTGAAATGGTTCGTCCTCGCCGCGAGCGTCGTCGGCGCCTTCCTCGTGCTGGCCGTGGTCACCCAGGTCGCTGGTGCTCAGGGACTTGCCGGGCTGTTCTGGGTCGCGGGTATCTCGAGTATCGTCCTGCTCCCCGCATCCGCCGCCCTGGCGATCCTGCGCTACCGCCTCTATGACATCGACCGGATCATCAGCCGAACGATCGCGTACGCGGTGGTCACGGCGCTGCTGGTGGCGATCTTCATGATCGTGAATCTTGGCCTGCAGTCGGTGCTCAGTTCCTTCACCTCGGGCAATTCGCTCGCGGTCGCCGGGTCCACCCTGTTGGCCGCGGCCTTGTTCACCCCCGTCCGAAGGCGGGTTCAGAGGATCGTCGATCGGCGCTTCGATCGAGCCCGCTACGACGGCGAGCGGACGGCCAGCGCGTTCTCCGTCCGGATGCGCAACGCGACCGACCTGCCGACGGTCGCCCATGACCTGGACGTCACCGTCCGCCGGGCGATCGCACCGTCCAGCGTCGGCCTGTGGCTGCGGGGCGGCGAGCGATGAGGCGGAGGCTGGCTCGACCGTACGCGATCACCGGGCTCGTGGCCGCGATCGTCGGTGCGGTGGGCGCGATTACGCTTCGCATCGTTGATCCGGTCCCGTTGATCCCCGACGCGTTCGGCTTCACTGACCTGGCGCTCGTGGGCTTCGAGTTCCTGGGCGTCACGTTCGCCTCGGTCGGGGCATTGCTCGTCGTCCGCCGGCCGGGGAACGCGGTCGGATGGTGCATGGTGCTGATCGGCGCCTGCAACGCGCTTGCGGGGCTGACCGGCAGCGTGACGTCCTCTGCGGTCGCCGACGGCCCCGCGGGTACGACGATCGCAGGCCTCGCTGGCTGGCTAACCAACCTCTTCGTGATGCTCGGTGGCCTCGTCATCGGACTGGGATTCATCTTCCCGACGGGTCGGGGGCACACCCCCGCTTGGGATCGTTTCGTCCGGTTCGGCGCGATCGCCTTGCTCTGGATGCTCGTCTTCCTCGTCCTCATCCGACCCGGGCCGCTCCAGGTCTTCGCGACCATCGACAACCCGTTCGGGTTCGGCCCGGACATCCGGCCGCTGCTCGGGCCACAGATTTCGACATTCGTCGCGGCCTCCGCGATATTGATGGTCCCGATCCTCGCGCTGTCGATCGTGTCGCGCTATCGGATGTCGGGGCGGGTCGGTCGCCAGCAACTGAAATGGTTCATCCTCGCCTTCCTCGTGGCGATCGGCGGGTTCGCGACGGCGGGGGTCGGCGCGTTGATCAGCGACGAGCCGCCGGAGGCCGGGCTCGTGGTGTTCGGGTTCGCCGGCGCGCTCATCCCGATCGCCATCGGCATCGCCATCCTGCGCTACCACCTCTACGACATCGATCGGCTCATCAGCCGGTCGCTGGGCTATGCCTTCGTCACGGGCGTGCTCGGGGCGGTGTTCGCGGCGACCGCGATCGGCCTCAGCGCGCTTCTCGGTTCGTTTGCCGCGGGCGACACGCTGGCCGTGGCCGCGTCGACGCTCCTGGTCGTCGCCCTGTTCGGCCCGCTCCGGCGGCGGGCGCAGTCAACCGTCGACCGGCGATTCGATCGCTCCCACTACGACGCGTCGCGGACCGTGGAGGCACTGACCGCGCGCCTCCGTGACGATGTCGACCTGGACCGGGTGGAGGCCGACGTCCTCGGCGTGGTGGACCGGACATTCCACCCGACGAAAGCCGGCGTGTGGCTCCGGGGAGCGTCGCGGTGACCCCCATGCGCGCCTTCGCGATCGTGGGATTGGGTCTGGCCGTCGTCGGTGCAGTGGGCGCCCTCGTCGTCCGAATCGTCGTGCCGGGCCCGTTCCTGCCGGTGACGTTCGGGTTCGGTCCGGCCGCCATGATCGCCTTCATCACCCATCGTGTCCGCCGGGATGTCGACCGACGCTTCAACCGGGCTCGTTACGACGCTGAGCAGACAGTCGCGGCGTTCTCGGCCCGCGTGCGTGACGAGGTGGATGTCGCGGCGGTAACGACCGATCTGCACGCCCCGGTCCACGGTGTTATCAAGCCCGCGGTGCTGGCCCCCTGGATTCGCGAGGTGAGACCATGACCGCTCGGACGGCGTTCGTCGCAGTGACGTGGCTGGCCGCAATCGCGGGTGCGGCCACGCTCGCCTTGGCCGCGACCTCTGGCATCGGTCTCGCGGGCGACGGCAGTACCAACTTCTCCGTCATCTTCGGCGGGCTGGCGCTCGCGGTCGCCATCGATGCGAGCGTGGGCGCCGTACTGACGCTGCGACGTCCAGGGAACATCGTCGGCGTCGTCCTGATGCTCGCCGCCATCCTCCTCGCGGCGACATTTCTCGGATTCGTTGGCGGGGCCCTCCTGTATGAAGAGCGTGGCAGGCACGACCTCCTTGCGGGCCTGGTCGCCCTGATCGGCGTGCTTGGGATCTATCCGTCCCTGATCGTCGCCGGGCCGCTGCTGGCCCTGGTCTTCCCGACCGGCCGACTTCCGGGCCCGCGATGGAGATGGCCGGTCGGAGCGATCGTCGCAATGATCGCGTTCGGCTCGGCAACGGTGGTCGTGCGCCCGGGACCGATCGGGGACAGCCTCGCCGAGAACCCGCTCGGCGTGAGCGCGTTGTCCGGATCCGAGGCGCTCTGGGCGATGGGCGATGCGCTCGGCGCCGCGGCCCTGCCCTTCGCGGCTCTCCTTGCGCTCGCAGCGGTAACCGTGCGAGTCCGAGGATCCAGGGGCGTCGAGCGGGCGCAGCTCAAATGGTTTGTTGCGTCGAAC
>JANOIS010000330.1:0-7406 GCA_031407755.1 Chloroflexota bacterium | reverse complement strand
ATCGACGAGGGCGATCGCGAGGTCGGAGGCCGGGCCCAGCGCGAGGATCGCGATGACGAAGAGGCCAGGACCCGCGGCCCCGTCCTCGCCGGACAGCAGGAGTGGTACCGCGAGGATGAACGCCGTGACCAGCGCGAGCGTTCCGAGATAGCCGCTCGTTGCGGCCCGAAGATAGGCACGCCGTATCCGGCCCGCCAACGGCACCCGAACGTGGAGGGCGCGCTCGAACGCGGAGTGGCCGTCGGAGATCAGGTAGTAGCCGGGGTCTTGGCGTCGAGCAGTCTGGGACGGTGCAATGTCGTCAGCCGACAACGCGGCTTCCGCCATCGCGGCGGCCCTCCGGGCGACCTCGACCTCGGTCAGACCCGAACTCCGTGCCAGCTCTTCAACGGCGTGCCGGTAACGATCTCGAGTCGCAAAGTCCATCTCCCCGAACGAACTTCTCGCGCACAGGACCTCGTCGACCAGGCTGACGCTTTCGACGAACGTGGCCCAGTCGAACCACGAGATGAGGCGCATGCTCGTGATCACGTTTCGGACCGTCACGTTCATCGTCGCCTGGCGCTGGTGCTCGAGGCGGACCATCTCCTCGGCGGTGGTCCCCTGCGCCGCGAGGAGCTCCTCCAGCCAGCGGAGGGCGGGGGTGGCCGCAGGATCCTGATCGCGCAGGCGCTGGAAGAGCTGGACACGGGCCGCCGTCGGGAGCCCCGCAGGCGAGAGCCGGCGCAGGGATGCCGCCGCGTCCTCCGGGCTGTCCCCGCCCAGACCGAGCAGGCCGTCGGCAAGCTCGTCCGCCTTTCGCCGCGCTGCCCGGCTGCGAACGATCTGCTCCGCGAGGCGGCGGAGGTTGTCGACGAGGAGGATCCGGAGACTGATCGCGATCGCCCACAGCTCGCCGATCGTCAGCGGCTCCACCTCCTGGTAGGCGCGCACCATGCGCCGCAGGCTCTCAGGGTCGAAGCGGCTGTCCGTGTGCGCGATATAAGCCCAGGCTAGACCCAGGACCCGGGGGTAACCCGCGAGATGGCCATCGATCAGCTTAGGGAGCTCGCGGTAGTAGTCCGGCGGCAGGTCGTCGCGGATCTCACGGAGCTGCTCGTCGACGATGTGGAAGTTGTCGACGAGCCATTCGGCGGCCGGCGTGATCGAACGTTCGTCCGTGATCGCACGAGCCAGGACGCGGTATGACTCCAGCAGGACGCGGCCATTCTCGGCGATACGCGGCCCGACGGCGCGTCCCCGACGGGGCGTGTCGGTGACCGTTTGGGCGGCGGCAAGTGTCTGCGCGTGTTGCTCCAGCCGCTCCACGCTGAAGAGCTCCGCGAGGATCGGCTCTTCGAGTTCGGCCTGCGGGCGAACTCGCGCGCGAACCCGGCCGGGTGGGTCTCGAAGGGGCTGGCTCGATCTCATCTTCCACTCTCAGCGCACGGCCCTGACCACAGCGCTCGATTCCAGCTTTGGACGTGTCGATGATAGCGACCGTTGCTGACCTGCCTCCGGTCACGGACCACGGCCTACACCCGTCAGTCTTCCTCGGTCTGCGCCGCTACCTCGCGCACGACATCGCTCTCGGAGATCACCCCGACGGGACCGCCATCGCGCTCGGCAGGCCGTGCCACCCCGGGCGTAGCGGGTCCGGGTCAGACCGTGGCCCCTGCCGTCTGGCGGGCCATCAAAACCCGGTCCCTGAAGTCGCGGCGTGGTCGAGCGTCGTCATCGCACGAAATCTCCGGGTAGGCAGGTTCGAGTCTTCCCAGCGTAGCATCAGCGTTCGCCGCTTCGGGTCGAACGGTGGCGCGAACCGCGCCCGCCGGTTGCCGTGAGCAAGAGTGATGTTGGCGATTCGCAGGATTGACTCTTAGTCAGACCTCGACTATAGTCGGGAGATGACGTCCGTCGGTCGAACCCAGCTCGAGACAGCGCTGCGGGCGCTCGGGGAGCTCCTCGAGGCCCGTGGGCTTCACTACGAGGTCGTCCTCATCGGGGGCGGCAACCTCATCCTGCGCGGTCTCGTCACGCGACCGACCACGAAGGATCTCGACCTGCTCGGCGAGTGGACGGCCGACGGGATCAAGCCGATGCGACCGATGCCCGAGCCGCTCCGCATCGCGGTCGTTGACGTTGGGCGGACCTACGGGCTTGCGAGCGACTGGGTCAACCTCGGCCCCGACTCGCTGCTCGACCTGGGCCTCCCTGTCGGCTTCCTCGGGCGCCTCGAGCGACACGACTACGGCGGTCTCGTCGCCTGGCTTGCGGGGCGCTTCGACATGGTCTGCTTCAAGTTCTACGCAGCCGTCGACCAGGGACCCCGGAGCCGCCACCTGCAGGATCTGCGCGAACTCCGCCCGGACCGCGATGAGCTCCTCACGGCCGCTCGCTGGACCGTCACGCACGATCCATCGCCTGGCTACCGATCGCTGCTCGCTGATACGCTCCGCCAACTCGGGCTGGAGGACGCCGATGCCTCGCTCGGGTAGCGCGCTCCAGCGTGCCCTGCTCGATCGGGCATGGATCCAGTGGATCGCGCTCGGTGTCGACGCCGTGGGCGAGTCAGACGACGCTGTGGTCGATCCCGAAGCGCTCATCGCGCTGACGGCGGAGCTGGGCGACGCCGACGCGCGCCTGCGCGATGTCAGCACCGACTGGTGCGTCGCCTACGGCCGCTACGTCAACGGATCGCGTCTCAAGCAGGTGGCGCGCGAGCTCGGGACGCCGCCCGAGGCGATCGGCGAGTACGTGGCCACGGTGGCGGCCGCCGGCGGGCCCTCCTGGCCGATGGCGACGCAGCCACGGCCGGACTACGCCACCCGTGGCAAGGCTCGGCTCGATTCGGCCCGGTCACGGCCGCGGCTGCGCATTCGCCTGCGCGCCGCATTCGGGGTGAATGCCCGGGCCGACGTGCTGGCGGCTCTGTTGGCCGCTCCTCACATCGGCCTGAGCGTGGCCGATCTCGGTCGCAAGACACGCTTCACAAAGCCCAATGTGGCATTCGCGGTGGACGCCCTCGTGTTGGCGGGCCTGCTGGAGGCGCGGGCGGTGGGCAATGAGCGGCGCGTCGCCCTGGCCCGGGACGGCGAGATCCTGCCGGGACTCCGACCACCCATCGTCCAGCCCGACTGGGTGGCCCGATTCGGCGTGGCGCTCGAGGTCCTCCGTTTCGCGGCGCAGGACGGGATGTCGCCGTTGGTGCGGGCGATCGAGGCACGGCGACTCGTCGAGGGTTTGCTGGCCCGGATCACAAGCGACAGGCTCCCTCAGCCGGATCTCGACACGTTCGGCGACGAGTTCGCAGATGCGTTCGACCGATGGGTCGTTCAACTCGAGGACAGCCTCAGGGGACCGAGTCGAGCGTAGCGGCGGGCACCTACGTCAAGTCCAAGGCGAGAAGCATCGTGTGAAGCGAATTCCTGGCCCGTGAGCGAGGAACGAGGCGGACCCACTGGGCCCGCCTCGTTCAGTTGATCGGTTGGCTTGGCAGCCAGACCGATCTGGTGCCGGAGCACGTCACTCGCGGCGTCGTCGGTCAACCGGTCGTCCGGGCGTTTCCTAGTGGACCCGGACGTTGCCTCCGGAGAGGACCTGCTCGCCAGAGTCGTAGCCGTTGCTCAGGCGGATGCGATAGGTGTCGGTGGTACCGGGCTCGCCCAGATCCTGGACGTCGATCCGGTAGTCGAACGAGCCGGAACCGTTGATGGTGGCCTTGCCGAAGATGCTGGCATCGGTGCCGTCAGCGGAGCAGGTGACGGCGAGCACATTGATCGAGTGGACGTTGACGACCACGGCGGGGCCATGGTCCTGGTACTCCTCCTGGCCGGCCGGGCCGGAGCCCTTGGCGTTACCGCCGAAGGTGGCCTTGTCGCCGTTGGCCGCCGTGATCCGGCCGCCGTAGGTGACCTTGCATGCCGCGTTGTTGCGGGGAAGGATCCACGTCTTCGCTGCCGTGTCGCTGGGGTTCGTCCCACCGCTCGCGGTCGCAGTGATGACGTCGTCGCCCGGCAATGCCGAGGTGTAGCAGAACTGAGCCACGCCCGAGGCATTCGTGACAGCAGAGCCGCTCGATGGTGTCCGGAACGTCGGTGGAGTCACCGAGAAGTTCACGGTGATGCCCGGCGTTGCGTTACCGAATTCATCCTCGACCGTGGCCGTCACGCAATGCTCGTTGTCGACGACATTGGTGGCCGTGGCTGGCTGGAGGTCGAGTGTGGCTGGGGTGCTCGGCGTGACCGTCAGGTTCACCGTCTCGATCGCACTGGTCGGCCCGCCAGGGGTCGTGACCGCGGTGATGGTGCAGGTGTAGCTACCGACGGTGGTGGGCGCCGTGATCGTCTCGACGAACGTGATCGTCTGCGGCCCGGTCAAGGATCCCGTCGGGAAGGTCGGATTGAAGCTGAAGCCGATCGGGCATCCCGTCGAGACCAGGAGGTCGGCCGTGTACGGTGTCGCCTTGGCGTTCGCGACGATAAACGGGCCGATGGTCCCCGCGCCGGTGTCGTCCACGGCGGTGCCACCCGTCGCCGTGGCCATGCCCACGTAGCACGGCAGCGAGACCGACACGCCCCCGGTCGTGTAACGGATCATCAGCAGCGTGATCTTGTTAGCTGTCAGTCCCGCGATCGTGGCGGACGTGGTCAGGTCGTCGCCCCCGCCGGCCGCGTTGTCACGTCCGAAGTCGTCGGGCGGCGAATCGAGGCACGAGCCGAAACCCGTGACGCTGTGCGGGGTGGCGTCCCCGAGGACCACGAGGAACTGGGTCGCCTGGGGGTCACGTCCGCCCAGGGCAGGCGTTGCGGAATAGGCCGCGTCGGAGTAGGCCTCGAAGAAGGTGCGGTTGTATGCCTCCGGGAAGTCCCCGCCACCGTCGGCCGTCATCGCGCCGATGGCCGCCGAGAACGCCGTGCAGTCCGAGATGAAGCCAGGCGTCAGCAGGAGGTACGGGGTGTCGGTAGCCGAGCCGCTCGGCATCCCCGGATAGTCTTCGAAGTCGACCGCGGCGAAGCGGGCACCCGGAATCGAAGCCTTCACGGTTGTGCAGACGTTGGTTGCGTCCGCCTGGGCCTGGGCGATCGGGGTGCCCATGCTGGCGGTCGTGTCGATGGCCACGATGATGTCCGCCTTGGCGGGCAGGCCGTCGAGAGTCAGGGTCTTGTTGACGGTGGTGGAGGCGCCGGCGACCAGGGTCGTCGTCACCGGGCTGGGGGTCAGCGTGTCCGCCGCCAAAGCCGGGATCGCGGCAACCAGCCCTAAAACGGTTGCGGCGAGGACGGCCGTGAAGCGCCTGGGATTCTGTTTGGTGTGCACCGATAGAACTCCTTTTGGTGGTTTAAGGCAACATCACCGGCCGAGCCCGGCCGGCATCACATGTTTCCTCCGCACCCCCTCCTCGCGCTCCCGCGCCAGATAGCCGCAGCCGAGGCGTCGCCGGGATGGGACCAGGAAGTCGCGAGGCGACGTTCGATGGCGTTGACAAACTGCCCAGTCGCCGAGTCGCGTTGCGGGTGGCCGGCGTCCCGTGTCCCTTCGTTCGGTCTCCGTCGCGACTGGGCCGATTGTCGACACATCGGTGGGCGGTGTCGACCCGTACTTTCGGGCGGTCGCGCTCGCCATCCAGTGGCGTTCATCGATCGGGACACTGCGGGACCCATCTGCGCCTCGTGGGACACCGACTCCCCGTCCACCTTGGTTCTGCGCAACGTGGGCGATAGGATGAAAGGGAAACCGCCCGCCGTCCGGGCATCGGGGACGCACGGAGGAAACACACTGGAGAAGGTCGTCGAGTCGAGCACGCTCGAGCCTCTCCTGCTCGAGCTGGTCAAGCTTCGCGCTTCCCAGATCAATGGCTGCGCCTACTGCGTGGACATGCACGCCAAGGATGCCCGGGCCATCGGCCAGGACGAGCAGCGGCTGTATCTGGTCGCGGTCTGGCGCGAAGCGCCGTTCTGCCGAGTCATGGCTGCGGGGCGCGAAGATCGAGCGGATCACTCCGACCACGCCACGCGGGTGCCCGTGCTCGTGGTCGGGAGCCTCGTGGTCGTGGCCATGCGCGCCGGATGTGCTGCTCATGCGCGCGGCGCCTCCCGCCTGGTTCGTCGAGCACGGCTGGGGGATCCGCGTCCTCACTGAGTATGCCGTCCTACAGCCGGGCCCCGTCTTCGGCCAAGGTCTCCTTCCCACCGGCCAGGGCTGGATTTTGGCGATCGCCACTCGCGGCGGTCGCATCGGCCCCCGTCGAGGTGACCTTTGGCCTTGATTTGATCGGCGAGGGCGAGGGAAGCTCTCCTTGGCGCCTGGCCGACAACCGTGCGCACACGCGGCGACGACGCCGAGAGGAGCATGAATGGTACGCATCCCTGTGGCGGACGACGGAGCGCGGTCGGGCGCAGCCCGTGGCCTCAACTCGGGTTGGGGCGCTCGTCCGCCCGCTGGCCGCGTCGCCCTGCTCGGCGTCCTCGCGTCGGCCGTCGTGGCGATCGCGCTCGGCGTGTACATCCCCGTGGAGATCCGGCGCCACCTCCTGGATGCGCAGGGGCGAGGGCTGCAAGCAGCCGTCGCGGCACTCCAGCCAGCGCTCCCACGACTCGACGGCCAGCCCTTCGCTCCCGCCGAGCTGGACCGCCTTGACCACCTCGTGGATCGAATGCTGCTCGATGCTGATCGCGTGCGGGTCAAGCTCTGGTCCCTGGACGGGGTCATCCTGTACTCGGATGCTCGCGAACTCATCGGGCAGTCGTTCCCCGATGTTCGCGCGCGGCTGCAAGAGTCCGCGGCCACTGGGGTACTGGCCGAGGTCACCGAGCTTGCGGATCCAGAGAACATCCTCGAACGAACCTATGGCCTTCTCGTGGAGTTCTACGTGCCCGTGCGGGACGAGAACGGCCGTACGGAGGCGATCTTTGAGATCTACGAAGACGTCAGGTTCTTCGAGGAGGCACTGGACGGGATTACACGAGCTACCTGGCTGGCCATTGGGTCAGGCCTCACAGTGCTGCTAGGGTTCCTTGTCATCCTTGTGACAGTGGCGCTCCGGTCGATGAACCGGGATCGTGCCAGGGCTGAGGCGCGGGCAGCCGAGCTCGCGGTGCTCGTGGGCGCGGCTGAAGCGCTGGCGTCCTCGCTGGTGCCAGCCGAATTCATCGACCGCCTCCAATCGCGCGTGCAAGCCGCACTCGGTCTCTCGCGCCTTGCGATCGAGTCGCAGCCACCCCAGGATGTCGCGGCGGTCGCCCATCGCCTCCGCGACGGCTCATGGCTGGTCGCCGCGCGCGACACGGCGCCGCTCGGTGAAGATGGCCTTCGCGTGCTGCGCTCGGTCGCGAACGACGGCGACGCGGCCCTCGCGATTGCGGGCCTGTATGCCGGCGTCCGCGTGGCGGCGCAGAGACGCCGGGCGCTTGTCGGGGCGGTCGTGG
>JANOIS010000303.1:0-3207 GCA_031407755.1 Chloroflexota bacterium | reverse complement strand
GCGCTACCTCGGCCAGATCGGCTCCATGCTGGACCGTGAACGGTTCGACGTCCTCCATTTCCACGAGCCGTTCATCCCGTTCCTGTCGCTCTTCCTGCTGCGCGAATCGAACAGCGTCAACATCGCCACGTTCCATGCCTTCGGCGGCTTCTCGCCGTCGTACGAGTTCGGCAGCCGGGCCTTGCGCGGGTATGCCGGTCGGCTGCACGGCCGCATCGCCGTCAGCGCCGCAGCGCGCCATTTCATCGATCGATTCTTCCCGGGCGACTACAAGGTCATCCCCAACGGCGTCGACGTGGGTCGCTATGCCAATGCCGTACCGCTCGCACGCTGGCAGGACGGAACGCCGAATGTCCTGTTCGTGGGGCGCCACGAACCGCGCAAGGGCCTGCTGGACCTGCTCAAGGCCCACCGCATCCTGCGCCAGGCCGACTTCGAATCGCGGCTGCTGGTGGTCGGTTCCGGGCCGCAGGAACGCGAGGCTCGCCGCTACGTCCTGACCCGCGGCCTGCAGGGCGTCGAGTTCCTGGGGCGTGTCTCGGACGACGAGAAAGCCCAGCTGTTCCGAACCGCGGACGTGTACGTGTCGCCCGCGACCGGCGGCGAATCGTTCGGGATCGTGCTGCTCGAGGCCATGGCCGCCGGGACGCCGATCGTGTGCTCGGACATCCACGGGTACAAGGGCGTCGTGCGACGCGGCCGCGAGGCCCTGCTCGTCCCCCCGCGCTCGCCGCGCGAACTCGCCGACGCGATCGCCCGCCTGCTTGGCGACCGCGCGCTTCGCGAGCAGATGGGCGCTGCGGGTCAAGCGCGGGCCGAGGAGTTCAGCTGGCCGCGCGTGGCGGCCAAGGTCGAGGACTACTACGGCTTCGTCATCCGGCGGCTGGCGGCCGCCGGATCCCTGCCCGCCGGCTTCCGGGCCGACGTCCCTCAGGCGCCGCCGCCGGTGCGCGCGAAGTCGTCAGAACCCTCGTCCGATGCCGAGCCAGTGCCGGAACCCGCGGCCGCCGCACGCGACTCAGCCAGCGCGAGCCGCCAGGTAGATGCGGAGTAAGCGACGACCAGACAGGTCACGCCGATGGCAACGGTGAGGATCGCCAGGGTCGGGCTCAGGAACGGTTGCGGCACACCTCGTTCGGCCTGGCTGACCGGGAACTGGAACGCGTACAGGTAGGTCGGCAACAGGCCTTGATACGCGTTCACGACCGTGGCTGGCAGCGGCAGCGCCGCGATGTTCGGGTAGAAAATGGCGAACCAGCCGACGGCCGCGACGATCATCCCGACCACGAACCGGCGGGCATCTCGGGCCGCGACAACCTGGCCCGCGAAGTACACCAGCGGCAATGCGACCACCAGCGCGATCGGTTCGACCGGGATGCCGTTGAGGGTCAGGATCGGCGTGTCCGGCAGGAGCGCCACGACCGCGAAGGCGAAGGCGACCCCGATCGCGCCGATGACGACGCTGCGCAGCGACGAGTCGGTGCGCATGCCCTCCTCCGACGCGCGAGTCAGCCCGGCGACCGCACGGCCGAGCACGATCGCGCCAACCGCGCCGACCGCCAGCAGGCCCGCCACCCGGACGGACAGGACGAGATCAGGGATGACGGCGGGGCACGCCGCTGAGCCCGGATTGGCGTCCAGGACGCCGACGAACGCGCACAGCGGTCGGGAAAGGAGCCACATCCCGGCCGGGGCGATGACGGCGGCCGCACCCGCCAGACGGACCATCAACCACGTCCGACGTGACGCGCCATGCCACAACTCGGCGCCGAGATAGGCGAGGGCCAGGATCACGAACGGAAGGGCCGTGTAGTAGTGATACTGGAAGGCAGCCCGGTCGATTCGCGCCCACGAGACCCATTGCGCCGCGAACCCGATGGCGATGAGCGCGAGCCCGAGACTGTGCCGCCGGAACGCCATGATCGAGACGAAGGCCAGGGCCGGCACACCGAGCCACCAGATCACGAGGTTGCCCGCGTCGTACAGCGCGGCACTGGTGCCACCGGCCAGGCTCTCCTGGTAGAACCACACGGGCTTGAGGTCGAATGGCCAGGCCCACCACGGCGACGAGGCCGCGTGCGGCGTGCTCAGGCTGTTGTGATAGTTGTACATCTGACCGGTCAGGTCGAGCAGGGTCTGGCCCGTGTTGCCGGCTGGGAAGCCGTCCCACAGTCGGTGGTTCTCGATCAGCGCCCACGGGATGTAGCTCACGACGTAGACCCCGAGCGGGATCGCGCCGAGGCAGATCACGGCCCACACGAGCGGCAGTCCGAACCAGGCGCCCGGACGGAGCCAGCCGGTCGGGGCCGGCGCGGGCGGCCCCAGGACCCTGGCCGGATCACCCGGTCCCGGGGCGACGGCCAGCGGGCCATAGCCGATCCCGCCCGCGCCGCGAAACAGCGCGTACACGACGAGCGACCCAACGCCGAGCGCGATCGACACCAGCAGCGGGGTGATGAACACAGGTCCGACCGCGACGACCAGTTCCAGCCGGCCGACGGCCAGCGCACCGAAGAAGACCACGGCGCCGAGCGCGCCCGGCGCGATGACCGACAGCCACATCTCCTCATCGGACCAGGCGATCGGGTGGAAGACGGCCGTGACCACCGCGACCAGGGTCAGGCCGATCATCAGGGTCAGGAACGTGAGGTTGCCGAGGCCCCCCTCGGCGGGCACCGCGATGGCCAGATAGCCAAGCACGCTGGTGATCGCGATCAGACCGAGGATGGCCACCACCCGGCCGAGGGCGCTACGGACCAGCACCAGCAAGGCCAGTGCTCCGATGGCATACGCGGCCACCCACTTCGAGGCGAGCGCCAGCCCCAGCAGTACACCGATGACCGGCAGCGCCACCCAGAACGCGCCACGCCAGCGCCACCAGCCTGTCCAGACCGCAGCAAACAGGGTGTAGGCCGCGACGATGAACAGCCCGACGTAGGCATCGTTCATGCCGATCCGGGACTGGACGAACAGCATGCCGTCCAGGACAACGAATACGGCCACGAGCCCGGCGACGAGCCGGCGCCGGAACAGGATCCGGGCAAGCAAGTACAGGCACGCTGCCATCAGGACCCCGGCGATGACCCCGGGCAGGCGCCACGCGAACGCGTGTGACCCGACCTCGATCGAGGCTGCCTGCCCATCCGCGCCAAACACGAGGAGTTGCTGGCGGTCCGTGGCCGGATAGTCCGCTTCGACGTCCAGGGC
>JANOIS010000271.1:0-2906 GCA_031407755.1 Chloroflexota bacterium | reverse complement strand
AGGTTGGGGTTGTTGAACGTATCGACGTAGACCGGCGTGGCATCCTCGCCGACGGTCGTGCGCACCCGCACGACCGACCCCAGGAAGGCCACGTCCACGACGGTTGCCGGCAGCCGGTTGGCGCCAGTGTCCGGGGCGATCGCGCTGACCGCCGCCACGACCGATCCGTCCGGACTGGAGAGCGTGATCATCTCTGGCCGGAGCGCGACCGTGACCACCTGACCGGCGGATTGCGTCACCGTAGAGGTGGTTCGGATCTCGTGCCCCGCCAGCGACAGACGTCCGGCCGCGGGGTCCACGACCCGAGCCTGGATCGCGTTGAGGGTCCCGACGAACGAGGCCACGAACGCCGTCGCCGGGAAGTTGTAGATCTCGAACGGGGTGCCGATCTGCTCCACCCGGCCATCGCTCATCACGACGATCCGGTCGGACAGCTCCAGGGCCTCCTCCTGGTCGTGGGTGACGTACACGGTCGTGATGCCGAGCTGGCGCTGGATCTCGCGGATCTCGTGGCGAAGAGCGACCCGGATCTTGGCATCGAGCGCGGACAGCGGCTCATCGAGCAGCAGGACGGTCGGCTCGATGGCCAGGGCGCGGGCGAGCGCCACCCGCTGCTGCTGGCCGCCGGAGAGCTGGTACGGATAGCGGTTGCCGCGGTCCTCGAGATGGATCAGCCGGAGCAGCTCTTCTATGCGGCCCTTGATCGCGTCGCCGGCGCGGCCTCGGATGCGCAACCCGAAGGCGATATTCTCCGCGACCGACATGTTCGGGAACAGCGCATACGACTGGAACACCATCCCCACGTTGCGCTTGTTGGGCGGGACCTCGGTGACGTCCCGTCCGTCGATCGTGATCTGGCCGGCGGTCGGTCGTTCGAAGCCGGCGATCATCCGCAGGGTCGTCGTCTTCCCGCAACCGGATGGCCCCAGGAACGACACGAACTCACCTTTCTCGGCGGACAGGTCGAAATGCTCGACGGCGACGACCCCTCCCGGGAATTCCTTGCGGACGTCGTTGAGTTCCAGGAATGCCATACGTTGTCGACTCCTGCGGTTGCTAGTGGACGCCGCCGACCTGGACGCGTGTCCGGCCTCCGCGCGCAACGAGTGCCAGAAAGATCATCGCGAGCCAGGTCAGCCCGAAACTGATGAGTGATACCGCCGCGGGTTCATAGATCTTGTCGCGACCCAGCAGCGACAGATACGGCCCGAATGCCGGGCGTGCCAGCGCGGAGGCGATCGTGAACTCGCCGACCACGATGGCGAGCGTCAGGAAGGCCCCGGACAGCGCCGCCGTTCGCAGGTTCGGGAAGATGACAGACCACAGGATGCGCAGCCAGCTCGCCCCGAGGCTCTGGGCGGCCTCGGTCATGACCCGGACATCCATCGAGGCAAGACCGTTGTCCACAGCCCGATACATGTACGGGAACGACAGAACGACGTAGGCGGCGACGAGCAGCGCGCTGCTGCCGAACTGCGTCCCGGTCAGCACGAACGGCTCACGACTGTAGAAGCGGATGAGCCCATAAGCGAGCACGATCGGTGGCAGCACGAACGGCAGCAGCGTCACGAACTCCACGACCGGCCGCAATCGCGGCAGCCGCAGCCGAACCCAGTAGGCGGTCGGCACGATGATCCCGAGGCTGATCACGATCGTGATCAGACCGACGACGAACGAATAGACCAGACCGCCGAAGAACCGACGATCGGCCAGGACATTGCTGTAGGCCCGGGTCGCCGGTTCTGGCCGCAGCGAGAACTCCAGGGTCGCGATGAGCGGCACGATGAAGTAGGTCGCCCCGATCAGGAAGATGATCCACGCCCACCACGCTCCGCGCGGCCGGCTTCGCGGCCGGGTGTCGGCGGCGCCCTGCAGCGTCTCGAAGGCCTCCGGAACGCTGGTGCCGAACCCCGGACGGCCGCTCATGACCGCAGCCACCGTTCGGCGCGCCGCTGGAGGAGGCTGTAACCCGCGATGCACAGGCCCATGATGATGACCAGACCCATCGCGACGGCGTAGCCGAGACCCGGGTTGAACAGCACATCGCCGGACATCTGGTTAGTGATCACGAGCGTAGCAAGCTGGAACGTGCCGCCGGACAGCTGGAATGCCGTGGCCTGGGCGCCAAACGCGTTCCCGAACAACAGGATCCCGGCCCCCAGGATGGACGGGGTCAGGATCGGCAGGGCCACCTTGCGCCAGTACTGGGCGGGCGTCGCGCCGAGGTTCTCTGCGGCTTCCCGCCACTCCTTGCGCAGCCCCTCGATCGCCGGCGCGATGACGAGCACCATCAGCGGGAACTGGAAATAGAGGTACACGATGGACAGGCCGGCCATCGAGTAGAGCGTGAAGCCTGTCTCCTGGATCCGGAACCCGAAGAGGTCCTGGATGATCTTGGTGACCAGTCCAAGGTTGCCCAGGGTGAAGATGAAGGCCAGGGCCAGGGGGATGCCGGCAAAGTTGCTGGCGACCCCGGAGAACGTCATCAGCGCCGAGCGCAGGAATGACGGCAGACCGCCGAGGATGACCGCCGCGGCCAGAAGGAGGCCGAAGAAGGAACCAAGGATGGCGGTGATCAGCGAAAGCTGGATGCTGTTGCGAAAGGCGATCGCACAGCACGGACCGGTCAACCCGGCGAAGTTATCGAGGCCGACACCGCCGGTCTCCTCGATGATCAGGCTGCCGACCACAAGGAACCCTGCCGGGAACCCGATGAACAGCAGTGCGAATAGGAAGAATGGCAGCACGCCCAGCCACGCCCAGACGGATCCGGACCTGACCGGGCGTACCGGCGGAGACGCCGCCACGATGGGCGGCGTCTCCGGGGTCGTCATCGGACGTTCGTCGCGACGACGACGTTGGTCAGGGAGCTTCGACGACGTCGACGCCGACGACGCTGTCCCACT
>JANOIS010000264.1:0-16028 GCA_031407755.1 Chloroflexota bacterium | reverse complement strand
GGACGATCTCGATGTGCGCGGCGAGGTTGGACGCGCCCGTGCGAACCGCGTCGACATTCTCTTCCAGCAGGGCCGGATCGAGCGGCTTGCCCGCGACGATCTTACCGACCCCACCGTGCATCTTGAGCGCTCGGACCGTGGCGACCACGACGGCCGCATCCGGTGCGAGACCAGACGCCCGGCACTTGATATCGAAGAACTTCTCGGCCCCCATGTCCGCGCCGAAACCCGCTTCCGTGCACACGATGTCGTTGGTCACGAGCGCCAGTCGGTCCGCGATGATGGAGTTGTTGCCGTGGGCGATATTGCCGAACGGGCCACAGTGAACGAAGGCCGGCCCGCCCTCGAGGGTCTGGAGCAGGTTCGGCTTGATGGCGTCGCGCAGGAGCACGGTCATCGCGCCGGCCACCCCGAGATCCTCGGCCGTCACGGACGAGCCATCGACGCGGGTCGCGAGCACCATCCGACCCAGGCGTGCACGCAGGTCGAACAGGTCCTTGGCGAGGGCCAGGACCGCCATGACCTCCGAGGCGACGGTGATCACGAACTCGGTCTCGCGGGGGACGCCGTCCTGTCGCCCACCAAGGCCGATGACCACGTGGCGCAGGGATCGATCGCTGATGTCGAGGACACGCGGCCAGAGGATCCCGTGCGGGTCGATGCCGAGCGGGTTCTTGTGGTGGAGGCTGTTATCGATAAAGGCGCCGGCGAGGTTGTGCGCCGCACCGATGGCATGCACGTCGCCGGTCAGATGAAGGTTGAAGTCCTCCATCGGGATGACCTGGCTGTAGCCGCCGCCGGCTGCGCCGCCCTTGATCCCGAAGACCGGGCCGAGGGAGGGCTGACGGATGTTGACCGCCGCCCGCCTGCCGATCGCATTGAGCCCCTGGGCCAGACCCACCGTCGTCGTCGATTTGCCCTCCCCGAGCGGCGTCGGGGTGATGGCCGTGACGACCACGTACTTGCCGCGCGGTCGCTCCGCCTCCAGCCTGGTGATCGCCGCGAGTGTGACCTTGGCCTTGGTCGGACCATACATTTCGAGCTCGCCCGGATGGATGCCGAGGTCGGCGGCGATGTCCACGATGGGCCGGGGCGTGACGGCGCGGGCGATGTCCAGATCGGACGGAAAGCTCATCGATCTCCTCGCGAGGTGGCACGCGTCTCCGGCGCGGCCGGCTGCTCCTGGGTGCCGACTTGTCGCTCGGCGGCGCGAATGAGGTGGGTCAGCAGCAGCGCGTTGGTCAGCGGACCGACACCGCCAGGGACCGGGGTGATGGCACTCGCGACCCGACTCGCGGAGTCGAAGTCGACATCCCCCACGATCCGCCCATCGACAAGATTGATCCCGACGTCCACCACGACGGCACCGGGCTTGAGCATGTCGCCGGTGACAAGGCCTGGGTGTCCCGCGGCGACCACCACGATGTCCGCCCGTCGAACGTGCGCGGCCAGACCACGGGTCCGGGTGTGACAGACCGTGACCGTCGCGTCCTCCTTGACCAGCAGGAACGCCGCCGGCATCCCGACGACCGCAGAACGACCGATCACGACGGCATCGCGACCCTCGATCTCAATGCCCGAGCGGCGCAGGATCTCGACGGAGGCATGCGCCGTCGCCGGCAGGAAGCCGTCGTACCCCAACCGCAGCAGGCCGGCATTGAGTGGGTGGATGCCGTCGATATCCTTGGTTGGGTCGATCACATCGACGACCGACCGGAGCCGGATCGTGGGCGGCAGCGGCATCTGGACGATCACGCCATCGACGGTCGAGTTCGCGTTGAGATCTCGGATGGTGGCAACGACGGCGGCCTCGGTCGCTTCGCCCTCGAGCTCCACGAAACGCGCATCGATACCGACCCTTGCGCAGCCTCGGATGATCTGTTCGAGATACACGGTCGAAGGCGCGTCACGCCCGACGATGACGACGGCGAGACCCGGCGGCCGGCCCTGGGTGGTCGTGAACGTCACGACATCCTCGGCCACCGCCGTGCGGATCTCGTCCGCGATCGGTTTACCCTCGAGTCGGCGCGCGGTGGGTCGCGGGGCGGTCACCGTCATGCCGGGTCCGACGGCGGGAGGGGATCGCGCGGTTCGCCGGCGCCCACGACCAGGCGCGTCGATGAGGCGAGATCCTCGATCCGGGCGAGGAGCTCATGGACGCGTTGGGTCATCTCGTCCGTGAACGACGGGTCCTCCACCGATGGCAGATTCACCAGCACGTTCGCGGCCGCTCCACGGGCGGCGGCCTCAGCGAGGAGTGCCGCGACATTGAGGTCGCTCGAGGCGTTGCTGTTGCTGCGGCCGGCGAGCGCCTCGGCCGTGCCGACGAGCTCGACGCAAGCCTCAACGCAGTCGAGCGGGACCTCCGAAGCGTGGCGAGCGGCGTTCCGGAGGGCGGCCCGACGAGCATCGATCTCCTCGTCGGTGGTCTTTGGCAACTTGAGGGCGGCGGCGAAACCGGCGTAGGCCGCGGCGTCGGCGTCGGCGAGGTCCAGGAACCGCATGCGGAGCGTCTGGCCGTTCTCGCCGGCCCATGCGAGCAGGCCCTCGTGCGCCGCGAACCGGGGACGCCCGGTGGACAACGCGGCGACCATCGTGACGAGGCTCGCACCAAGGGCGCCCGCGACGGCCGATGCACTACCACCACCCGGCACGGGCTCTGCAGATCCAAGCCGAGTCAGGAATGCGTCAAGGGTCAGATCGCCAAACCGGTCGGCGTCGTCTGCGTGTGGCACGGCCCGATTGTAAGTCGCGCGACCGGGCCAGCCCACATGCGTCGCGCGGGGCGGACGCGGTACCGGCGCGCCCGCCCCACCGCGACAGGACGCCGACGGGATGGGAGGGAGACCTCCGCCGGCTGAGATCTTCGCGTATCAGGCGGCTTCCTCCATGCCGGTGACCGTCCAGCGGCGGGACCGGTGCAGATACGTCAGCGACAGGCGGGCTCGGGGCGTCTCCACCTCGAACAACGTGCGCGGCCCGGTGATGACCGGGTAGGCCGCCGCTTCCTCTCGGACGGCCGCGAGGTGGGTGACAGGAAGTCGCTCGTCGCCCCACGTGATCTCACGCGGGCGACCGCTGAACCAATCGGTCCGGACCTTGACCTGGACCGAGTCGACGCGGATGAATGCCATGCCAGTTGGCTCCTTTCCGGGGGCGGGACGCTTTGGTCTCGTCGCCCGGGGCACCTCGGTCGACAGAACATCTGTTCGATGACGCCGTTACCGTAGACCGAACATACGTTCGATGTCAAGCGTCGTCCAGTGGAATCTCGCTGACGTCCGTGTCACCTAGGCTGTCACGATCGGCGCGGTCCGCCGGATCCGACTCGGGACCTTCTACGGGCACGCCGCGCGCTCGGCGATCGAGCGGGTTGCGCGGGTCCCGCTCGAACGGCGCCGGCAGCCCGGCGCCCACCAGCCGCCCGCGCATTACGGCGTTCTCGCCGTATCGACGGCGAAGGGCATCGGCCGCCTCGATCGCGGCGCGCCGCCTGGTGTTCTCGAACGCGAACAATCCAAGCTGCTCGCGCTCGCCGAGGTTGGAAGCGCTGACCCCGAGCAGCCGGACGCGGATCCCACGCACCTCGGGCCGGGCGAGGTCGAGCGCCACGCGAAAGATGGGCTCGGTCATGTCGACTGACTCGGGCAGGGTCCGCTGGCGGCTGATCGTCCGAAACGACGAGTCACGGACCTTGACCGCGATGGTCGAGGCCCGAACGCCGGCCGAGCGCAATCGACCGCTCACACCATCTGACATCGCCAACAGGGTCCGCTCGATGATCTCCGGGTCACTCGTATCCACATCGAAGGTGTGCTCGTGCCCGACCGATTTCGCCGGATCGCCCTCATGGACCGGATCGGCGTCGACGCCGCGCGCGCGCTCGACGAGCGACGCTCCGTGCTTGCCAAATCGACGCGCCAGCACGTCGGCCGGCAGGGCCGCGAGGTCACCGATCGTGCGCACCCCAAAATCGGCCAGGGCGGCGGCCGTCTTCTCGCCGACACCCCACAGACGCGCGATCGGCAGCGGCGCCAGAAATGCCGCCTCGTCGCCCGGGGCCACGACGACCAGGCCGTCGGGCTTGCGCAGGTCGGAGGCGATCTTGGCCACGAGCTTGGTCCGGGCCACGCCCACCGACGCGGTCAAGCCGACATCGGCCCGAACCGCAGCCTTGATCGCGCCCGCGATCGTCCGGCCATCCCCGAACAGCGGCCGCGACCCGGTCACATCGAGGAACGCCTCGTCGATGGAGATCGGCTCGACCTGCGGCGTGAACCGCCGCATGACTTCCATCACGTCGCGCGAAGCTTGCTGGTAACGCCGGCCATCCACGGGCAGGAAGACGCCGTCGGGGCAGCGCCGGACCGCTTCGCGGAGCGACATCGCCGAGTGGACGCCGGATCGACGAGCCTCATAACTGGCGGCCGACACGACGCCGCGCCCGCGCGGATCGCCTCCGACGATGACCGGCCGACCGCGCAGTTCCGGTCGATCGCGCTGCTCGACCGCGGCGAAGAAGGCATCGAGGTCCACATGGAGGATCGTGCGATCGGTCACGGTCGGTATCATCGGGCCTCCGTGCATCCCACCACCGACGACCATTTCGGGATCGATCCGCTGCCATCGACGCCGGTCATCGCCCTGATCCTCGGGCTGACGGCCGGGTTGACCCTGACCTGGTCCGTACCGATCGTCGCGGTCGTGCTGGTGTGGCCGTGGTTGTTTGCGGTCCCGGGCTGGGTGCTCGTGCGGCGCGTGGCCCCGGATCTGCCCCGGCCAGGGGTCGTGGGCGTCGGCGTGGTCGCGAGCACCTACCTGTCCGCCCACCTCGTCGGGCTCGTGTCGCGGCTGGATGGGTTCGGTCGGCCGGCAGTGCTCGTATCGGTGGCGCTGCTCGTGCTGGCGACGGTGATCCTGACCCGGATCCGGCATCGATGGCTGGCGCCGTGGGATATGCCGGCGGCCCGCGCCGTACCCGGGGCGATTCGCCAGGCGCTGCGGGAGGACGCGGCCGCGTGGTCGATCGCCGGGGTCGTGGCATTCGTCGTGCTGTCCGTGCTCGGCGCGAATGGCTGGCGCGAGACGCCGGACGGGATGGTGTCCGGCGGCTGGAACTGGAGCGATCTGCTCGTCCATGTGGCCATCGGCAACAGCATCATCCACGGCAACTTCCCGCCGGAGGTGCCGTATTTCGCCGGCGAGGCGCTGAGTTACCACTGGTTCGCCGATTTCCATGGCGCGATCAGCGCGACCGCCGCGGAGGTGCCGATCATCGCGGTCTTCTTCGTCTCGAGTGCGCTCATGGCCGGAGTCCTGGCGCTCGTGGTCTGGGCCCTCGCGCTGGTATTGACGGGGAGCCGGGCGGTGGCGACGATCGCCACGATCCTCGTGTGCGCCGGTGGGGGGATGGGCTGGCTGCGGTTGGCTGGGGACGTCCTGGCGGGCAGCACGGACGTGACCGCGCTGATCATCGGGAACCCGTACGACAACTCGTGGGCGGACGGTTGGCCGTTCTTCCGGATCGCGTCCGTGTTCGGGACCGGGTTCCTGCCCCATCGGGCGACGACGTTCGGGCTGCCCGGGCTCGTGGCCGTGGTGCTCCTGGTCGTCGCGTGTCTCGGTCGACGACCGGCGGGCGTCCTGCTCGCGGGCGTGCTGGCCGCGCTCCTGGCCCCGTTCCACTTCTACGCCTTCCCGGCCACCTACCTCATCGTCGGCCTGTTCGTCGTGACGTCCGGGGCGTGGCGGGCGCGAACGGTCTGGCGCGACGGCCTGCTGTTCCTGGCTCCGGTCGTGCTGGCCCTGCCGTATGTCCTGCCCGCGGTACTCCGCCAGCAGTCCGAGGGATCCTTCCGGTTCGTGGCCGGCTGGAGCGAGGCCCGGTTCGCCGACGGGCCGGCGGCGGCCGCGTTCTTCTACGTGACGAATCTCGGGTTGCCGGTCCTGCTGGCCGTATGGGCGCTGGTGGCGCTGCACGGGCCGGGACGCAGGATTCCGCAACGCTGGTTCCTGGGGTCGTGGCTGGTGGCGCTGTTCATCGTGCCCAACGTCGTCCGCGTGAGCGCCGTTGATTTCGACATGAACAAGTACTTCCAGATGATGTGGATCGCGGCTTCGATCCTCGCTGCGTGGCTGGTGGCGCGCTGGCCACGCCCGGTCGTGGCGGCCGTGCTGGTCGTCTGCGGGCTATCGCCGGCGTTGATCGCGATGCACCACGCGACGCACCCGGCGGTGGTGCTCGACACGGCGCAGGCCGCCGCCGCCCGCTGGATCGAGTCCAACACTCCCGAACGTGCCGTGTTCATCACGGACGACTTCATCAATTCGCCGGTGGATCTGGCCGGTCGATTGCGGATCACGACGTTCGGGCCGTACGTATCGAACCTCGGCTACGACCCCGCACCGCGCGAGGCGGACGTGCAGGCCGTGTACTGCGACGGGACGGAGGTCGCCGCGGCACGGATGGGGGTCTACGGCGCCACGTACGTGCTGTCCTCAGGCGGGCTGCTGGAGTGCGACGACGACACCCCGACCGATTTCGCCTCGAGTCCGCAGTTCGAGACCGTCTACGACACCGACGGCGTCAGCGTGTGGCGCCTGATCGGCTCGTAGGGCGCGAGGCCTAGACCTGGGCCGCATCAAGCCGGGCCGCCTCGCGGTGGTCGTGCGACGAGGCCGCGTCGAGTGCCGATGCACCTAGGCCGCATCACGCCGGGCCGCCCGTGGTGGCTCGTCCGACGAGGGCCGCGCCGAAGTGCCGATGCACGCCGGGCCTGTTCGTGGTGATGCGGCCTATGTGCATCACGATTCGACAGTTGGTCCTGACCCAGACCTTGTGCATCACCCGTCCCGCCTCGCCCTCGCAGTCATCGCCGACGACGAGTCCAACGGTGGGCACCTCGACGCAACGGTCGCCTCCGAGCCATGGGTCGGGACCGTCTGGGAGTACGTGACTACGCCCTGACCCGCCGGATCTCCGCCGATATCGCCGGGACGATCGTGTGCACGTCCCCGACCTCGGCGTAGGTAGCTCGGCCTAGAAACGGACGCTCAGCGCGGTCGTGACCCGGCTGTGGCGGGACCGCGACCGCGTGTCGATACGTCGCCGGACTCGCTGATCAGATCCTGCGACGAACACGGTTCGCGCTATCCTCCCCGCTTGATCGAGTGCGACCCGGTCAGCGCATGCCTGGCAAGGCCGTGACCCGGGCCATGACCAACGCCACGGCGATCAGCACGCTGCCGCTGACCACCTGGACGACCGGCGCCCCGAACGCTGCCGCGGCGGCGCCGAGCGCAAGGACGCCGATCGGCCCGAACCCGATGCTGAACACCCACACGCCCATGGCGGCGCCGCGCTCGTGGTCGGGCACGGTCCGTTGCAGGAGCGTCTGACCGAGCGTGTCCAACGTTCCTGCGGCCGCTCCCGAGCCGAACATCAGGATCACCGAAACCAGAAACCACTGGCTCACGGCGAAGGTCACCAGCGTGAGCCCAAAGCCGGCGGTGACGACGAGGATCAGCAAGCCGGCCCGGAAGCGGGCGCCGATGCTCGCGAGCCACGCGAGTCCGACCACACCCCCGAGGGACCGGACGGCCATGAGGATCCCGAGACCGGCGGCATCGACGAGCAGGATGTCCTTGGCAAAGGTGGGGACAAGCGCCGTGGTCGAGAACCCGAAGACCTCCGCCAGAATCACGAGGACCGCGATCGCCGCGATGGTGCGACTCCTGAGGAACAGCGCGACCGTCCGTCGCAGGTTCACCGTGGGGCGCGTCGCCGCAGCCGAGCCCGACGATCGCGATCGAAGCAGGAGGGCGACACCCACCGCCCAGGCGGCGGCGGCGATCAGGAACGTCGGGCCGACGCCCTGGCTGGCGAGCACGATCCCGCCGGCCACGGCGCCGATCGACGATGCCAGCTGGGTCCCGAGGTTCGAAAGGGCGATCCCGCTCGTGGCCAACGGGGCGCCGACGACGTCGAAGACATACGCCTGGGTCGCCGTGGTCCGGACGGTGTCGACCGTCCCGTAGGCGAAGCTCACGAGCAGGATGACGGGCACGCTGAGACCGCCCGAACCCGCGACGATCGCGACCGCCATCGACAGCGCGCATCCTCCGAGACTGCCCACGATCAGGAGCCGACGACGATCGACCCGATCCGCGAGCGATCCGAGCGGGATCCCGAGGAGGAGCAAGGGTGTCAGACGCGCGGCCAGCATCGCCCCGACCGCAAACGGCGAGTTCGTCAGCTCCAGCGTGACCCATGCCAGGGCCACGTGCCCGACCGCCGTGCCCAGCCCGACGGCCGAGACGCTGAGCCACAGCCGCCCGAAATCCGGCACTTGAAACGCCTGTGGGGGCCGCACCGACAAAGTGTAGGAGGGTCGAGGTCGCCCTCGGACAGCGCGCCGCAAACCTCATCGGTCCATGATCGTAAGATCGTGGAACCACCACCATCTGGTCATCGTCCCCGCGCCATGACACGACATCCGATCCAGCTCCTTGCGATCCTCGCGATCGTCATCGTCAGCGCGTGCTCCTCGGGTGCCGCGCCGAGCCCGTCGCCGGTCGGCCTTGACGGCAAGACCTACCTCTCGACCAAGATCGCGGGCGCGGACCTCGTGGCGGGCACCCGTGTCCGGCTGGCTTTCGCCGGCGGCATGCTGAGCGCGAGTGGCGGGTGCAACACGATGAGCGGCACCTACTCGATCGACGGCGACCGCCTCGCCACCAACCAGATGTCCATGACCCAGATGGGCTGCGACGACCCGCGCATGGCGCAGGACGACTGGCTTGCGGGCTTCCTTGGCAACGTCACCTTCACGCTCGCCGGCGACACGCTCACCCTCACCAGTGGCGCCGTCACGCTGACGCTTCTCGATTCCGAAGTGGCCACCCAGGACCAGCCCATCGAGGGCACCCGCTGGGTCCTGGACGGGATCGTGTCGGGCGACGCGGTCTCCAGCGTCCCGAACGGCGTCGCCGCGTCCATCCGGATCGTCGGCGGTCAGGTCCAGGTGGAAGCCGGCTGCAATACGGGTGGCGGCTCCGTCGAGGTTACCGCCGATACCCTCACCTTCGGCGGGATCGGTCTGACCAAGCGGGGCTGCGAAGCCGGCCCAGCGGCGGTCGAATCGGCGGTGATCGCCGTCCTGTCCGGCGACGTCGCCTACTCCATCGACGCCGATGTGCTCAACATCGACGCCGCTAACGCCGGCCTGATCTTCCGCGCGGCGCCCTAGCCCTTGGGCTCGACGATGATCGTGACCTCGGGCGTCATGCCGGCGAAGACCTTGATGGCCACCTTGTAGGTACCGAGCGTCTTGAGCGGCTCGTCGAGATCGATCTTGTGGCGATCCACCACGATGCCGCGCCGACCGAGCGCGTCGGCGATGTCCTTCGATGTGATCGAGCCGTACAGCTTGCCGCCCTCGCCGACCTTGACGCCCATCGTGAGCGTGGTCGAGGCGATGCGGGTCGCGGCAATCTCCGCGCCCTCGCGCTCCTTGCGGCGCTGATCCTCGCGGTTGGCGATGTCATGCTGCCACGCCCGATAGGCTCCGCCTGCGGCCGGGACCGCGACACCCTTCGGGATGAGGAAGTTCGTGGCGTACCCGTCCGAGACCTGTTTGACCTCGCCGCTCTTGCCGAGTTTGGGTACGTCCGTGGTCAGGATGACCTTCAAGTGACGGGATCCTCCCTGGTGATCCAGGCTCGTACGCGCGGCACGACCCCTGATCGATTGATGGCGTCCCCGGCAGCCGACATGAGGGCGGGAATCCGCCGGATGGTCCGACGGACGGGGCCCGGCGTCAAGCGCCGGATCTGGGCAACGTCCCGCTCGAACGCCAGGCGCTCGATATCGAGATCGCGAAGTTTCTCCTGCAGAAGATCCGGTGGCACGCCCTCGAGGAACAGATCCACGGCGAGGACCACGACCACGAAGTCGTCGAGACCACCGATGAACGGCACGCTGTCCGGGATCAGGTCGCGCCCGATCACGACATAACCGGCCGCGGCTCCCAGCAGCACCTTGCGGTCGTTGGGCATCCGCTCATCGAGGACGAGCGCACCGATGAGCCGGGCGTAGTCCGGCACGCGGCTCGCGACCGGCAGGAACGCGAGCAGCGAGACGAATCGACCGACGCCAGCGCGTCCGGGACTGGACTTCTTGCGGGCCATGGGACGGGGAGTCTAGCAGCGATGCCCGCGCAGCCGCGCCCGATCGCTGGATACGCGATTTGACATCGAACGTCCGTTCGGTATCATTGCGTGCAAGGAGGAGCGAGTGACAAAGCACGACGCCGAGCGCAAGGTCAGGATCCTGGATTTCATCGCTGCGACGCTGCGCGCGCGCGGCTATCCGCCGTCGGTCCGGGAGATAGCCCATGCCGTCGGCCTCGCCTCTACTTCCGCCGTTCACCACCACCTGCAGATCCTTGAGCGCGACGGGTACCTGGAGCGTGGAGCAGCCCAGAGTCGCGCCATCCGCCTGACCCCGACGGCCGCGATCCGGCTCGGTCTGTCGAGCGAACTCGTACCACAGGCCACCAGCGCGGACTCGCGCGTCGTGCCGATCATCGGCGAGATCGCCGCCGGCGGTCCTATCGAGGCGTATCAGGACGCCTCTGAATCGATGGCCATCCCGGACATGCTCGCCCCCAACGGCGATGCCTACGTCCTCAGGGTCCGCGGCGACTCGATGATCGAGGCGCACATCGCGGATGGGGACTTCGTCCTGATCCGACCGCAGACCACCGCCCGCAACGGCGATATCGTCGTGGCCCAGGTGGAGGAGAACGCGGTCACCCTCAAGCGCTTCTTCAAGGAGAAGGACAAGATCCGGCTCCAGCCAGCCAACCCCGCTTACCCGGCGCAGTTCTATGACGATGTGCGCATCCAGGGAAAGCTCATCGGAGTCATCCGCAAACTCGATTGAAGGCGGCGAGCTGGAACTATCCACGTGGTTCGTCCACACCCTGCCCACAGGCCCACGAATCGCGTGGACGCGCAGGCCTCGGTGGAGGGCCTTTGTGGACCTGATCGGACCACCGCTCCCGGACAATGACGCCCCCACCAACCGTATCGTCCGGAGTCCGCCAAGCCGTGATCGATCGTCTGCCGCCGCAAAGTCTTGAAGCCGAGCAGTCCGTACTCGGCGCCATTCTCATCGATCGCGATGCGGTCGTGGAGGTCGCCGAGTTCCTGCGTCCCGAGGACTTTTATCGCCAGGCCAACGGCCGGATCTACGCTGCGATCCTGGACCTGTTCGAGCGGCGCGAACCCATCGATATCGTCACCGTCGCCGAATCGCTGGAGCGGCGCGACGAGCTCGAGGCCATCGGTGGCCGGACCTATCTGTCCAGCCTCAGCAACGAGACGCCGACCGCCGTTCATGCCGCGCAGTACGCCCGCATCGTCGAGCGCAAGGCCGTCCTGCGCAATCTCATCGGTGCCGCCGGGCGGATCGCCGGCATCGGCTATGAGGACCCGGCGGAGATCCAGGAGGCGATCGATCGCGCCGAGGCGGAGCTGTTCGCGGTCAGCCAGAAGCGGGTGGATGCCGGGTTCGCGTCGCTCAAGGGCCTCCTCCACGAGGCCTATGACCGGCTGGATTATCTGCATGCGCACCGTGGCGAGATCTCCGGCGTCCGGACGGGCTTCACGGACCTTGACGCGCTGACCACCGGCCTCCAACCGAGCGACCTCGTGATCGTCGCGGCCCGCCCGTCGATCGGCAAGACGAGCTTTGCCCTGAATATCGCGGAACACGCAGCGGTCAAGGAGGGCAAGAGCGTCGGCGTGTTCAGCCTCGAGATGAGCAAGGAACAGCTCGTCCTGCGCCTCCTCTCGAGCGTGGCCAACATCGATTCACAGCGACTGCGCACGGGGTTTCTCGAGGAACTGGACTTTGCCCGGATCGCTCCGGCGA
Source organism: Chloroflexota bacterium (assembly GCA_031407755.1). Taxonomy (GTDB): domain Bacteria; phylum Chloroflexota; class Limnocylindria; order Limnocylindrales; family CSP1-4; genus SPCO01. The sequence goes on along the minus strand of JANOIS010000264.1, from coordinate 4,090 downwards.
TGAACTCGCTCTCGGAAGCGCCGATGTATATCGATGACACCCCGAACATCTCGGCGATGGAACTGCGGACCAAGGCTCGCCGCCTCCAGGCGGAATCCGGCCTCGATCTGATCGTGGTGGATTACCTCCAGCTGATGCAGGCGACGACGACCAACCGCGACGCCAATCGAGTCCAGGAGGTCTCGGAGATCTCGCGCGGACTCAAGGCCCTGGCCCGCGAGCTGCGCGTGCCGGTCATCGCGCTCTCCCAGTTGTCACGACAACCGGAGATGCGCGAATCCAAGGAGCCTCGGCTGTCGGACCTGCGCGAGTCTGGTGCCATCGAGCAGGACGCTGACCTCGTGATGTTCCTGTGGCGCGACAAGGAGCGGGGGGCGGACGATCAGGACACAGACGGTGAGGTGATCAACCTCAAGCTCGCCAAACACCGCAACGGCCCCACCGGCGAGGTCCAGCTCTGGTTCAAGAAGCGCCAGACCCGCTTCGTGTCGTATGCCGGCGAGCGCTACGCGGAAACGGGCTGAACCCGGTCAGTCGGACTCGCCCGGCAGGAGCGGCCGCAGGGAGAACGTATAGGTCTTGCCGTCCGGTCCCTGGATGGGCATGTTCTGAAAGCCACCCTGGTAGTCGCTGACCTTGAGCGTCTCCACCTCCGCGATGGACAGAGTGCGATGCGGGAACTGGTTGCCGTTGGGATCAGCATCCGGGCTGAAGTCGGCCGGAGTCAGGTCCGGCCACGGCCAGGGGCGCATGCCCGGATCGATGATCCCCGGGGCCTCGAACAGGGAACCTCGGTACGCCTGGGGCTCGTAGACGTCGGTCTCGATGGTGCCGCCCTGATCGAAATCGGTCAGCCGGTCGGCGAGCTTTTGGAATGCGGCGCGGGCCGGCGCATCGGCCACACCATCGACCTCCAACCCGAGGGCGTAGACCGAGACTTCCTTCTTGATCCCGGCTGCCTCGATGGTGAAGAGGGCCGTGGATGCGTCGGCGACCATATCGTTGGGATAGTTGGGTCGAGCGACGGCGAGGCCACCCTCACCGAGCGCGAGCAGGAGGACCTCCTGGATCTGATCCTCACTGAGCCTCGCCGTCCGCAAAGGTCTGGCCCTGAAGATGGAACCTTCGGCCGGCGGGGCCTCGAGGGCCGGGTTGCGGAAGATCACCGTGCCATCGCCATACAGGGTGAAATGCGGGACGGATGCGGCAAGGAACGACGCCATGATGAATCCGCCGCCTTCCTCGTAGCGCAGCAGGATGTCCGTCGGGCCGGTCTTGTGGTCAAGCGTGCCCGTCGCCGGCGATCCGGTCGGCGGTGCTGACGGCGCACTTGATGGAATGCCGGACGGCACACCGGGAGACGTACCGGAAGGAGCGGCGCCGGAGGAGCACCCGATCAGGGCGATCGCGAGGGCGGGCGCAAGGACAAGAGTCGCCGAGCGGCGTGAGAGGTGTGACATGGCGGACCGGACGCTGCTCGGTCTCGCCCGGTTCCAACCCGCTGATTGATCGCGGGTGGTGGTCCGACCCACCACGATACGGTCCGCGTCACCACGATATCCGGCCGCGACCACATGTTTCCGTGCGAACCCCGCACCCCGCCGGGGGGTCCGTCACGAGGAACGTTCCGTCAAGGGCCTTGACGGCGCGCGTATCGTCTCGCTAATGAGTCCCGGGCCCTGGGTCCGGACCGGCACCTGCCGCGCGTCCACAGGGCGTCGCGCGACTGACCCCGCCGATCCGCCGCTTGCCCCTCCGGGCTCGACCGTCATGACGTCCGAGCGAGGGAGGTCCAGGCAGGGTGTACCAGGATCGAGCATTGCATTGCCGCGACTGTGCGGAGGAATTCAACTTCTCGGCCGGCGAACAGGCTTTCTATGTCAGCAAGAGTCTGACCAATGACCCGCAGCGTTGCCTGTCGTGTCGCGCCGTGGCCAAGCGCGCCCGATCCGTCGAGGGACCGCGCGAGTTTCATGCCGCGATCTGCGGTGCGTGTGCGGGCCAGGCTGTCGTCCCGTTCGCGCCGCGAAGCGATCGACCGGTCTATTGCAGCGCCTGCTTCGACAAGGTCCGTGCCGGCACCCTGACCGCCGAACCCGCGCACGCCTAGCCTCTCCGCGCACCGCTCGCACCGCGAGGCCGGTCCGTTCGCGCGTCGGCCTCGTGGCATGATGACCAGCCGTCGTCCCGACCCACCCTCGAAGGAGCCACAACCATGGGCGTCATCATCATCCGCGAGATGGTCGGGACCAGCCCTCGATCGTGGAGCGACGCGGCACGCCAGGCGGTGGCGACCGCATCAAAGACCGTACGCAACATCCAGACCGTGGAGGTCGTGAAGTCGACCGCCGTCGTCGAGGATGGCGAGATCGTCGAGTATCGTGTCGAGGTCAAGATCGGGTTCGAATATGAGGGCTGAGCGCGGTGGGGCGGGCGCCGATATCTCGCAGCTAATCGCGAGATGAGCGCATCGCGCCAACATGGTGGCCATGCGGCACCATTCCATGCCACCGGAACCCCTCGTTGACGTCGCGCCCGAGCGCGCTCCGGCGGTCGCGTCGACATCGGCACGTGCCTCATTTCGACCGGTGCCATCACGCCCGCCGATCGCGGTCGGGCCCGGACGCTCGATGGCGATGGTGACGGCGGGCGAGGTCCTCCCCAGCGACGACATCGGGGGCTACCCGATCCAGCTGGCCAAGGTCCAGCCTCCCGTCCTTCGTGACGAGACGCTGGAACGTCCGCGCTTGCTGGACTGGCTCCGTGTGAAGGTCCGCGGTCGGGTGGTGCTGCTGCTTGCCGATGCGGGCTACGGAAAGACGACCCTGCTGGCCGATTTCTCGCGTCGGTCGCGGCTGCGGACGCTCTGGTACCGGCTGGATGACGATGACCGGGACTGGGCCCCGTTCCTGCATCACCTCGTTGCCGCCGGGCAGGAACATGACCCGTCGTTCGCGCCCGCGACATCGAGCCTACTGGCGCAGATCGGCGTCAACGGGCCAGAGCGCGAGGCAGTGCTCGATACGTTCCTCCGCGAACTGCCGACCATCGTCGAAGATGGCGCGATCCTCATCTTCGACGACTTTCACATCGTGGACGACGCCGTGGATGTCCGCCACATCACGCGCGAGTTGTTGATGCGTGGCCCGGAGCGGTTGACGATCGCCATCGCGAGCCGGCGCATGCCGACGGTGCCGCTCGCGCGGCTGCGCGCCCTCGGCGAAGTCGCTGAGCTGGAAACCGATGACCTTCGATTCGATGCGACAGAGACAGCCAGGCTGTTCACGGAGACCTACGGTCGGCAGCTCGAACCGGACGTCCTGACGGACCTCGCGGTCCGTACCGAGGGCTGGATCGCATCCTTGCACCTCGTCCAGGCGGCGTTGCGCGATCGATCGCCGGCCGAGATCCGTCGGTTCGTGCGGACCCTCAACGGCGCGGATCACGAGATGTACGACTACCTCGCTGAAGAAGTCGTGGGTGATCTTTCAGAGGAACTCCAACGATTTCTGATGGAGACCTCGATCCTGCAGATCGTCAGACCGGACCTGGCTGGCGTCGTCTCGGGTCTGGCGGCGCCCGAAGTGACGCGGCTGACCGCTGCTGCCGAGCGACTGACGCTGCTGAGCCGGCTGTCCGGTGGTCCACGGACGCACCAGCGTTACCACCCGCTCGTTCGCGAGTTCCTTGAGGCGCGCCTTCGCTCGACGGACGGGGCCCTGGCGGTTGCCGACCTGCATCGGCGGACCGCCGCGGCCGCCGCCGTCACGGACTGGCGAACAGCCGCGTATCACTATCGTGAGGCGGGCGACACCCAGTCCGTGCTCGATACCGTCGCCGAGGCCATCCCAACCATCATGGGCAACGGTCAGTACGCCCTCGCCGAGTCATTCATCGGCCCGATCCCGCCCGACCAGCGCCCGACCGGCTTCGACCTGATCCTCAGCCGCGTCAACATGCAGCAAGGCGACTACGCGTCTGCGATCGCCTCTTCCCAATCGGTCCTCGATTCGGACTCCACGACGCAGATGGAGCGCGACCACGCCCTCCTGAACCTACTCACCTTAAGCCTGAACTACGGCGACGGTGA
>JANOIS010000260.1:0-16819 GCA_031407755.1 Chloroflexota bacterium | reverse complement strand
CGAACCGTTCTGCGATTTCGAACGGGAACCGGTCGCGCCAAGCATACCCACCCACCACGCAGCATGGGGTCCGAACAGCCATCGGTCACGCCTCGCGTATCCCCCGAACGCATGGTGGCCGCGCGCGACGACGTCTGCGAGGCTCACCGGATGCAGCCCGCCCGCGGCACCTCGACGTTGCCGGATCGAACCTCGTCCGCGCCAAACCGCCACGTCGACAACGATACCAACCAGTTGCGTCGGACGATCCGCCTGGTTGCTTTGACGGCAGGGATCATCAGCGCTGCCTCGCTGGTCGTTGCCCTGGGCTTCCACGATGGGCGGGCGATCGCCATGGCGCTGATCGCCCTCGGATACTCCGCCTGGCTGCTATACGCCGCGCACAACGGCGATCTGACCGGGGAGCGCCTGCTCGTCCGGATGGCCCTCGTCACGTTGGTCCTCATCGGCTTGGCGGCGGTCCTCCAGCCGACACTCGGGCCGGCCATGACGATCTGCGCCCTGTTGCCGATCGTGCTGGCCATGCCCATGGCGACCCGGCGATCGATGGCGGTGGTGACGACCGCTGGAGGCGGTGTCGCGATCGGCTCCTGGATCGCAGGTGCGACCCTGCCGCCGTACACCGGGCTCCCGCTGATGTGGCAGGAGCTCGTCGCCAATATCGCGATCGTCGCGGCGATCTTCTTCGTTCTCACATTCATGTGGCAGGTCAGTCGCCGTTTGCGGGACAAGGCCGCGGACCTGCGCAGCGTCGTGGCGATGACCGCCGATCTCGCCCAGACGCTTGACCCGCAGCTCGTGGGTGCCCGGATCACCCGACACGTCGCACAGGCCATCGGATCGAACGATGCGGCGCTGAGTCGCTGGGACCGGGACAACGACCGAGTCGTCACATTTGGATACTTCCCGCCCGAACGCCGCTCCACGCTGGCATCCGAATATGCGCTCGGCGACTATCCGGCCACCCGCGCCGTTCTGGAGGGTCAGCGCGCAATCATCGTCCGGGCCGATGATCGATCGGCTGAGCCCAACGAGCTGGCCTACCTCGCCTCGATCGCCCAGCGCAGCATGATCATGGTCCCACTCGTGGCGGCCGGGCGGACCGTGGGCCTGCTGGAGCTCACCTCGGACCGCACCGACGCCTTCGATGACCGACGCGTCGAGCTCGCAACGATACTTGCCAACGAAGCCGCCTTGGGCCTCGAGAATGCCAGGCTGTACGACGAGCTTCGTCACCAGGCATTCCACGATGGCCTGACCGGCCTCGCCAACCGGGTGCTCTTCGGGGAACGAGTCGAGCACGCGATCGCACGCGGCCGACGTCCGACAAGCACCAAGATCGCCGTCCTGTTCATCGACCTCGATGACTTCAAGTCACTCAACGATCGATACGGCCATGCCCGTGGCGACGAGGTCCTCATCGAGGTGGGGCGTCGGCTGGTCGGGTGCTTGCGGCCTGGTGACACGGCGGCCCGCTTGGGCGGCGATGAGTTTGCAGTGCTGCTCGAGGACGCGCCCGATGAGGCTGCCGCGATCGATGTCGCGCAACGGCTGCTTGCCTCGCTGAAGGAACCGCTGCATCTGACGGAAGCGAACCGCGGCCTGGCGGCCAGCATCGGCATCGCGATGAATGATGCGGGCGACACCGCTACGGATCTGCTGCGCAACGCCGACGTCGCGATGTACGCGGCGAAGGCGGCCGGTCGCGGGATCCCCGAGCTGTTCCGCCCGAAGCTGCGTGAGGCTGCCGATGCTCGGTCGGATCTCGCGACCCAGCTCAAGGGTGTGATCGAGCGTGACGAGCTTCGGCTTGAGTATCAGCCGATCATGGAGCTGGACGGCGGGGTGGTCGTCGGGGTCGAGGCCCTGGTACGGTGGCGACCGCGAGGGCGCCCGTTGCGGATGCCGGCCGACTTCATCGGCGTCGCCGAGGAGACCGGCGACATCGTGGCCATCGGGCGGTGGGTGCTGCAGACCGCGTGTCGACGGTTGCGAGATTGGCAGATTCGGCTTGACCGGCCCGACCTCGCGATGAGCGTGAACCTGTCCGCTCGCCAGTTCCAGGACGCGGACCTGTTCGGCGACGTGCGGGATGTGCTTGCGGAGACCGGCCTGGCCCCGCCCACCCTGATCCTCGAGATCACCGAGAGCGTGATGATGCAGTACACGGGGGCCACGATTTCCCGCCTGTCTGATCTGCGAGCGTTGGGCGTGCGGCTCGCCATCGACGACTTCGGGACCGGCTATTCGTCGCTCAGCTATCTCGAGCGATTCCCGGTCGATATCCTCAAGATCGATCGCTCATTCATCACCGGCTTGACGGCGGAGGGCGATCATCCGGTCCTCGCCAGCGCGATCGTCGAGCTGGGCCGGGCGCTGGATCTCGACGTCATCGCGGAGGGTATCGAGGTCCAGGAACAGGCCGACTGGCTGGTTGCGCGTGGCTGCCGCCTGGGCCAGGGCTACCTGCTCGCGCGCCCGCTCGGGTCGGACGCGGCGGAGGCCTTCATCGTGGCTTCGACGAAACCCGTCCTGACGCCCACTCGGCGACCGGACCAGGAACGACGAGGGGCGGGACACCCGGGCAAGCCACCCCTTCGGCTCGTCTCCGGCGAGTAGCCTGCCGCGTAGTGGCCACGGCCGGTACCAACGGCCCGGCAATGTAAGTCCGCGGCGACAAGATTGAACGCCGGGTACCTCGGCGGGGCCATAGCATTCGGACGGCGTTCCCGACGGACGCCACGAAGGGCAGAGGCCTGTGGACCGCGATCTCGTGAAGTTGGCTCGGCGTGGGGATCAGGCGGCGTTCGTCGATCTGATCCGATCCCGTCTGGATCGACTGTATGCGCTCGCCTACCGCATCCTCCGCGACGCCGATCGAGCCGAGGATGCCCTCCAGGACGCGCTGGTGATCGCCTGGCGTGACCTGCGCGGGCTCCGCGATCCGGATCGATTCGACGCATGGATGCATCGGCTCGTCGTGCGCGAATGCATCGATCAGGCGACCCGTGAACGACGCCGGGTCGCCAATCTCCGGGTGCTGCCAGTCGACGGGCCGATCGCGAGGGACGACTTGCTTTCCATCGGCGATCGGGATCAGCTCGATCGCGGGTTCCGCCGGCTGCCGCCAGAGCAACGGGCGATCCTGGTCCTTCATCACTATCTCGGGTACATGCCGTCGGAGATCGCCGAGACCCTCGGCATCCCACCGGGCACCGCCCGTTCACGACTCCATCACGCGCATCGCGCCATGCGGGCGGCCCTGGATGCAGACGCCCGCGGCACGGTCAAAGGAGGTCGTTCGGCATGACACCTGACCGGGACATCGACCGACTCCTGGGCCGCTGGCTCGCCGACGGCCCGACGGAGGCACCCGATCGGGTGCTGGACGTCGTGGTCGATCGGATCGCCAGGCACCCACAGCGGCCCGCGTGGTGGCTCGGCCTCGGGCCTTCCGCAACGGTGTGGGCGACCGTGCGGCTCCTGGCCGTCGCCTCGGTCCTGGGGGCGAGCGTGGTGGCAGGGTCGATCCTGGTCGGGGGCGGCATCTCACCGATCCCGTCGCCCGCACCGTCCCCGGCATCCACCTCAACACCGTCGCCAGCGCTTCTGACCAAGCCGACCACGTCGCTTGCGCCGGGTGCATATGTCTTCACGGCCAATGGCGGCCGAACTACCTTCACCGTTCCGGACGGTTGGTCCGTTCCGACCATCGGCAACCTGGACTTTTCGCTTGGGCGCAGCGAGGGTCCCGTCGATGACGGCATCCGGGTCTTCTACGACATGCGCGTCGCCTCGAAGGACCTTGCCTGCACGGAGCGTCCCGAGCCCGGCGTCGGTTCGACCGCCGCCGAGATCGTCGCCGACATCGCCGCGAACCCCGGGCTGGAGGCGAGCGTGCCGCAGCCGATCTCCATCGGTGGCCTGGACGGCGTCGTTGTGGACGTGAACCTTGCGTCCGGCTATGTCCAGCCGTGCTCATTCACGGATGGTGTGCCATCGATTCCACTCGTCGTCGACACGGTACCGGGTGCCGGCCCCTTCTGGGGCATCAATGTGGGCGAGCGCGAGCGCCTCATCGTGCTCGATCACCCGACCGCGACGAATGTCGTGTTCATCATCGATTCCGTCGGCGGCGACTCGTTCGATTCGCTCGTCGGTGCCGCGATGCCCGTTCTCGAGACCTTCCGGTTCAAGTAAGCCCACATCGAGTCTCATGGAGGTCCTTCCGATGACCGTGTTCGTTCAGCGCGCCCGCGGGACGCTCGCCGCCGCGCTCCTCTTCGCCGGCTGTGCCGGCGTAACCCCGGCGTCGGCGCCCACGTCCGCTGCGCCCACGTCGACCGTGGCCCCGGCGACCGTCGCCCCGACCACGAAAACCCTGGCCAGCCCGACCACCGCCGCCACCACCGCCGGTCCGACTCGGCTGGCGACGGCGCGATTCGAGATCGACCAGGGGTCCTATATCTACGACCTCGCCCAACCGGCCGTCACGTTCACGGTCCCCGAGCACTGGCTGATGACCGAGACATTCCCGCGCCATTTCGGCCTGCGTCCCGACAACTTTGTCGCCGAGGACAGCATCCGCACCTGGTACGACATGCGCATCGCGGCCAAGGACGGAGCCTGCTCGGAAGCGCCCGAGCCCGGCCTCGACCACACCGCCGCCGACCTGCTCGCCGATTTCATCGCCCGCCCGGGCCTCGAAGCCACGACGCCCCGACCGATCACGCTCGGCGGACTGGGCGGCCATTGGGTCGATCTGGACCTGGCCGACGGCTGGACGACGCCCTGCCCGTTCACCGATGGTGTGGCGGCCGTGACCCTGTTCGTGGACGACGCCGTCCCGGACGAGAACGCGTTCTGGGGCGTCTCTGGACCCGGACGGATGCGCCTGTTCGTCCTCGACGACGGTGTCGCGAGCAACGTCCTGATCACCATCGATTCCGCGGGCGGCGCGAGCTTCGACGACCTCGTCGCGGCGGCGATGCCGGTCATCGAAACGTTCGATTTTGTCCGATAGGATTCGGCTGGCTGCAACCGGCGTAGAGCTGCCTTTCCGAGGAACGACGCGACACGGGCGCACCCGAGGCGTACCGTCGCGCCATGTCAGAGCGGACCGACGAGGACGAACTCCGCGCCGTGCTGACCGGGGAGCATCCGACGCTCCTACAGTTCCGGCGCCGGCTCAAGCGGGTCCCGGCCTCACCCCGCTGCAAGCTCTGCGCCGCCCCTTTCGGCGGGCCGGGCGGGGCGATCCTTCGTCATTTCGGCTTCGGCCGGTTCGCCGGCAATCCGGCGATGTGCGACAAGTGCATTCGGCAGTTCAACTCCCACGGCATAGCCGGCACGGAGATCCCGGTGACCCTGCTGTTCGCCGACGTGCGCGGCTCGACGGGCATCGCCGAGCGCATGCGTCCGGTCGAGTTCCGAGCCTTCCTCGATCGGTTCTATCGGATCGCTACGGGCGCGATCGTCGCCCATGACGGCCTCGTCGATAAATTCGTCGGTGACGAGGTCATCGGCCTGTTCTTCGGCGGGGTGACCGGACCCGGGCACGCCGCCGCGGGGATCGCCGCTGCCATCGACCTCATGGGTCGAGCCGGACGAAACGATGCGACACCGATGGGGCCCATCCCGGTTGGCGCCGCGTTCGATAGCGGCGAAGCGTACGTCGGCGGCAGCGGTCCCAAGGGCATGATCGACGACTTCACGGCCCTCGGCGACACGGTCAATATCACGGCCCGCCTCGCCTCGGTCGCCGCAGCCGGCGAGCTGCTGATCAGCGTGCGGGCGGCAGATGCAGCACGGCGACCTATCGACGATAGCGAGCGTCGCAGCCTCGACATCCGCGGGCGTCAGGAGTCGGTCGAGGTCGTGGCGCTTCGGCCCTGACGGTGCGATCGCCGCGGTCTGGTGTCAGATCGTCATCCCATGATCAAAAGCGACCGACTACAGGTTCCCGCGCTTCTCCTGTTCCCGCTCGATGGCCTCGAACAGGGCCTTGAAGTTGCCGACGCCGAAGCCTCGTGAGCCGTGGCGCTCGATGATCTCGAAGAAGAATGTGGGTCGATCCTGGACTGGTCGGGTGAAGATCTGGAGGAGGTAGCCCTCCTCGTCTCGGTCGGCCTCGATGCCGAGCTCCTCCAGGGTATCGATCGGCACGCCGACATCCCCCACGCGCTCGGCGAGCGAGGCGTAATAGGCGTGGGGCAGGCCGAGGAACTCGACCCCGTTGTCGCGCAGCCGCCGGACAGTGCCCACGATGTCGTCCGTGCGCAGCGCGATGTGCTGGCAGCCCGGCGATCGATACCAGTCGAGGTATTCCTGGATCTGGCTCTTCTTCTTGCCTGTCGCTGGTTCGTTGATCGGGAACTTGATCCGGCCGTTGCCGTTGGTCATGACCTTGGACATCAGTGCGCTGTAGTCGGTGTGAATGACCTTGTCGTCGTAGTGGATGAGCTGGGCAAAGCCCATCACGTCACGATAAAAGTCGACGAAGGTGTCCATCTCGCCGAGCCCGACATTGCCGACACAGTGATCGACTTCGAGGAGGCGCAGGCCGTCGGCGCCGCGTGCCGGCGACTTGACCCCCCGATATCCGGGTGCGAAGGCGCCCAGGTAGTCCTTCCGATCGACGAACGAATGGAGGGTCTCGCCCCAGGTTCGGATCGAGGCTTTGCGGAGCACGCCGTCGTCACCGCCGTCGAGCTCGGTCGGCTCCAGGGCGGAACGGGCGCCCCGCGACGTGGTCTCGCGCCAGGCCGATTCGACGTCCGCGACCCGAAAGGCGATGTCGTGGACGCCGTCGCCGTGCTCACGGACATGCTCGGCGATCTCGCCGTCCGGCGTAAGCGGCGCGGTGAACACGAATCGGATGTCGTGCTGGACCATGACGTAGCTCGCTCGGTCGCGGACCTTCGTCTCGAGGCCGCTGAAGGCGACCGGCGTGAAGCCCCACAGCGCGCGGTAGTAGGCGGCAGCCTGGCGCGCGTTGCCGACCCAGAACTCGACGTGATCGATACCATCGAGCGGCAGAAAGTCGGCAGCCTTGGCGTACGCATCGACATCGATCCGGGCGCCCGCCTGGTTGGCGGCGGCGCGGGACAGAGCCTCGGTCATGGCGGTCCTCCCCTACGGCGCTGGTGGGCACCATCGTACGCCTGGCATGCCACACTGACGACTATGGCCAGCGTTTCGGACGACCTTGACCGCATCGCGGACGCGCGCGCCGCTTTTGTGGTCAGCGAGTCGCGGATCCGCGCCGGGGAACCATGGGATCTGGCGGTGGACTTCGGCACGGGCCCGGAGGCTGATTGGGGGCCACGCGAGGTCCTCGCCCACGTTGCGGAGATGCTGCCGTTCTGGCTCGGCGAGCTGGAGCGGGTCGCGGAGGGCAAACCCGGCCCGACCGCGTTCGGTCGTGTGGCCGACGACCCCATCCGGACCGGCCGCGTCGAGCGTGACCGGACATTGCCGCTGCGGGTCCTGTTCGGCCGGATCGATAGTGGCCTGCGCGACTGGGCAGATCGGATCGCTGCCCTGACCGACGACGAGCGCGCCGTGATCGGCCTGCATCCGAGGCTTGGCGAGCTGCCGGCGGCAACGATCCTCGAACGATTCGTCCTTGGTCACGCCGAGGAACACATCGCCCAGCTGGAGGCCATCCTCGTCGGCGGCGCGGACTGACGGTCTGGTGTTCATCCTCTACGCCATCCCGCTGGGGGTCGTTGCGGGATACCTGATCGGCGGTCGGTTGGATCGTCTCGCCGACCTGCACTTCCGGTGGGGCTGGCTGGCGATGGCAGGCCTGCTGGTCCAGGTCCTGCTCTTCTCCGAAGCGGCGGCCGGGATCGTGGGTCGCGATCTCGGGGCGGTCATCTACGTGGCATCCACCGGGGTCGTGCTCGTGGCCGTTCTACGCAATCTGCGCCTGCCGGGAGTCGTGCTGGTGACACTCGGGGCGACCGGGAACCTTGCCGCGATCCTGGCCAACGGCGGCGTGATGCCGACGACCGAAGCCGCTCTGGCAAGCGCGGGCCTCGGAGATCGGGCTGGCCTCTCCAATAGCGCGGTCGTCGCCGATCCGGCGCTGGCGCCACTGACCGATGTGTTCGCCCTGCCCGCCTGGGTGCCGCTGGCCAACGTCTTCAGCATCGGTGACGTGCTCATCGGACTGGGTGTGATCGTGCTCCTCGCCGCTGGCATGCGCGGCCGGCCGGAGGACAGCCCGTTGCGACCCGAAGCGTCGACCTGAGGCGCCGGCCGCCACCCCCGGTGCACCGCCGCACTGCCCCTCTCGCTTGTTCTGACCAGTACCGATGACCCATGGCCCACGTGGGCACATCGGCGATAGCTTCGGACTCCGAGATCGGAATGGTCTCTCTACCTCGAGGAAGCGATGAACCTGCTGAAGTCGCAGAGCTTCCGGATCGTCATGCTCCTGTCCGCCCTCGCCAGCTCCAGCCTCGTGCTGATGGCCGGTCGGCGCTGGTAATGATCCGGGCCCACTGAACCGTCGGGGTCCGCCCGGCGGGTCCCACCCACTATCGATCGAGCGGTCACCCATGAGGTCGGCCGCTCGTTTCGATTCCGGGCTAGCATCACGAGCGTGATTCGTCCAGCCGTCGGCGTCGCGGTCCTCCTCGGTCTGCTCCTCATCGGCTGCGGGAAGCCGCCGGTGGGCGCCCCTGGGACGGTCGGACTCGGTGGCGAGACGTGGACCGTGCTTGAGGGCAGCGAGGACGGGATGCGCGGTCGCACGGGATTCGATGGCGCGGACGCGATGCTCTTCGCCTTCGCTGACGGGTTCGATACGCGGGGGATCGTGTGGGTCATGGACGGCGTGGCCTTCCCGCTCGACATCGCGTGGTTCGACCAGGACGGGGCCCTCGTGGGGACAGCGTCGATGGGGCTGTGCCGGGCGGCGCCGTGCCCGACCTACGCGCCGGATCGCCCATATCGCTGGGCCCTGGAGGCGCCCGTTGGAGCGTTCGACCGCCTGCGGCCCGGCGACCGCCTCGCCGTCCCCGATGCCTAGCTCGTCGGCGACTGCGCTACATGCGGACCGGGCGTCGCATCGCCGTCGCGCGCGATCGCCTCGATCATTCGTGTGTCTGACGCTCGATCGGTCATCGCTGGCATTCGTACCGTGCGGTCGAGAAGGTTCAGTGCCCGTCAATGTCCCGCGTCCGGCGCCTCGCCGAGAACATGCATGCGCAGGAAGGCCACGATTCGTTCGTAGGCATCCCGCCGGTTCTCGCGCTTCTCCCAGCCGTGGCCCTCGTCGTCGTACCAATGGACCTCGTGGGTCTTGCCCTCGATCTCCAGCGCCTGGACCATCTTCTCCGTCATGAGCGGAACGACGCGCTTGTCCTTGCGGCCGTGCAGGATGAGCAGCGGTGCCTCGATCCGTTCGGCGCGGTAGACCGGGGAGCCGCGCCGGTACGAGTCGATGCGCGTCGGATCGTCCGGGGTGCCCATCATCTTCTGGAGGTCGAGGCGGCCAGATCGATCGCCGTGGCGGAAGCTCTCGGCGATCTCCGAATCGCCATACAGATCGATCCCGGCGGACCACAATGATGGCTCCTCGACGAGCGCGCACAGGACCATGTACCCGCCGTATGAGCCGCCGAAGATCGCCAGTCGGTCGTTGGACCAGGGCTGCTCCTGTGCCCAGTGGCCGGCATCGATGAGGTCGTGGACGTCGGCGTGACCCCACTCCCCGTGGTTGGCACGGCGGAATTCGCGACCGTAGCCCGTCGACCCTCGAAAGTCGACATCGAGGACGGCGAAACCTGCGCGTGCGAGCAGTAAATTGAACGGCTGGAAGCTGCGGAACGACTGCCAGGTGGGACCGCCGTGCGGATGGACGATGGTCGGGACGCGACGGCCGCCGCGCTTGCCCGTCGCCCCGGCCGGCCGCCACAGCGTGCCCTCGAGGCGTAGGCCGTCACGGGCGGTCACGACGACCCGTTCGCCGGCGGGAACGCGGCCGAGCGCCAGCGTCGCGGCGAGGACCGCGGGTCGTGAATCGGTGATCTGACGCACCCGTGCGCCGTCGGGCGCGACGCCCGGAACGGGCAGCAGCCACAGATCCTGCGGCCGGGTCTCGGACTCGCCGATGGCGGCGATCCAGGCGCCGTCCGGCAGCCAGCCGATCGCCCGCCACACCCCGTCCCAGGGCTGGATCCGGTCGGCGCTGGTGGCCGCAGTCACGGTCCGCGGCGCCTTGGGCGGCCGGCCTCGGCCGCGCTTGGGAGGCGCCCCATCACCGAGCCCGCGCACGACCAGATCGATCAGGCCGTCGCGGACCTCGATGTGGACGACCCGGCTACTGTCCGGCGAGGGCAGCGGCGCATAGCCGTAGCCGCCGCTCGTCTCCCCGTGCTCGCGCTCACCGTCGGTCAGGACGATCCGGTCTCGGCCATCGGCGGACCGTCGGATGACCTGGAACCAGCCGTCGGCATCGCTGACGTACAGGAGCGATCCGTCCGCCAGCCAGCTGGCGCCGGTATCGTGACTGCGCTCGCCGGCCACGATCTCGCTGGCCCCGGTGGCGATATCGACGAGGGCGATCTGCGCCGTGTCGAGCGCGTCGAGGCGCTGATGCGCCATGACCGCGATCCGGGCACCATCCGGCGACCACGCCATCGACACGACGTCGAAGCCCGTTTGGGTGACCGATCGTGCCTCCGGTGGCCGGGGATCACGCTGGGGCCGACCGCGCCGCGGCACGGGTGCATCGATGACCCAGACCTGGCTCCATCCGCGCCGGCGCGACAGGAATGCGAGGCGGTGACCGTCCGGAGACCAGCGCGGGTCACGGCCACCACCGGGCTTGGCGACGACCCTCGTCAGGCGCGACCCGTCGGCCTCGACGATCCAGATCTCGTCGTCGCGGACGAACGCGAGTCGCCGCCCGTCCGGCGACCAATGCGGGTCACTCACGGGCTTGTCCGAGGCGGTCACCTGAGTGGCCGGGGCGGCGGTACCGGTGGCGCGCAGGGACAACGTGAACAGCTGGCGGGTGCCGGCCGCCTCGGCCGTATAGGCAACGACGCGATCGCGTGGATGGATCCGAAACTCGCGTGGCGAGTCGACCGCAACGATGGCCTCGATCGTGAGGCCGGCGGCACCTGTCGCGGCGCCCGGGGTCGTATCGGTCGGCATCAGGCGGGTGGCCCGTGTGGCGGCACGGCGGGTGGCCATTCGGCCGAAGCGGACCAGCGACCGAGCATCGCGAGGTGCTTGCGGACATGGCCGTGCAGGCAGTCCCACGCCCAGCTCCAGCCGTCGGGCGAGCGGAGTTCCTCCACGGAAAGGGTCGCGACGGCTCCGAGGAGCTCGGCCCGAGCGGCGTCGTAGCGAGCCAGGGTGAACGCCGGCGTCTCAGCCCGGGTGGCCGCCACGTGCTGCTCGTTCCAGGCATCGACGCCCTCGTCCGGGTCGGCCAGCCAGATTCCCTGATCGTGGAAATGGGCGATGGCGCGGACAGCCTCGGCGGCCCAGTCGGCGAGATGTCCGACATGATCCCGCACGGTCCAGCCCGGGGTCACCTCGTCCGTCGACCAGCGTTCGGGCGGGAGACGCCGGATGAGCCCGTCGAATTGCGCCTCGATGGCCGCGTCCTGTCCCCGGAAGCCGGACTCGTCCGCGGCGCGCGGGTCGGCGACGAACGGGTCGCCATCGATCTGGCGTAGCCGCAACGCATCAGTCCACGGCTCGATGACCGCGAGGTGATCCAGATAGTGGCCATGGAGCGTGGAGTAGACCCAGCCCCACGCAGCATGACTCCTGATCGTCGGCTCGGGAAGCCGGCGCACGGACGCAAGCAAGCGAGGCCGAGCGGCGGCCAGGCGCCCCTCGATCGACGGCGCGGACATCGTGGTCCACGGTGCGCGCCGCCGCTCGTTGTAGCGATCGAAGTCGCCGTCGTAGTCGTCGTCGGTCGGCCAGCGGCCGGTTTCGATCGCCGTCGCGACATAGTCGATCGCGAGCTCCTGCCAGTCGGCGATATGCCCGACGTGCTCGGCCAGCGACCAGTCCGGACCGCCGGCATCCGAGGGAGCCACCCCCGGCAGATGCCACGCTGCGTCATCCAGGCCGGCCCATGAAACGCTGAACCGATCCCACAGGGCGACCTCGTCCACCCACAGGTCACGCTCCGACGCCCGCAGGTCCATGCCGCGCACGTCCGCGAGCGGTGCTCGGCGGAGATCCGGGGTGGTCTGGGCGACCTGGGCGGTCTGGGCGGTCGCCATCATCCTCGGCCCTCGGGGCGGTCCTTCCCCGTATCCAGACTCGCCTCGAGCTGGTCTCCGAGTTCCACGGTCCGTCGGAAGGCCGCCCACACCGCCTCGGACATCACGGTCCGCAACCGGCCGCGCTCCAGCTCGTGCAGCGCCGCCGCCGAGGTGCCGCCGGGGCTCGTGACCATGTTGCGCAGCTCGGCCGGGTGCATCCCCGACTGCTTTGCGAAGAGGGTCGATCCCTCCAGCGTCTCGATGACGAGATCGTGCGCGATGTGGCGTGGAAACCCGAGGTGGACGGCCGCATCGATGAGCGCCTCCATGACCAGGAAGACGTACGTCGGGCCGGTGCCGCTGACCGCGGTGGCCATGGCGACCATCTTCTCGTCATCGACTTCGAGCTGGACGCCGAGGGCGCCGAGCAGCGTGGCGGCCTGGGCGCGCTGATCAGCGGTCGTCTGGGGCGTGGCGTACCAGACGGTCATGCCCTTGCCGAGCCGTGCCGGGGTGTTTGGCATGCTGCGGACCACCTGGTCGTGGCCCAGGATGCCAGTCAGGGCCGTGGTCGTGGCGCCGGCAAGCACGCTCAGGACGAGCTGGCCCGTTCGGAGGTGCGGGCCGATCTCGCGCCCGACCTTGTTCAGCATCTGGGGCTTGATCCCGAGCAGGATCACGTCGGCGTCGCGGATCGCCTCGAGGTTCGATGCGACGGTCCGGATGCCGTACTCGCGCTCGAGGGTCTCGCGGCGTTCCGGCCGCGGATGGCTGGCCACGACCTGGTCCGGAGCGACCAGTTCGCCACGCAGCAGGCCGGCGATCATCGCCTCGGCCATGACGCCGGAGCCGACCGTCGCGATCGTGGCCTTGGCAAGGGGGGACATGGCGGCGAGTATACCGACGCCACGGGCGGCGGGAGGCGGGTCGTTCAGACCGCGCGAGCCGCCCCCATCACAAAGAACCGACCGGTCACCGACACGTCGACGTCCCCGAACCCGGCCGCGTCCAGCGCGGCCGTCAGCTCCGCGGAACCATAGAAGACCTTCACGATGGTGAACTCCCGGCCATCGGCGAGTCGGCGCACGGCAAGGTCATCGGTTGGCTCGGGATGGTCGGTGGCCCCTGAGGTCGGCTCCGCGAGTGAGTCGATGAAGGCGAGCCGGCCGCCGGGCTTGAGCCAGCGACGGGCCAGTCCCAGGAACTCCGCAAGGCGTTCCCGCGGCACATGGCTCAGCCAGAACCCCATGAACATGCCGTCCACGACGCGGTCCGGCTCGGCCCAGGCATCGCGGACGTGGAGGTGGGCGCGTAGATCGTGGGCGAGCAATCGATCGCGCGCCCGATCGAGCGCCGCCGGCGACGTGTCGTAGAGCGACAGCTCCCCACGCGACGCGAGCAGCGGCGACCACCAACCGGTGCCTGCGGCGAGCTCCACGATCTCGCCGTGCCACGGCTGCCCATCCAGCCACCGACCAGCGGCGTCAAGCTCGGCGTTCCAGGCGGTGTCGTGAACTGGGCCATGTGCATACCGACCGCGACGCAGATACCAGTCGTCGTACTCGGGCGCACGGGCTTCGTAGTAATCGATCATGGCCCGTCCGAGGTCGGGGGCGAGGGTCGCCTCGCGCGTCGTAACGTCCCGGGCTGCCGTCCCCCGTTCCGTCAGCGCGTGGCGCAGTCGGGCGCGAAGGAAACCGTTGTCACCGGCCTTGGCCAGGCATTCCTGGCAGAGCTGCGCCCAGCCCTCGAGATCGTCGGGGCCGAGGCAGGTATGGGGGACCCCGCACCACAGGCACGAGAACGACGGCCGGTATGGCACGACAGGCGCGGGCTCGACCACGGATCCGGTCAGCCGAGATCGACCGGTGTCCAGCCCGTCGGCGGGGCGATATCGACGAATCCCTGGGGGTCCATGATCTCCGCCAGCATCTCGATCCCATCGATCACGCGCGGGCCGGGTCGACTGAAATAGGCCGAGCCATCGAGCGCGATGATCGCTCCGTGCCCCACCGCCGGCAGATCCGAGAGCCACGGTGGCAGCGAGGTCCGGGCCCATTCGCGAACGGTCTGTGCGAGGTCGAAGCCGCACGGCATCAGGAACAACATGTCGGGTTCCACCTCGGACACCGCGTCCCATGTCGTCGGATGGGCTTTCTCCCCGTCAGAACCCAGCAGGTCCCAGCCGCCGGCTCGGCGGATCTGTTCCGGCACCCAGTGACCGACCGCGAACGGCGGATCGAGCCATTCCAGCCCGACGACGCGCGGCGCCCGATGACCCGCCTCGCGCCGGGCGGCCACCCCGCGCTCGATGACGCCCAGCCGCTCGCGCAGGCCCTCGACGACATCGATGGCGGCGTCCTCCGCCTCGGTCATCGCTCCGACCGTGGAGATCGTGTTGAAGATCCCCTCGATCGAGGTCGGCTCGAGCGACACGACAGTGATGTCGGCGTCGATCCGGCGGGCGACCTCGTTGACCTCCTGATAGCTCACCGCGCAGACCCGACACAGCTCCTGGGTCAGGATCAGATCCGGCTCGGTCGCGGCGAGGGCCGCTTCGTCGAGCTCATACAGCGACGACCCGCCGTGCATGGCCGCGCTGACCCGAGCATGGATGTCGCGCGACGTCGCGCCGCGCAGGTCGTTGACGCTGCGGGTGACGACCGGCTTGCCGACCACCGATGGCGGCCAGTCGCACTCATGGGTGATCGCCACGAGTTCATCCTCGAGCCCGAGGGCGCACACGATCTCGGTGGCCGATGGCAGCAGGGACGCGATGCGCATGGGGGAGGCGGTCCAGCCTGTTCCGGCCCGGTGCCCGCGGTCCGGTCGAGGCTAGAGCGGTTTTGCCTCATCCACGGCGGCCCGGGCGGCAGCCTTGTCCGTGTACCAGGTGGCATCGATCACGGTGTAGTTCGCCCACTCGACCGGCAGCGACTCCTCGGGGAAGATCGCGTTGACCGGGCACTCCGGCTCGCACGCGCCGCAGTCGATGCACTCGTCGGGATCGATGAACAGTTTCCGATCGGTGCCTTCCTCGAAATGGATGCAATCGACCGGACAGACGGACACACACGACACGTCGAGCACATCGATGCACGGCTCGGCGATCACGTAGGTCATGCAGCGTCCTCCTGGAGGTTTGGGCGGGGTGCGCGGTCATGTCGTCGGCCCCCTCGGGCTGAGGTCAGAGCGTACCACCGTGCGCTCACTCGGGGCGTGCTGGCGGGTTCAGGGCGTGCCGGGGGGGACCCACCTGACGGGGATCTGCATGCCCTTCGCCCAGTGGCCCGGGATGTGACAGCCGACGATGAACGGGGCCTCGCGCGCCGGCACGGTCCAGATCACATCGACCCGTTCACCGGAGCGGACGACGATGCGCAACCCGGCGACATCCGGCGGAACGCTCACGACGGGAGTCGGGCCGGGAGGGGCGCCGGCGGCCGCGTCATGGGCCACCTCCCAGGCGTCCTGTACGAGCGCGTCCCCGATCACCGCCTCGTGCGTCTCGAGGCCTCCGTTGATGACATGGAGAAGGATCGTTTCACCGGCCACGAGGTCCAGGGTGTCGGGCAGGAAGCTGTAGTCCCTGGCGATGAGGTTGACCTCGCGAGGCGCGGCCGAGCCACCGGGCACGATCGGCGGCGTGGCGGGCGGGGTGGCGGCCTCGCAGGCGATCAGGACGAGCGCGGCGAGCAACACCGCTCCGGCGGCTCTGGCGTTGGGGGAGGGCAGGCGCGACACGCCGAAAGTCTACGGATGCCGGCGATCGCGGCATTCGGCCTGCCCGGCCGGTGCGCCACACGCCGGCGCAACGACCGGGACGAGGATGTCTGCTGCTTGACACGGCCCTCGGGCGCGCCGCATGGTTCGCCTGACCGCAGCCCTTGCGGAGCGTGGCCGATCAGGATGAGGGCGTCGTTGGCTGTTCGCACCGACATCAGCGATCCAGGCCCAGCGGGCCCCGTGGCCGTCGTGTCGGTGGCCGTTCGTCTTCGGGGAGTCGAGAAGCGCTTCGGAGAGGTCGTGGCGGTCGATGGCATTGACCTGGACGTCCTCGATGGCGAGTTCTTCTCCATGCTCGGGCCATCCGGCTCGGGCAAGACGACGACGCTGCGGATGATCGCCGGCTTCGAACGGCCGACGGCCGGCCGGATCCTCCTCCACGGCCGGGATGTCACGAACGTCCCGCCCTTCGATCGCGACGTGAACACGGTCTTCCAGGACTACGCCCTGTTTCCGCACATGTCCGTGGGCCAGAACGTGGCATACGGCCTGATCGTCCGCAAAGTTCCCAGGGAGGAACGGGTCCGCCGCGTCGCCGAGGCCATGCGGATGGTCCGCCTGGAAGGCTATGAAGCGCGCAAACCGTCCCAGCTGTCTGGGGGCCAGCGCCAGCGGGTGGCCCTCGCCCGGGCCCTCGTGAACCGGCCGCGTGTCCTGCTGCTGGACGAACCGCTGGGTGCCCTGGACCTCAAGCTCCGCGAAGAGATGCAGATCGAGCTCAAGGCCATCCAGCAGCAGGTCGGCATCACCTTCATCTACGTGACCCACGACCAGGAGGAGGCGCTCAC
>JANOIS010000242.1:0-3299 GCA_031407755.1 Chloroflexota bacterium | reverse complement strand
GTCGACCGACTACGGCGCCGGGAGGCGGCGCAGCCGGAGCGCAAGGGACAGGCTGAGACAGCGGCTCGGATCGTCGAGGTACGGCCCGACGATCTCCTCGATCCTCACGAGCCGGTTCTTCAGCGTGTTGTAGTGGAGGTAGAGTTGGCGCGCGGTGAGCGCCACGTTGCGTGTCTCCAGGAACGCCTCCAGCGTCGCGACGAGGTTCGTGCCGCGGGCGGCGTCGTAGGCCTCGAGGCGGCCGAGGGTCGCCTCGCAGAATGCAGCGACCTCGGCGTCCGGGACGTTGGCGAGGAGCCGGTCGATCCCAAGCTCCTCGAAGACGGCCAGTCGACCCGGCCCGTGCCCCCATCGTCCGATCGACAGCGCGCGTCGTGCCTCCATGTACGACGCGTGGAGGTTGAGGGGATCGCGTGACATGCGCCCGATCCCGACTCCCACGAGCACCCCGGGGAGCCGCCGTGTCGCCTCTGCCTGGAGAGCCGTGCCCGCGTCCCGCAGTTCGGAGGGTCCTCCGGCCGCCACGAGCGCGCCGATCTCGCGGCTCCGCTCCCAGACGATGGCGCCCGGACCCAGGCTCGCGCGCGCCGCATCGGCCAGCCGCGACCGGAGGGGACCCTCCTCGGCCGTGCCGGCAAGTGCGCCGATCGGCTCACCGGCCATGGCCTGTGCCTCGGCGAGGAGCACCGACCGTGGCGCCGCCAGGTCCCACGCGAACGTCGTCGCCCGTTCCATCAGGACACTCCGGTCGGTGACATGGCCGGTCACGAGTTCTTCGAGGCAGACCGCCTGGAAGCGCCGGTCGGCCTCGGCGACGGCGCGGGCCTGGACCTGGCGGAGCGCCGCGACCGTGGCGGCGTACTCGATCGCCTCGAGCCGGTCGGACCCAAGGTCGCGGCCATCGTTCGCCACCAGGATGGTCCCGTAGCGTTCCGCGCCGACCTGGATCGGCTGGACGATCGGACCGCGTCCGCCGTCCATACCGCCGCCGACCTCCGCGTCGGGCGCCCCGTCCGAAGACCGACACTGCACGACGCTTTGCGCATCGAGGATGGTGACCGGCCGACCGACGAACTCGGCGAGCGCCTCGGCGATCGCGCGCAGGCCGCCGCCCGAGAGGACGATGGTGGTGAACCGGTCGTGGATCGCGGCCGATCGTTCGAGCAGGGCGGTCTGGTTGTTGAGGATGACGGTCAGAACCGCCTGGATGATCTCGTTGAACGACGCATCGGGCGGCAGCTCGATCAGCGGGAAGTCGTGGCGATCGGCGGCCTGGATCATCCCGGTCGGGATCGTCTCGATGTAGCGAGCCGGCTTGATGGCGATCCCCGCCAGCCCACGCTCGGCCAGGCGCGGGACGAGCGCGTCGAGCGCGACCGGATCATCGCGCAGTGGATACGCGGTCGTGAGGAGGAGCTCGTCCGGCTTCACCCAGTCGAGGATGTCCGGGACCTCCATGACATTGACCGCCCGGACCGGACGTGCCAGGCCCCCACGCCCGCCAACGACGCGCGCCCGCGCGAACGGGGGCAGCCGAAGGAGGTCCGCGAGCGAGACCACGTCGTTCACGCCGCTATGGATACTCGACAGCGGCCCGGCGTGTCAATGTGAAGATCTCACAGTGACATTGGCGAGTACTGTTCGTACGATGTAGATGAATGCAGTCAGCCTGTGCGACGCGGACGTTCGTTGCCACCCGGATCAGCGATTCACTGTCTGCCCGGATCGCCCGGGACGGTCACCGATCCGCGCGCGTCCACAGCGTGTTTCGCTCCGCGATCAACCTCACGACGGCCGGCGAGCTGGTCACGATCGCCCCGGACGAGGCGGGCGGGCTGCCCAACGGGATCCTGTTCGCTGGCGTCGCGGACTTTCGTGCCCAGGGTATTCGGGCCGGCATGCCGGTCGAGATCGACGGCCACACGGTGCGTATCCTCGACGCCGGTCTCGTCATCCGTCTCGTCATCCGTCTCGCCGACGCCCGCCCGTGGTCGGCGCGCATGCCTGTCGCTGACGGACGGCGCTGGCCGACCCGGTCGACTGCGGTCAACGACATCGCGCGACGCGTCGCGGACGGCACCGATGCGGACGGCACCGATGAGGGCGCGGCCACGGTCGGACTCCTGGCGATGCCCGTGGCGCGTGAGCGACTCGACGAGGTGAGCCGGGCGGTCGTCCGCGCCGACCGCCGTGCCGCCGCCGCCGCCGCTCGACCGCTCATCGGCATGGGTCCGGGCCTGACGCCGTCGGGCGACGACGCGCTCGCCGGGATGGAGGCCGCGCTCCACGCGCTCGGTCATCCAGTGGCGGGCTTTCTGGCCGCGGCCCTCGACGATGTCATGGAGCGGACGACGGCCGTCTCGGCGACCCTCCTCGGTCACGCCGCTCGTGGCGAGTTCGCGGAGCGCATCCATCGACTCCTCGCCGCGCTCCTGGGGAAGGACGACGCGGCATTGCCTGGGGCGGTCGAGCGGGCCGCCGCCTGGGGTGCCACCTCGGGCATGGACGGGCTCATCGGTGTCCTCGCCGGACTCGATGCCGCCGCGGCGTCCGGCCGACGGGGTCTCGCCTGATGGCCGTCGTCCGCGCCCGTGTCTTCGCCAACAGCTACCGCGACTCGGTGGAGTTGATGCAGATCGCCGCTGCCATCGAGGCGATGGATGGGATCGAACGAGCGGGCCTCGTCATGGCCACCCCCGCGAATCGCGACGTGCTCGCGGCGGCCGGTCTCCTTACCGCCGCCGCGGCAACGGCCCGCCCGAACGATCTCGTCGTCACCGTCTCCGCGGTCGATGACGCCGTCGCCGAGGCCGCGCTCGATCGGGCGGCTGACCGCCTCGTTGGTCCCGGTGCGGACGGCGAGGGCGAGGCGGCCCGCACGGACGCCCGGACGATCGCGGAGGCGGTCGCCGAGCTCGGGACGGCCAATCTCGCGCTCATCTCCACCCCCGGTACGTACGCCACGGCCGAGGCGATGAAGGCGCTCAAGCGCGGCCTCAACGTCTTCCTGTTCAGTGACAACGTCCCACTGGAGGACGAGATCGAGCTCAAGGCGATCGCCAGAAGGAAGGGCCTGCTGCTCATGGGGCCCGACTGCGGGACGGCGATCATCGATGGCGTCCCGCTCGGCTTCGCGAACGCTGTTCGCCGCGGGACCATCGGCCTCGTCGCCGCATCTGGCACCGGGCTCCAGCAGGTGAGCTGCCTCATCCATCGGGCCGGCGCCGGCGTGTCGCAGGCCATCGGGGTCGGCGGTCGCGACCTCGACGAGCGTGTCGGCGGCGCGATGATGCTGTACG
>JANOIS010000221.1:0-7561 GCA_031407755.1 Chloroflexota bacterium | reverse complement strand
GCCAATACGCGAGGAGCTCGCGGGTGACCGCCGTGATCCCGGGGTAGCCTGTCGCTCGCCAGGCCGCGACGTGCTCGCGCACCCGGTTGATGAAGTCGTTGTCGCGCGCCTGCTCCGTGGCGAAGTCGCCGGCGAGCGCGATCTGGCCGCCGCCCTTGACCTTTGGCTTGGGGATCGGGATGAAGTACGTGCTTCGGCGACGACCCTGCGCGATCTCGCTCGTGATCCCGTCGTCGTCGAACCGGAAGTGGCGGGCCGGCTCGGCGAACGGCGAGTTGAGGATCGGGTTGTCGATGACGACCGGTGGCACGCGTCCCCCTCAGTACGCGGCGAGCGCCCGGATGCCGTCGGCGATCTTTTCCGGGTTGACCATGAACCAGTCCTCCAGGACGTGGTTGTAGGGCACCCCCGGGACCTCCGGGCCCGCGATCCGGGTGACCGGCCCGTCGAGGTAATCGAACGCCTCCTCGGCGACGATGGCCGCGATCTCCGCCCCGTAGCCGCCGAACTTGTTGTCCTCGTAGACGATCAGGCACTTGCCGGTCTTCTTGACCGATTCGAGGATGGTCTCGGTATCCAGCGGTCGGAGTGTCCGGACGTCCACGACCTCGACGCTGATGCCATCATCGGCGACGCGGTCCGCGGCCTCCAGCGCGTAATGCGCCATCAACCCGTAGGCGATGACCGAGATCTGCGAGCCCGGGTGGGTGATGGCGGCCTTGCCGAGGGGCACGACGTAATCCGTATCCGGCACGTCGCCACGGACGGATCGGTACATCTTCTTGTGCTCGAAGTACAGCACCGGGTCCTCGTCGCGGATCGACGAGCGGAGCAGGCCGCGCGCGTCGTAGGGCGTGGACGGCACGACGACCTTCAAGCCCGGGACGTGGGTGAAGAACGCTTCGACCGACTGCGAGTGGTACAGCGCGCCGTGCACGCCGCCGCCGTACGGTGCCCGGATGACCATCGGCACGCCGTAGCCGTTGTTGGATCGATAGCGCATCCGCGCGGCTTCCGACACGATCTGGTTGAAGGCCGGGAAGATGAAATCCGCGAACTGGATCTCGGCGATGGGGCGCAGGCCATTGACGGCCGCACCGATGGAGGCGCCGACGATCATCGATTCCGTCAGCGGCGTATCGATCACCCGGTCGTCGCCGAACTCCGCCCACAGGCCGTCCGTGGCCAGGAACACGCCGCCCTTCTTGCCGACGTCCTCGCCAAGCAGGATGATCGATTTATCGCGGCGCATCTCGCCGGCCAGGGTCTCGCGGATGGCCTCGATGAAGGTCATGGCCGGCATCAGTCGGTGCCCTCGGCGTCGTCGGCGTAGACGTAGCGCATGGCGGCGGCGGGATCGGGGTCTGGCTGGGACTCGGCGTAATCGGTCGCGTCGTCGACGGCGGCCTTGATGTCGGCGGTGAGGCGCGTCTCGATCTCTTCCGTGAGTACGCCGGCATCGCGCAGCTGCGCCCGAAAGACCGGTACGGGATCGCGCAACTTCTCGGCCGTGAGCTCCTCCTCGGAGCGGTACTTCGTCTGCTGGTCGTCCGAGGAGTGGCCGGTCAGGCGGGTGACCTTGGCCTCGATCAGCGTTGGGCCGTCGCCGGCGCGCGCTCGCACGACCGCGTCGCGCGCCGCCGCGTAGCACGCCAGGACGTCGTTGCCGTCGACGACCACGCCCGGAATGCCGTAGCCGGGCGCGCGGTCGGCGACGTTCGGCACCGACACCTGACGGGCAGCCGGCACGCTGATGGCATACCCGTTGTTCTCCACGACGAACACGAACGGCAGCTTGTGGATGGCCGCGAAGTTGAGGCCCTCGTGGACATCGCCCTGGTTGCTGCTCCCCTCCCCCATGCTGGTCATCGCGACCTGGCCGGTCTTGCGGACCTTGGCGGCGAGCGCGATGCCCACGGCGTGCAGGAGTTGGGTCGCGACGGGCGATGAAACGGACACGATGTTGTGCTCATGCGACCCGTAGTGCCCGGGCATCTGGCGCCCGCCGGAGCTCGGGTCGCTGGCCGTCGCGTACTGGGCGGTCAGGATGTCCCGTGCGCTCATGCCGAAGGTCAGGCACGTCGCGATCGATCGATAGAACGGTGCGATCCAGTCGTGGCCGCGCTGGAATGCCCAGGCGATGCCGACCTGGGCACCTTCGTGCCCCTGTCCGGAGATCACGAACGGGATGCGTCCGGCGCGGTTGAGGATCCACATCCGCTCGTCAAGCGCTCGCGCCAGCGCCACATATCGATACATCTCGACGAGGTCGCCGTCCTCCAGCCCGACGGAGGCCGCGAGACTGGCGTCGTGGCCGCTCGTCACGGTCAGAAGTTGATGCTCCGACCATCGACGGCCAGGGCGGCCTCGCCGATGATCTCCGAGAGCGTCGGGTGGGCATGGGTCGTGGCCCCGATCTCCCAGGCCGTCGCGTCCAGTTCGAACGCCAGCGAGGCTTCCGCGATGAGATCGGTGGCATGCGGCCCGACGATGTGGATGCCCAGCGTGTCCTGGTTGGCGGTGCTGGAGATGACCTTGACGAAACCCTCGTAGTCACCGCCGATGAGCGCCTTGGCACTCGCCTGGAACGGGACCTTGCCGACCTTGTAGGGCGTGCCGGCGGTCTTGACCTGCTCCTCGGTCAGGCCGATGCTCGCGACCTCGGGGCGACAGTACGTCGCGCGCGGCTGGCGCGTGTAGTCCATCTCGTGGACGTCCGATTCACCGGCGATGACGTGGGCCGCGATGATCCCCTCATGGGCCGCGGTGTGGGCCAGCCACAGCCCGCCGATGACGTCGCCGATGGCGTACACGTGCGGTTCTCTCGTGCGCATCCGGCCGTTGACCTTGATCGTTCCGCGATCGGTCTCGACCTTGGTCGTGTCCAGGCCGATGTCCTCGAGGTTGGCGGCGCGGCCGGTCGCCACCAGCATCAGCTCGGCGCGGAGCTCGGCCGGGTCCGTGCCGTCGGGGCCGACCATCACCCGGACGCCGTCCTTGGCCGGGGTCACGGCCGCGGGGTCGAACCGGGCATTCGTCACGACCGTGATACCGCGCTTCTCGAAGCTGCGCTGGACGAGCTTGCTGATCTCGGCGTCTTCCAGCGGCATGATCGCGGGGGCGTACTCGAGGACCGTGACCTTGACCCCTACGTCGTGGAACATGCTCGCGAACTCGACGCCCACGGCGCCCGCACCGACGATCACGATGTCCCTGGGGAGGGTCGTCATCCGCAGCACGTCGTCGCTGGTGACGATCCTCGTGCCGTCCGGTTCCAGGCCGGGAAGCGACTTGACCCGTGAGCCCGTGGCGATGATCACATCCGTAGCCTGGAGGACGCGCTCGCCGCCCTTGCCGGGTGTGCCGTCCTCTCCGGGCTGACTGACCCGCACCTTTTGCGGACCATCGAGCCGGCCTCGGCCGGCGACCCAGGTCACCTTGTTCTTGTCGACGAGGGACTTCAGGCCGGTCCACATGCGCTTGACGACCTGGTCCTTGTTGGCGGCCATCTGGGCGTAATCGATGGTGGGTTCGCCCGGGAGGACGATGCCGAGGGTCTTCGCGTGGCGGACGCGGTCCGCGAAGGCGGCCGATTCGAGGAGGGCCTTGGTCGGGATGCACCCGCGGTGGAGGCACGTGCCACCGATCTTGTCCTCGTCGACGAGGGCGACCTTGAGGCCCAACTGCGCGGCGCGGAAGGCGGCGGTGTACCCGCCCGTGCCACCGCCAAGCACGACGAGATCGAAGTCATTGGACGAGCCGACAGCCATGGTCAGGGTGCCTCGGGGAGCCTCGGCGCGGATGCCATCGAACGGGCGTCGAGGGGCTGCGCGGGCGGGTGGGTCATCGCCGTCGATGGTACGGCCGGGGTCGCGCGGGGCGCAACCGGCCACAGGTCCAGGCGACGGAGGCCAGTGCTAGACTCGGCCATTCTCACGAGCCAGTCGAACCGCAGGGAGCATTCGATGGGTCCGGATCTGCTCCGCGCCATGGTCCTGATCGTCGTCGCCTACCTGGCGGGCTCCATCCCGGTCGGGTCGGTCGTGGCTCGGCGGGTCGGTGGACCGGACTTGCGGTCGGTGGGGTCCGGGCGCACGGGCGGCACGAATGCGCTCCGGGCACTTGGCCGGAAATGGGCCGCGGTCGTGGTGCTCGGCGATTTGCTCAAGGGGGCGCTGCCGGTGCTGATCGCACGCGTCGTCACTGGTGATCCGCTGGTCGAAGTCCTGTGCGGCGTGGCCTCCGTGACCGGTGCCATCTGGAGTGTCTTCGCCGGGTTCCGTAGCGGGCGCGGCGTCGGGACCGGGGTAGGGACGATGCTCGTG
Organism: Chloroflexota bacterium; assembly: GCA_031407755.1. Taxonomy (GTDB): domain Bacteria; phylum Chloroflexota; class Limnocylindria; order Limnocylindrales; family CSP1-4; genus SPCO01. Next base: position 3,236 of record JANOIS010000221.1, on the reverse strand, counting down.
ATCCAGCCGCTCGCTGTGGTCCTGGCCGCGCCGGTCTTCGTCCTGGTGATCCTGTTGACGCAATACGTGTCGCTCGGATCGTTGCTCGGGTCGGCGGCGATGTTCCCGGCGATGCTGCTCCTGCTCCTCGTCGTGCATGAGACACCGTTGCCGTACGTCATCTACGCGGCGGTCGGCGGTGCCCTCATCTGGTTGGCTCACGCCGACAACATCGATCGGCTGCTGCACGGGAAGGAGCGCAAGTTCGACCTGGGACTGCTGACCGGCAAACCGCCGAGCGGTCAACCCTAGCCGCGCCGGATTCCACCCCGAGTAGAGCGCACGGCGGACGAATGCCGACAACGGCCGGCCGAGGATACGCAGACGGTCGAATCGTGCACCATCGAGCGTGGATCGGCGGGCGGATCGTCCGTCCCACCGGCTCGCGGGAGCGTTGTGCCCGCCCACGCCGCCATCTGTCTACTCCCGATGGAAACGCGGGCCTCAGCGTCCGTGCAAGTGCACCAGAATCGATCGACCCGGGTCGGCTGACGGCCCGGGTCGGAGATCACGCTTGTTCGGCGGACCGTTGATCGGCCCGCACCGAGAGGACTGGGTCAGCCGCCGCGCTGGCTGCGGAAGCAATCGCTGCAGTAGACGGGCTTGCCGCTGGTCGGCTTGAATGGGACCTGGGCTTCCTTGCCACACGACGAGCAGGTGGCCGCGAACATCTCGCGAGGACCGCGGTCGCGGCCTCCGCCGTAGCCGCCTCCTCCTCCTCCGCCACCACTACCGTAGCCGCCGCCACCGCCACCACTACCACCAGCGGAATAGCCGCCGCCGGCGCTGTAACCGCCGTACGAGCCGCCGCCGTTGCCACCGCCACCTTCCGCATTCCGGGCAGCCTTGCGGCTGGCGCGGCACGTCGGACATCGACGAGGCTCGGTGAAGCCACGCTGTGCGTAGAAATCCTGCTCGGATGCGGTGAATACGAATTCTTGGCTGCAGTCCGCGCAGGTCAGGTTTCTGTCGTTGTACACGGAAACGAAACTCCTCTCGATAGCCGGCGCGATCCCATCGGGTTTTCTCGCGTCAGCCGTGAGAGGAGTCCGAGTTGCGTCGTGCTACGTTCTGACCACGGACGCTGTTCCGTGGCATTTGCCAGCGGGATGGTACGCGCCCGGATCGGCGTTTGTATAGCCCCGACTTTCGTCCCGATTCACGCTCACCCGGCGAAGGGCGCGACCGCGAACAGATGGCTGAACTGCTTGCACCAGATGATGGCGCTGCGAAACGTGGAAGGGTCCGTTCCGGCCGGCAGGTCGTAGCCGAATGACCCGTCCGTGGCCTTCAGCTTGCCGACCTCCAGCGCCCCCTTGGCGTAGCCGTCCGCAGATGGCGAGAGGTACACGAACAGGTCCGGTCCGTTGCGCACGGAAAAGTCTTCCAGCCGGATGTGGTACCGACCCGGCGAGGTCTCGATGATGGAGGCCGTCCCGTTGCCGAAATGGAAGTCATCCGTGCCGGTGAAGGACCCGCTGGACAGGGTCGTGGCCTGGAACGTGGTCGGTTCGGGCGTGGGGGGTGGTGTGCTGATCGGGGTGGGGCCGGGCGTCGCGTCGGGTCCGGTGGTCGGCGCTTCGGTCGCGGGTGGGGTGGGCGATGGGGTGGGCGTGGGCGCAGCCGCGACCACGGGCGCAGCAACCACGGGCGCCGGCTCGATGAGGGCCGTGCGGATGAAGATCGGTGATGCGAGATACCAGGTCAGCGGAGCCCCGACCACGAGCGCCATGGCCAGGACGATCCCGGACCGACCCGGATGGCGGCGGGCTGACGCGAACCACCCGAGCCGCCAGGCGACGATGACGAGCAGGACGGCGCCAACGATCGAGGCGACGGCGACCGGGATCCTGAATTCGTACAGGCTGCGGGCGATGTCGTTGGCGAGGTCTCCGATGGATGGCATGCCAGTGATGGTGCCGCGCGCGTGTGACCGGGGTGTGACGCGGCCGGGCGGGCCTCAGGCTCCGGACGCCGGGACCGCGTACTCGCGCGCCACGACCGCGAGATAGGCCTCCATCTCGAGTGCCTGGCGAGTGTCGCCCCAGCCGAGCTCGCTGCCCATGATCTGGGCGACCCGGCGCGCCACAGCCGGACCGTTTGGGCCGAGCTCCGGGCTGAGTCGCAGCCTCCGCGAGAGGACGTCGTCGATGGACAGTGCAGACTCGCGCAGAACGGCCCACGCCACCTCCGCTTCGAGGTATGGCCGGCCGGGCGCGAGGGCTCGGAGCAATCCCAGTTCGCCGCCCAGCGCGACGACGCCCGAGGCCTCCGTGCCGTGGCGGGCCACCAGTCGGGCGACAGCCTCGGGATGCGCGGCCGCGACCCCGGCGACGGAGGCAAGCTCGGCCACGATCCGATCGAGCTCCGACCGATCCGCGGCGCCCACCAGCCGGCGATCCGCGGTCATGCTGGGCCGTCGCCGAGCGTCCTCCGGCCCGAGCACCACATCGATGACGTCGCGGGCCATGACCCGATAGGTCGTGTACTTGCCGCCACCGATCCTGACCACCCCGTTGCCGTCCGCCGTGACCAGGTGCTCGCGAGAGGCCTTGACGGTCGAGCCTCCCGTCGGTGCGATGAGCGGCCGCAGCCCTGCGTACGTGCCGACGATCTCGTCGCGCCGCAGGTCGACATCGAGCGTGGCGTTGACGGTGGCCATCAGCTGATCGATCTCCCAGCCGGCGGCTGCCGGGTGGTCCGGTGGACCATCGAACGGCGCGTCCGTCGTCCCGATCAGCCAGTGATCCGGCCATGGCACGAGGAACACGACCCTGCCCGGGACCCGGATCGTCAACCCGGCCGAGGCCGAGATCCGATCGCGCGGCACGACCAGGTGCGCTCCGCGGCTGGGCAGGATCCGCGTGGCCGGGCTGGCAAACGGGTGGTCAGGATCGGCCGCCCACACCCCGGTCGCATCGACCACCGCCCTCGTCCGGATATCCAGCACTCCCCCGCCGAGGACATCACGCGCCCGAACCGCCGTCAGCGCCCCGGATCCGGGTGAGGTCAGGAGTCCCTCCGCCCGGACGCGGGTGAGCGCGAGCGCCTCGGCTTCGGCGGCGAGGGCTGTGCGCAGGACAGCCAGGGTGAATCGGGCGTCGTCCTCCATCCCGTCGTGGTACAGCAGGCCACCGCGCAAGCCATCACGTCGGAGGGACGGCGCGATATCGAGCGTCTCGGCCACATCGAGGCGC
>JANOIS010000207.1:0-9135 GCA_031407755.1 Chloroflexota bacterium | reverse complement strand
GTCTGGATGGACCTGATCCCATGCTCGATCTTGCTCAGCTTGTCGACGCTGATGCCCGTCACTTCCGACAAGGCCTTCTGGCCAATGCCGACTCGTTGGCGTGCCGCCGTTAGAGCGTTGATGTCCTGATCCACTGTGCCTGACCTCTTGTAACCACACTTGCGATAATCGCAACTCTACACTATCGTCAAGCCAGCCGCCGTAGTACGACCTTCTCACTCTGGACGGAACCGATGACAGCGCAGGCCCCAACTGCGGCCGGGCCGCGCACAGAATAGGAGTTGCTCCAATGGGAAAGAACCAGTGGGTCGTCCCTCACGGGGACAAGTGGGCGCAGCGCGGTGAGGGTAACGAGCGTGTCACACGCACGTTCGATACCCAGCGCGAGGCGGCCGGCGCGGCCCGAGATACGGCGCGTCGCGAGCGGAGCGAGGTCATCATCCAGCGCGAGAACGGCCAGATCCGCGAGCGCGACAGCTACGGGAACGATCCGTTCCCGCCGAAGGGCTGAGGCCAGCTGCGCGTGGTCGCTGGGGCCGCGTTACTCCGATGCCACCGCCGCCGCCATCCTGGACGCTGCGCTGCGGCTCTGGCCAGACAGCGCGGCGGGCATGACGGAGGGGTCCGGGGACGATGAGGAGGATCGAACGGCCGCCGGCCCGGTGCTACCGTGGGCGGATGCAGTGGTGGATCGGTGACCAGCGCGAGGTACTCGGGGCGGCCATGTTCGTGCTGCTGGCGGCGCTCGCTCTGACGCTCGCTCTCCTGAGCTTCGGGGACAACGAGTCGGACCGCGACTGTGAGGAGCGCGGCGGCCACATCGAGTGGGAGTCCCGAGGCGGCGGGTGGGAGGCCTACGACGTGTGCGTGGCGCCCTGACAATCCGGTACGACGAGAGGCGCCGGCCCGGTTGGGCTCGGCGCCTCTGTGTCGATGCTAGATCATGGTCGATGTCGGCCGCGATGCGGAGCGCCTCGCGGACGTTCTGGCGGATGGCCGGGATCGGCCGGCCACTGACCGGATGGGGGGCGGTGAACACGATACGGCCGTCCACCAGGTCGCCCACGCGCTGGACGAGTCGTCACGAGTTCATGGGTGGGTGAAGAATGCACGGCTCGACTTCACGATTCCCTACGAGCACCAGGGTCGGAAGCACGACTTCATCCCGGATTTCGTCGTGAGCATGCGCGACGCTGCCGGGGCGCCATCCGACGAGCACCTTGTCGTCGAGGTCAAGGGCCTGGAACGTGAGGTCGACCGCTCCAAGGATGTCGGCGCCCAGCGCTGGATCGCAGCGGTCAACCACTGGGGCAAGCTCGGCCGGTGGCGCTACGTCAAGATCCACAGCCCGCACGACCTCGACAGCGTGCTGGGCCAGTCTCCGAACTCGTGATCGAGCGCGCGGACATGAGCGCGGGGCGAGATCCAACCTCCCGCGAGGAACGGGTAAGTGTCCACGTCGTGTAGATCGACGGCACGGACGAGGTTCGTCCGGGTCGACCGGCTACGGCATAGGGAAGCCGGCGCAGCCGGAGCGCACCGGTCCGCTCGTCGCGCGCGACGGGGGTGGATGCATCGGCTGAGGGTAGCGGCCCATCCGGTCGACGAGGTCGCAGCCGGCGCTTCCGCGGTCAGGCCCCGAACCAGGCCTTCAGTCGATCTGACTCGAAGGCGTGCTTCGCGGCGAGGTTGGCGGTGGAGTCGTCGCCCAGCGCCACCGCCGGCGGGTCGGCGAAGAAATTCCCGGCCACCATGGTGGCCTTGCCATGCCCGGTCTCCAGGAAGCACATCCCCTCACCCGTGAACGTGGCCGTGGGCTCGCGGCCGGCGAACGTGTCAGCGATGCGGGCGGCGACGACATCGCCCTGCGCATGCGCGAAGGCGCCGGCCTTGGGCAGCGGCAGGCCGTTGGCGAGCGGGATCGCCGTGACGTCGCCGATCGCGTAGACCCCAGGGAACGCGGTCAGAAGCGTCGCCCGGTCCACCGGGACCCACGGCCCGCCAGCGGTCAGCCCGGACGCCGCGACGATCGGCGGCACGCGGTGCGGCGGCACGCCCAGCAACAGGTCGAACGGGATCCGCAGACCATCCTGGGTCAGGACGACGCCGGGCTCCACGGATGTAGCCACGGTCTTGGGGCGGAACGTGATGCCGGCACCGGCCAGGCGACCGTCGAACGCAGCGCATCCGTCCGTCCCCAGGATGGGAAGGGAGCCCGACTGCGGCGTGAACACGAGCATGCCGCCGGCCACGCCGCGTGCCTCCAGCCGTTCCATGAGCAGCAGCGCGAGCTCGTACGGTCCGGGTGGGCACGGATACGGCGCGCCGAAGATCCCGACGACCACCCGACCGCCGCTGAATGCTTCGATGGCCGTCGCGCCCGTCTCGCTCGACTCGACATCGTAGAGGTCGATCGCATGCTCGCGGAAGCCCGGGATCGCGTCGGGATGGCGCTGCGCACCAAGGGCGACGACCAGCGCGTCGGCCTCGATCCGCTCGCCATCGATGACGGCGGCGCGCGCCGTCGGGTCGAACGAATCGATCGTGCCGGCGACCAGCCGGATCCCTCGCTCCGCGAGCGCTGCGAGCGGCCGAGCGCCCTCCGCGATGGTCCCGTGGCCGACGAGAGCCCAGTTCTTGCGCAGGCCCATGACAAAAGTCGGGCGCCGCTCCACGAGGACGACCTCATCCTCCGCCGATAGCCGCTCGCGCAGGGCGACCGCGGTGGCGATACCGCCGAACCCGCCGCCAAGGATCAGGACGCGATGCATGGCTCTCCCTTCGTCGATGCGACCTCAGCGGCACAATCGCGGCCAGGCAGGCAATCTCGGCCCGCCGAGTCGGGGGTCGGTGGCGTTCCGAGGGGTTAGCTCCTGTTAGACCTCCACCGGAACGGGGAAGACGTCAGCGGCGGGATGCCCAGTCCGCTCGTGGATGCGACGGACGGCGTCAGCGTCCGGTGCTTCCGACACGCACCAGACCATCCCCGATTCCGGATCTCCCCAAGCGTGCTGAAAGTCCACGCCTTCCTCGCCTTGGATGTCGAGGTCGGCTTGGTGGGCTTCCTGTAGTGCTTCGGGCGTGATCCCGAACATTCCATGATGGACGTCCATGAACTTGGCCACGTGTCCTCCTTCGCTGCGGTCCCGGCTTGTCCGGGGAGTTTAGGTCCAGCCGAGATGCCGGACAACCCCCCGGGTAGCGGCATGGCTACGGGCGCATGCGGCGGATGATACCGCGGCGTCATGCAAGGACGATCGCGACCTCGGCTCGAGCTCTGACGGTCGCCTGCGCCTCGTGCCGTGCCCGGCAGGCCTCGACGGGGCCCGCTGGTCGGCGCGGTCGGCGCGGTTTGGACCCGCTCCTGGTCCGCCTCCAACACCGCACCTTGGGCCCGCTCCGTCCCTGGCCACCTTGCTACCTCGCGGGCCGCCCCGGTGGGCTGACGACCCAGGTGGTACAAAGCGCACGCCGAGCGTTCGGGAGCACACCCCCGAAAGCCGGCGGTCGCGCTATGCTCACCGCCATCTGAAGATGCACCGAGGAGTGGTCCGTGGCACGCGACGAGAAACTCGAGCTGCTGAGATCCATCCCGCTCTTCGCCGGCTTCGGCCGTCGTGAGCTGGAGCGTCTGGGCCAGCTCACCGACCTGGTCGACCTGCCCGAGGGACGCGTCCTCATGCGGCAGGGCGACACGGGCAGTGAGGCGTTCCTCATCATGGAGGGCAGCGCGCGCGTCGAGCGGGATGGTCGCGTGCTTTCGGAGCGCACGAACGGCGAGATCCTGGGCGAGATCGCGATCCTGGACGAGGGACGCCGAACCGCGACGGTGACGCTCACCGCTCCCTCGCGGCTGTTGGTCGTCGGGCACCGCGACTTCCACGCGTTGATGGACGAGATGCCGGATGTCCGTCTGAAGGTGCTCACGGAACTTGCGCGCCGGGTGCGCGATCTGGACCCTGACGCCGGCCACTGACTTCCGCCCGGCGCCCGGCCTGACGGCCCGCTCAGGCGAGTGCCGCCACCTCCACCGGCTTGGCGATCCCGCGCAGGCGCTCCTGTCGCAGATCTCCGTGCTCGGGCGGCGTATCCGTGGCATCCAGGACGTCGCGGCTGACGAGGATCTCGTTGGCGTCGCCCAGGGCGGCGATGCGCGCGGCGATATGCACGCCGCGCCCCTCATACCCGGTCGACGTTTCGAGCGCCTCGGCGATATGCAGACCGATGCGGACCGACGGTGCGAACCCATGACGTTGGCGATGGTCCCCGAACCGGCGCCGGATCGCCAGAGCGCAAACGATCGCGGCGTCGGCCGACGGGAAGGCGACGAAGAAGCCGTCGCCGGCGTGGTGCACCTCCTGTCCGCCCTGCTCGCGGAGGAGCCCGCGGATCGTCTCGTCATGCCAGGCCAGGAGCTGGCCCCACGCCTCGTCGCCGATCGCCTCGATGAGGTTGGTGGAACGCACGATGTCGGTGAACATGAAGGTGCGTACCGCCCGGCGGGCAGGACCGGAGGCTGCTGCCGGAGCCTCTGAACGACGCTGGAGGGCCGTCGCCCGTGCCGCTTCCGGCACGGCGCCGAGACGCTCGAACGTGGCTGCCGCTGCGCTCAGCTCGGTGGCGGCTGCCTCCCGGTCGCCCGCGGCGAGGTACGCCTCGCCCAGCGCTGCCCGGGTCCGCGCCGCCTCGTACGGCGCGTCCATCTCCTGCCATGTGCGCCAGGCGCGGCGCAGCGCATCGATCGCCGCCTCATGGTCGCCACCTGCCAGGGCGACCTGGCCACGCGCGAACCAGGCGGAGGCGCGGAGCACGTGGGTCCCGTACTGCTGTCCGATCCGGTCCAGCTCATCGGCCGCGGCCGCGGCTCGGGCAGTATCGCCGGTCGCAAGTGCCAACTCCACCTCGGCGGGTAGCAGGCGGGCGCGCTGCAGGGGCGGCAGCGTGCGGTCATTCAGGGCCCGCGCCACCATGGCCGCACCGGCCTCCGGGCGGCCCTGGGCGTAGCGCAGCATCGAGAGGCCGGGTTGCGGGTCGCGGCCCATCTCGTGCGACTGGGCGAAGGCCTTCTCGGCCCCATCCAGGTCGCCCACGCGCAGGCGGATCTCGCCGATCTGGTAGAAGCCCTCGCCGGCGTAATCCAGGCAGAAGTCCTGGAGTTCGGCGCATGCCTTGCGCGCCTCGGCCTCCGCCTCCGCCCACGCGCCGCGGAGACGGATGATCTCGACCCGACGAACGCGGCACATGCCGGGGAAGCCGGAGATCGCCTGTCGATCGCACCAGCGCTTCGCTGCATCGGCGAACTCACTGGCGCGGCGGAAGTCGGTCAGGTCCTCGCATGCGACCGTCGCATTGCAGTAGATGACCGCCGTCGGATAGGGCGACACGGCACCACTCACGGCGGCGACCACCGCCTCGTCCAACAGCGCCATGCCCTCATTGACGCGTCCCGCGGCGATGAGCACGCGCCCCTTGTCCTGGAGCCCGAGTGCCTCGAGATCTGGGTCGCGCAGCCGTGCACCGATCGCCAGGATCCGCTCCGCGCGCTCGAGCGCCGTATCGAAGTCGCCGGCCCCCAGTGCGGCGCCCAGGAACGGCCGCTGGAGGAGCCCGTGCTCGACCGACTCGGGCAGGTCCGCGAGCAGCCGCTCGGCGCGCTTCACCCAACCCGTCGCGATGGAACTCTGCTGGCGATGGCTGTAGTCGTTGGCCAGGGCGAGCGCGATGCCCGCGGCACGCCGGCGATCGTCGGCCGCCGTGTAAGCGGCGAACGCACGCTCGCGCAGCTCGATTGCGAGCCCAAGCTGACCCATCCACCACGCTGCGTCGCCATAGGCCTCGAGATCCGCCGCCTCCAGGCCGCCCTCCGCATCGGCCTCGCCGAGAAGCTCGAGCGCCTCGGCCCAACCGCGCTCGGCGAGTGCGCGCCGGGCGCGGTCGAGGATCGTGCTCGGTGCCATGATCTCGCCTCGGTTCATGCGTCGGGACCGCCGGGGATTCGTCTGCGGCGCAGCCTCTCCGCTACATCGTGACCGTTAACGAGCCGGGAGGTCAAGGAGCCGGTGTGCGCCACCGCCTCGAAAATGTCGTCAGCCTGACAGCGCGGGCCTCAGCTGGACAGCCCGCTCGCGGACGAGAGCTTCCAGCGCCCGGGCACGCCCCGTAACGTGTGCGTGCCACGGTCGCCGAACACGATCCCCGACCCGGCGGCGAGGTCTCGCACCGTCGACGTCACGAGCACCTCGTCTGGTGCCGCCGCGGCGGCCACGCGGGCGCAGATGTGCACGGCGATCCCCTCGACCTCCGCCCCCAGCAACTCGACCTCACCGGTGTGGACTCCGGCACGGAGGGAGAGGCCAAGCCGTTGCACGCGATCCCGGATGGCGAGCGCGCAGCGCACCGAGCGGGCCGGTCCGTCGAAGAGCGCCACGAAACCATCACCGGCACGGTCCAGTTCGCGGCCGCGATACCGTTCCAGCTCAGCGCGAACGATCTGGTTGTGCTCCTCAAGCAGGGACCGCCAGCGCCGGTCACCCAGGCGTGCCGCGAGCTCGGTCGACCCGACGATATCCGTGAACAACACCGTCGCCAGCACGCGACGTTGCTCGGCGGGCGAGATCGTGCCGGTCAGGAATCGCTCGATCGGGGCGAGGATCGCTTCCGCGTCGCCCAGGAACGGCAGGTAGTCGCCACCGGGCACCTCCACGTACTCGGCGCCGGGGATGTGCTCAGCGAGGTAGCGACCGTGACCGGCGTTGATCAGCCGGTTATCGCGCCGGTGCACCACCAGCGTCGGCGTGCGGATCGACGGCAGCACCTGGCGGATGTCGACCTTCTGCATCATGCGCCGCTGCGCCATGACCTCACCCGGGCTGGCGCCGAGTCGCTGATATCGGGCCAGCCACGAGCGAAACGCCGGGTCGTCGGCCTCGCTCGGTGCGAGGACGTCCACCAGCGCGCCCCGACCCCAGCCGTTCGAGAGATCGGCCATGACCCGGACTTCGAAGGCCGGTGTCGTTCCCCACGGGTAGTCCGGCGCGGCGGTGAGACGCGCCAGGCCGTTGAGCAGCACCAGCGCCTGCACCCGTTCGGGGACGGTCGCGGCGAGCAGGGAGGCGATCACCGCCCCGCCGGCGACGCCGAGCAGCGCTGCGTGCGAGATCCCGACCGCGTCCATGACCGCGCGTACGTCGTCGGTGAACAGGTCGAGACTCGGTTCCTCACCGAGTGGCAGCGGGTCCGACAGGCCGCTCCCCCGCTGGTCCAGGCATATGACGCGGCTGAAGGTCCCGAGGCGCCGCAGGAAGGCGGCGAAGCGTGGCTCATCCCACTGTGCCTCGATCGAGTGCCAGAACTCGGCGACGTAGACCAGGTCGAGGTCGCCCGCGCCGAAGACCTGGTAGGCGATGTGCGCATCGCCGACCCGCGCGTAATGGACCTCCGGTCTCACCGGAACAGGTCGGTGCTGATGTAGCGCATGCCGGAGTCGACGATGATGGTGGCGACGACCGCGTCCGGGCCGAGCCGCTGGGCGACCTTCACCGCGGCGGCCACGTTGGCGCCCGATGACGCCCCGGCGAAGATCGCCTCCTCGCGTGCAAGTCGCCGGGCCATGGCCTGTGCCTCGGCGGTCGACACCTGGATGATCTCATCCACCTTGTCCGGCTCCCAGAGGGGTGGCAGGAAGCCGATCCCGATGCCCTCGATGCGATGCGCGCCGCTCGGCCGCCCGGAGAGCACCGCCGACTCGGCGGGCTCGACCGCGGCGATGTGCAGCGCCGGGTTGTGATCTCGCAGGACGTCGCCTGCGCCGTGGATCGAGTGGGCGGTGCCGACGGCGTGGACGAAGGCGTCGACGTGGCCATCGGTCTGACGCCAGATCTCCTCGCCGAGGGGAACGTACCCGGAGATCGCGTCGTGGTTGCTGAGCTGGTTGCACCACCAGTGTCCGGGTTGCTGGCTGAGGCGGCCGGCGGTGGCGATCATCTCCTTGATCAGCGCCTCCGTGATGCGCCTGCCGTCACTCGGGACGTCCGTGATGTGCGCGCCGAAGGTCTGCATCGTGACGCGCTTCTCCTCGCTGAAAGCATCGGAGAAGACGATCTTCAGGTCGTAGCCGAGTGCCGCACACACGAAGGCGAGGGAGATCCCGGTGGTGCCGGCGGTGTACTCCACCACGGTGCCGCCGGGCCGGAGGCGACCGTCGGCGACGGCTGCCTGGATCGCCGCCCGAGCCATGCGGTCCTTCATGCTCCCCGTCGGGTTGGCGAACTCGAGCTTCGCGACGATCGTCGCGGCGCCGGGTGGGGCGACGCGCTCGAGTCGAACGAGCGGGGTGTCGCCGATGGCTTCGAGGATCTGTCGATCGGGCATGGCGCGTCCTCCGTGCGCGGATCCGCCAGACGGCCCGAGTGGACCGTCCCGGACGACGGTAGCCGATGCGGCCGACTCGCGGAACCCCCGGTCGCGACGGCAAGGGTCTCGTCGACCAGCGTCGGCATCGGCCCGGCCAGCGCGGTTCGCAAGGTCACCGGGCCCTGACCGGCGGCTGGTCCCACGTCAGCTGCCGGCTCCAAGGGTCGGCATTCCAGCCTGGCTGGCACAAGCAACGTCGGGCGCCGGCTCGGGTGCCCGTCCTACCCCAAGCATGTCTCAGACACCAGCTCACCGGGAATGCGGGGCAAGGACCCGGGTGGGGTGGCCACGATGGGCCAGATATCCGGGAGATCGAGATCGCTCCGCGTCGCTTGCACCAGCTGGGCTGGAAGGGAACCGGCTGGTCCAGCGTGGTCGGTCTCGGCACGCCCTGGGATTTCATCTTCGCCCGAAGTCCGACGAGCGCACTGACGAAGGCACAGCGAGGACGGAAATCCCAAGGACGATACCACCAACATCAGAGCGCGCCGCGGTACGACGGTGGCGGGTCAGGGATGGGGGGGGTGACGTCATGGGCAAGGTATTCGCTGCCCGCAACCTATTTTCAAGACCGGACGGAAGGTCGACCGACTACGGCGCCGGGAGGCGGCGCAGCCGGAGCGCAAGGGACAGGCTGAGACAGCGGCTCGGATCGTCGAGGTACGGCCCGACGATCTCCTCGATCCTCACGAGCCGGTTCTTCAGCGTGTTGTAGTGGAGGTA
>JANOIS010000160.1:0-3067 GCA_031407755.1 Chloroflexota bacterium | reverse complement strand
CTGACCCGCTTGCGGGCCGGCCAGAAAGGCCACGGCGTTGGCGACGTCGACGGCCGTGGCGATCTCCCGCTGTGGGATCCGCTCCAGGATCGCGGCACGCATCACGGGATCCGACAGGCGCCAATCGGTCATCGGCGTGTGGACCATCCCGGGGCAGACCGCGTTGGCGCGGATCCCGCGCGCGGCGTAATCGACGGCGATCGATTTCGTGAGTTGGACCACGGCGCCCTTGGACGCCGTGTACGCAGCGCGGCCGGGGAAGGCCACCAGACCGGCAACGGATGCGATGTTGACGATCGTCCCGCGGCCTTGCTCGAGCATGATCGGGATCGCCGCGCGGCAGCCCAGGAAGACGCCCCGGACGTTGACCGCCATGACCCGGTCGAACTCCTCGATCGGGGTCTCGTGCACCGTCGTCGCGCGCTGATCGCCGGTGATGCCGGCGTTGTTGACGAGCACGTCCAGCCGCCCGAACCGATCGGTCGCGGTCCGGACGGCCGACGCCACCTGCGAAGGGTCCGATACGTCGGCGACCACGGACGCCACCCGCTCGACGTGGGCGGACCAGCCGGCAACGACGCGATCCAGCGCCTCCGCGGAAGCATCCACGGCAACGACCCGCGCCCCGTCCTCGAGGAAGCGCGTTGCGATCGCGAGCCCGTTGCCGGACGCCGCCCCCGTGACCAGTACGACCTGGCCGATCGTGGTCACAGGTCCTGGAGGGTCGCGCTGCCGGCACGCAGCCGCGACAACTGGATGAAGTGGCTGGGGTTGAGGAACAGCTCGTCCATCTCGCCGAGGTCATCGATCGTCAGGCCCTGACGCATAAGGACGGCGAGGTACTGGAAGCCGTCCTTGGCGCCCACGCCGACATGGTGGGCGCCGACCACACGCCGGCTGTCAGAATCGATGATCAGCTTCTGGAACCCAGACAGGCGCGGTTCCATGAACGCGTACAGTATCGTCCGGTCCGACGCCGGCAGGCCCACTTCCAAGCCATCCTCCGTGTCGGGCGGCATCTTGATGATCGTGACGCGACCGTACCGCTCGCGAGCCTCTTCCTCGCCAAGCCCCAGCCAGGTCACCTCGTAGGCCGTATGCAGGAAATCCGGGTAGTCACGCGGGAGGAAGGCCACGTCCTCGCCCATAACGTTGCGTGACGCGTAGGTGCCGCTGCGGCGGGCCTTCCACATTTCCATCGGCCCGCCGATGAGGTCGCCGATGGCGTACACCCCGGGCACGCTCGTGCGCAGGTGGTCGTCCACGACGACTTCGTTCTTCGCGCCGATCTCCACGCCCAGCGCTTCCACCGCCATCTCCGAGTTCGGGATCTCGCCCAGGCCGATGAACACGAAGTCCGTCTCGATCCGTTCCTCGCCGTCGGGTCCGTTGATGACCACGGCGCCGACGCGACCCGCGCCGTCGTCCTCGATCCGGACCAGCTGCGTGTCCGTCCGGATCTCGCAGCCCTGTTCCACCATCCGATCGATGACGTAGCCGCGAGTTTCCCCATCCGGCACGTTCTTGAGCAATGTCGTCCGACACAGGAACACCGTACGCCGGCCGGTCGCCGCGAAGAAGCTGCCGTACTCGACGGCGGTCTTGCTGCCACCGACGACCACGACCGTGAGGCCCGGATCGCGATCGAGCGTCTCGACCAGGGTGACGTTGTTGTGGACCCCGATGAGATCGATGCCGGGAACGTCCGGCATCTGCGGCCGGGCACCCATGCCGAGGATCAGGTTCTTGGCCCGGAACGTCCGCCCGGCAACCTCCACCGTCCGCGCATCGATGATCCGGGCCGGGGCATTGAGCACGTACTCGAGATCGAGCTGCTCCTTGCTCTGGAAGTTCATGATCGCGTGCGGGCCGATCCGGCCGGCCCGGAAGACGTCGACGACGTCCTTGATCGAGGTGACGACCCCGGTCATGTCCTGGAACCAGAGACGACCTGAGAACGTGCGCTGGAGCATCAGCTCCGCGGCGCACTCGCTGAACAGGTGATGCGGCACGCATGCGTTGTGCGGACATGTCCCGCCCAGGAACGGGTACTGGTCGATGATCAGCTGGCGGCCACCCATCGCCCGCAGGTACGCGGCCCCGAAGCGCCCGCTCGCGCCGCCCCCGATGTAGATGGCGTCGTATTCGCGCTGATCGTCGGGATCGACGTTGAACAGCGGGGCGCCGCCGTCATCGCTCTCCAGCAGCTCGTCGATGACCGTCGACCAGCGTCGGATCGAGTAGTGCTCGTCGCGGATGTCGCGGATGTCAGGCGGGGCGGGTTCTACGACCATCATCGTCTCCGGGTAGCGGGACTGGCGGTGTGCTGCGGAAAGGGGTTGAGCGCTTATCCGCAGGCGCAGGCGACGGTATGGCGACCGTCCGGGTGGTCTTCCCAGGCGTGCGGCCTGGGTGGGATGTCCGGACGCGGTTGCGCCCGGACTCCCTGGCAACGCGAGCAGTGCCAGCTCGTCGGCTGGGTCGTGCCGTCCAGCACGAGCGCCTCGTAGCGGTGACCGCAATCGGGGCACTCGACGATCAGGACGGGCACGACTTCAGCCTCGGAACGTGGTCCGGCGTCTCGCGGTCAGGCGACGCCGGCCGGGACCTTGTCCTGGGACGTGCTGCCGGACTTGGCCTCCAGCTCGGCGCGCACGATCTTCGTCCCCTCGACGAGGGCGTGGATCTTGTCGATCGCGATGTAGCGCTGGAGCAGGATCAGACCGCAGTCGGTCGTGACCCCCAGGCGGTCGGCCGGGACGAACTTGAGCAGCCGGCGGATCCGCTCGGCGACGTCCTCGGCGGTCTCGGTGATCGTGCTCTTGACGTCGATCACGCCAGCCCAGAAGTGGACACCGGCCGGCAGCGGATGCTCGGTCAGGACATCGAGGCCGGACAGATCGTCCATTCGGCGGCCGCAGCTCTCCAGGTTGAGGACGTCGTACTTGGCCTCGTAGGCCTTGGGGATGATGGAGCGTGTCGCGGCAGGCGCATCACCGACCCGCTTGGTCAGGTCGAAGATCTCGCCGGCCTGGGCCGTCTCGTCCGGGTAGTACGCCGGTGTTCC
>JANOIS010000125.1:0-10505 GCA_031407755.1 Chloroflexota bacterium | reverse complement strand
CGAGGAAGCCGCCAAGGCCTACGAGCGCATCGCGCGCTCGACCGACGGCGCCGCACGCACGCACGCCGACGAAGTGCACCATCGCCTTGGCGTCTGCTACTTCCGCCTCGGTCGCTACGCCGACGCGGAACGCGAATTGAGAGCCTACCTGTCGGCGGCGCCGACGGGCACGCTTGCCGCCGAGTCGGCCTACCTTCAGTTTCGCGCGGCCGAAGGCGTGTTCCGCTCGGCGCCGAGCGCCGAGACCCAGAGCAGCTTTCTGGCGGTCGCCGAAAACTTCACGCGCAACTACCCCGACCACGAGTCGCGCTACGAAGGGTTGTTCCGCTACGGCGAACTATTGCAGGGCGAGCGCCGCTACCGCGAAGCGGCCGACGCCTACGCCCAGGTGGAAGGCCCGCCCGCGTTCCGGCTGCGCGCGGCGGCCGCCGAGGTGCAGTGCCTGGCCGACACGATGTCCACCAGCGACAGCCTCGACGCGGCCCAGGCCAGGGAACTCCGCACGCGCACCGAGGCCGCCTGGGATCGTTTCGACAAGCTGTCGTCGCCCGCGACGCCCGCGAATGCCGACCTTCGCGCACGAACGACGGTTGCCCGGGCGATTGCGGCCCCTCGTGCTCAGCCCCGGATCGATCAATGAAACCGATCACGGGTGGAGATCCGCCCCCGGCGCGACCCGCCCTGGCGCGACCCGCCCCGGCGCCACCTATCATCGGCATCATGCCCGTCCTGCACAGCCGACTGGATCCCGCCGCCGACGAGACCCGCGCCAACCACGAAACCATGGCCGCCCTCGTCGATGACCTCCGGCAGCGTCAGGCCCAGGTCGCCGGACGCGGTGCCGGCGGCGACGACCGATCGATCGAGCGCCATCGCGAGCGGGGCAAGCTCCCCGTCCGCGAGCGCATCGATCGACTCCTCGACCCGGGCTCCGCCTTTCTCGAGCTGAGCCCACTCGCCGCCACCGGTCTGTACGACGACGACGCGCCGGGTGCAGGCATCGTCACCGGCATCGGGCGGGTGGAGGGCACGGCCTGCGTGGTCGTCGCCAATGACGCGACGGTCAAGGGCGGCACCTACTACCCGATGACCGTCAAGAAGCACCTCCGCGCCCAGGAGATCGCCCTGGAGAATCGATTGCCGTGCATCTATCTCGTCGACAGCGGCGGCGCCTTCCTCCCTCTTCAGGCGGACGTCTTCCCGGACCGCGACCACTTCGGCCGCATCTTCTACAACCAGGCACGGATGTCCGCCGCCGCGATCCCCCAGGTTGCGCTGGTGATGGGCTCATGCACGGCCGGCGGCGCCTATGTCCCGGCGATGAGCGACGAGACGGTCATCGTCAAGGGCACGGGCACGATCTTTCTGGGTGGCCCGCCACTGGTGAAGGCCGCGACCGGCGAGGACGTCACGGCCGAGGAACTGGGCGGTTCCGAGGTCCACACCCGCAAGTCCGGCGTCGCGGACCACGAGGCGCTCGATGACGAACACGCACTCGCGCTGGGTCGATCGATCGTGGCCAACCTCAACCGCAAGCTACCGATCCTCCCGTGGGACCGCCGTGCTCCGGAAGCCCCGGCAGTCGATCCTGGGGGCCTGTATGGTGCCGTCTCGGCCGACCCGCGGCGGCCGGTTCCCGTCCGCGAGATCATTGCCCGACTCATCGACGGCAGCCGCTTCCACGAATTCAAGCCGCTCTACGGCGAGACGCTGGTGACCGGTTTCGCGCACCTCGACGGCATCCCCATCGGGATCATCGCCAACGACGGGATCCTGTTCAGCCAGTCAGCGCTCAAAGGCGCCCACTTCATCGAACTCGCCTGCCAGCGCCGAATCCCGCTCCTGTTCCTCCAGAACATCACCGGGTTCATGGTCGGGCGTGAGTACGAGGAGGCCGGCATCGCCAAGGACGGGGCCAAGCTCGTCATGGCCGTGGCCTCCGCCGAGGTCCCCAAGTTCACGGTGCTCATCGGCGGATCGTTTGGCGCCGGCAACTACGCGATGGCCGGGCGGGCCTACCAGCCGCGCTTTCTCTGGTCGTGGCCGAACGCCCGCATCTCGGTCATGGGCGGCGCGCAGGCGGCGCGCGTCCTGTCCACGGTCGGGGGCCCGTTCGCCGGCGACGCCGAGCGCGATGCGTTCGAGGCACCGATCCTCGAGACCTATGAGCGCGAAGGCTCGCCGTACTTCGCGACGGCCCGTCTGTGGGACGACGGGGTCATCGACCCGGCCGATACGCGGCGCATCCTCGCCCTTGGCCTCGAGGCGTCGCTCAACGCGCCGATCCCCGAGACGCGTTTTGGGGTCTTCCGCATGTAGCCAAGAGGCAGGTGAGCGCGATGTTGAAATACTGGAGCGAGGTCCCGTCGGCTCGGGGGCGGGAGGTCGTCGCGGACCTCGCGACCTGGGCGTGGGTGGCGCTGTGGGTCGCGATCGGCGCGCGGATCCACGACACGATCTCGATGTTCGCCGAGGCCGGCCGCGCCCTCCAGGGCGGTGGCCGCAGCATCCAGGGAGCTGGCACGTCGCTGGGTGACGCGCTCGGTGGCCTGCCGCTGGTCGGCGAAGGGATCGATGGTCTTGCCACGGGAGCGTTCAGGACCGCCGGTGAGCCGTTCGTCTATGTCGGGCAGGAACTGGAGACGTTGATCATCCTGATCGCTCGATTGCTCGCCGTCCTCGTGGTCGCGGTCATGCTCATCCCGTGGTTGAGTCGATATGTCCCGTGGCGGGCCGGTCGACTGGCCACGGTCCGCGCGGCCCATCGGGCGATCCGCCGAGCACCGGCGGGCGTCCCAGCCGAATCGATGCAGCGGGCCCTCGCGTCCCGCGCCCTCAACCGCCTCAGCTACCCCGACCTCCTGGAGCACACTGACGATCCGTTCGGTGACTACGCGGCCGGCCGATACGACCGACTCGCCAAGGCCGAGCTCGCCAGCGTCGGCCTGCGCTGATGCGCCGGGCGGGGGTATTCATGCTGGTTGGTGCGCTCATCGCGAGTGGCTGTTCGATGCTCGAGGAGATCGCGGCAGAGGTCCCGGAAAGAGCGAGACCGTGTGTCGAGGTCTACCGCCAGCCGCGTTGCCTCGCGATGGTGGATGGGGCCGCTGCGGAGATCTCGAAGACCCGCGCGGATGTCACGGCGGCGACGATCATCCCCGATCCCCCACCGGAGGGCGCGACTCTGGGTGGCGCACACCCGATCCTGCTGCGTATCACGCTGGCCGATGGATCCACCCACGACGCCAGGATGTGCGGCGGGCTGGCGATGGGGCCCGCCTGCACCGACGATTCCCGACTCGATGCCAGGTCACTCACCGCGGGCGGCTACCGTGACGTGCCCTGCTCGGGCGAGCCACCGGACGGCTGCCCGACACCGTTCCCGTCGTCCGATCCGGACACGCTGGACGCCGCAACCCCGTTGACCGTCGCGGAGCGGACGATCGCGATCGAGCACGACGGTCGCCATGAGGTGTCGCTCGGCAAGGCCTCGCTGCCGAACGGGATCCTGACCGACGCCTCCTTTGCGTTCGAGGAGGGCTGGCCGGACGACGTCGCCCTGGCCGGGGCCTTCGGGTGGATCGAGGTCCGCTCGCTCGAACCCGACGGCAAGCCGTTCGACAACTACTACACCCACGGCTGGCACCCCGGCATCGAGCGCGTCGAGGCGTTCCTGATCTTCGACGTCCTGTGGGCCGGTCCCGGAGCGGAGCTCGGCATCCGGGACGTCGTCGTCCGGTAGCATCCTGGTGTGCCGACCGTCGCCCGCTTCTCGATCGCCCCCGTCCGGAGCCTCGGCCTGGAGCATCCGACCGAGATCGACGTGACCGAGCTCGGGGTGGTCGAGGACCGCCGGTTCTACCTCATCGATGACGCGGACCGTCTGGTCGACCGGATCGTCGTCGGGCGGCTTGTTCAGATCGCCGCTCATACGAACGTAGAGGCGACCATGCTACGCATGTCGTTCCCGGACGGGACGGTCATCGAGGACGAAGTGCGGCTCGGCGAGGCGGTCGAGACCCCCATCCACGGCCGAACCGGGGTCGGGCATGTCGTCATCGGGCCATGGGCGGAGGCGATCGCACCGCTCGCCGGTCGACCGATCTGGATCGTTCGCTGCGACCGTCCGGGCGGCACGCGGGCCGGCAACCCGACCAGCCTCGTGACTGACGGTTCGCTCCGGGAGCTAGCTCGCCACGCCGGCGTCGATGCCATCGATTCGCGGCGATTCCGCATGCTCATCGATCTCGACGGCGGCGGCGCGCACGAGGAGGACACCTGGATCGGGCGAAGGATTGCGATCGGCGCTGCGATCCTGCGAGTGACCAAACCCGACGCCCGCTGCGCGATCACGACCCAGGACCCCGATACCGGCGTCCGCGATCTCGATACGCTCCGGGCGCTGATCGGGTATCGGGGCCTGCGCGAGGGCAAGCATGCCGACTTCGGCGTGCTCGCCGATGTTGAGCGACCGGGTCGCGTGCGCGTCGGTGATGCGGTCAGGGTGTTGTCGATGCCGACGGAGGTGCTGGGGGCGGGCTCGATCGGCGCAGGAATGCGACCCAGGTAGCCGCCCCGACAACGACCAGGGGCGCCACCTGGACCGCCGCGGATACACCCGCCCGAAGGAACGGGGCGGCCAGATCAGAGCTGTCGCCCATCCACGAATCGATCACCCAGCCCGAGATCACAAACGACGCGGTCGCCGCGACCGGTGCTCCGACCGCCAGCGCTACTCCGACTACGAGCGCATCGATCCGCGATCCGAGCGCGGCCGGACCGAGACCGGCGCCAAGCAGCGCGATCCCGGGCAGGCCGGACAGGATGGCCAGCGCGGCGATCGGCCCGACCCACCCAGACGGCAGGCCGGCCAGCGGGCTCGCGATCAGGGTCGCTGAAAGGAGCGCGATCGGCAGGTACAGCGCGGCTGCGAGCCAGGCCCCGCGTCGGGCCGCGCGGATCGACAGTAGTCGACTGCCGGTCGGGTCCGGGCGCCAATCGGGCGACCACGGGTTGGACGGTCCCATGCGTATGAGGGTAGGGATTGCGGCGTCATTCGGCCACTAGGAAAATCGGCCGCGGTCCGACCCGGCCGATTACGATGCGCCGGTGAGTCCGTCGATCCGAGTCGAACGCATGGGGGCCGGGGGTGTCGTTGCCCGCGTCACGCTGGCCCGGCCTGATGTCCACAACGCGTTCGACGCCACGGTCATCGCCGAGTTGCGCAAGGTCTTTGCAGCCCTGGCCCGCGAGGAACCGGTGGCACTCCGGGCCGTCGTTCTGGCCGGTGACGGGCCGTCGTTCTGTGCCGGGGCGGACATCGCCTGGATGCGCGCAGCGATGTCGCTCGATGTCGAGGGCAACGAGCAGGACGCGATGGCGATGGCCGACATGTTCGAGGCGATCGATGTCTGTCCGGTGCCGGTCGTCGCGCGGGTCCAGGGCGCGGCGCTGGGTGGCGGCATGGGACTGTGTGCCGTGGCGGATGTCGTCATCGCGGAGAGCGGGGCCAGGTTCGGGTTCACGGAGACGCGTCTGGGGATCCTGCCGGCGGTCATCGCACCGTTCGTGGTGGCCAAGATCGGGGAGACGCAGGCCCGTGCCCTGTTCCCGGGTGGTCGTCGGTTCGATGCGGTGCGCGCCCAGCGGATCGGGCTCGTCCACGAGATCGTCGAGGGCGAGGCGGCGCTCGATGCCGCCGTGGATGCCGCTCTCGCCGATGTCCTGGCGGCAGGCCCGACGGCCGCGAGGGCGGCCAAGGCGGTCATCCGTGAGATCCGCGGTCTGGGCCACGGGTCTGCCAAGTGGCACACGGCGCGGGTCATCGCCCGCCAGCGGGTGAGCGCAGAGGCCCGCGAGGGCTTCGCCGCCTTCGAGGAGAAGCGCCGGCCGGGCTGGGCGCCGGATCCGGAGTCGTAGCTCGGTCCCGGGACGGCTCCGGCCGGGCTTGGCGGCTCCCCCCGCCGGGCTTGGCGGCTCCCAGCCGGGCACCATTTGATCGGTTGTGTTGATCGATTCACGCCTGAGCGAGAGGGGCTGGTACCCCAGATCGCCCGTTGGAGGCAGCAGCTCCTCGTGCTCACGGCCCCAGCGATCAACCAGACCGATCAATGGCTGAGGGACGGGGCGCCAGGGTGAGGTGGCGGGGCGCCAGGGTGAGGACGCGGCGCCAGCGTGAGATGGCGGAGCCCGGCGTGCGCCGAACTCCGCCAGCCAGGGTGCTTGGGTCAGTCGCCGAGCTGACCGCGGATCGCGCCGCCCGGGTAGGTCGGCGTGTGAACGTTCACGTAATAGTGGCTCGGGTTGGCGACGATCGCCGCGGCCAGTTCAGCCGACGCGATCACGCAGTTCTCGGCCATGTTGCCGGTGACCGTTGCACCCGCGGGGTTCAGGTTGACGACGACACCGCCATTGGTCCCGGCAGCGCCGAGGTGGATATGCGCGCCGACGATCTCACGGCCGATCGCCTGGACCTTGGCTTCGTAGCAGATCGTGCCGTTGACGTAGACATAGAGCTCGACGTATCCCTTGCCGTTCTTGTCGCCGGATCCGACCTCCTCGGACCCGGTCAGGGACGTACTGAGCGTCGTGACATGGGCGGCGGATGCGATGCCGCTGAATGCCGTCACTGCGAGCATGGCAATGGTGAGTGCGGCGATGCGATGCTTCATCCTGTAACTCCTGCAACGTGCGTCCCGAACCCCGGCATCCGGTGGCGCGGTGGCCACAGGGTAGGTTGAGAGTAGTCTGCGACCCTCCGTTGAACCATCCTGCGTTCTGAGTTTTCGTTGCATCTGTGCACCGCATGGCGTTCGAGACCGAGCATGCGACAATCGCGCCAACATGGCTGAGGAACTGAGTCCGAGCGAGGTAGCACATCGCCTGGGGACGTCCGTTCGGTCCGTTCAGCGGTGGATCACCATCGGTCGGCTACCCGCGAGACGCGTCGGTGGTCGGTGGCGTGTCGCGTCTGACGCGATTGGCGCGTTCGAGGGTTCAACCGTCGTTACGAAACGAGAAGCGACCCCGATCCGGACCGTGTTCATCGCCAATCGCGGCGAGATCGCCGCGCGCATCGCCCGGACATGCCTCCGACTCGGGATCGGAACCGTCGTCCCGCCGACCACCGGCACCGACGCGCTCGATCTGCTCGACCCGGCCGCCGTCGTCGATGCTGCGCAACTCGCGGGAGTGGACGCCCTCCACCCGGGATTCGGCTTCCTCGCCGAGAACGCTGCGTTCGCGGAGCGTGTGATCGATGCCGGCATTCGCTGGGTCGGCCCGCCACCCGCGGCGATCCGCGCGATGGGCGACAAGGCTGCCGCGCGACGCCTGGCCTCCGGGCTCGGCATCGCGACGCCGGCCGGCTACCACGATCCGGACCAATCGGACGAGGCCCTGACCGCGGCCGCCAAACGCGTCGGCTACCCGCTGCTGGTCAAGCCGTCGGCCGGCGGCGGCGGCAAGGGCATGCGCACGGTCCGCGACCCCGCCCGTCTCACGAGCGAACTCGCGGCCGCCCGCCGCGAGGCCAGGACCGCGTTCAACGACGACCGACTCATCCTCGAGCGCCTGATCGAAGGCGCCCGCCATGTCGAGATCCAGGTCCTGTTCGACGGCCACGGCAACGGCATTTATCTCGGCGAGCGCGACTGTTCCATCCAGCGACGCCACCAGAAGGTGCTCGAGGAGGCTCCCTCCCCCGCCGTCGACCCCGCCCTTCGACGCGCCATGGGCCAGGCGGCCATGACACTTGCCCGTGCGGTGGGCTACGTGAGTGCCGGCACGTGCGAGTTCCTGCTCGACGACCGCGGCGCCTTCACGTTCCTCGAGATGAACACGCGGCTTCAGGTCGAGCATCCGGTCACGGAGTTCGTGACCGGGCGCGACCTCGTCGAGGACCAGCTCCGGATCACCGCGGGCGAACCGCTCGGGATCACTCAGGATGATGTTCGCATCGATGGTCACGCCGTCGAGGTGCGGCTGTATGCCGAGGATGCCGAGGCCGGATTCCTGCCGGCGACCGGGCAGATCGAGCGCCTCGTGTGGCCGGCCGGCGACGGCATCCGCGTCGATGCTGGCGTGGTCGAAGGCGATGAGGTGACCGCCCGATTTGATCCGATGCTGGCCAAGATCATCGCGCGCGGGCACGATCGGGCGGATGCTCTGGACCAGCTGACGCGGGCGCTCGATGCGACCGTCGTCCTGGGCCTCACCACCAACCTGCGATTCCTGCGCTGGCTGGTGCGTGAACCGGTCGTCCGCGATGGCCAGGCCCGGACGGATACGCTGGATCGAATCTGGCCACCGGACGACTGGGCCGACCGGACTCGTATCCAGGACGCGGCGTGGTCCGCGGCGGCGCGCATGCTGGCAACGCCGTCTCTTGATGGTTTCCGCATCAACGCCGCCCCGACCCTCCGCCTGGTCTCTGACGACGAGACACGGACTGTCCGGGTCGATCGCTCGATCGGCGACCCGGCGGCAACCGTCCGGATCGGCGACACCGTCCATCTCGATCTGGCCGGTCGCAGCACCCCGTTCCGCCTCGCCCCGCCACCCGATGTCGATCGTGCGGCCAGCGCCGCCGCCGCCGCACACGGAACCGGTCGCATGTCACTCGTCGCCCCGATGCCCGGTCGCGTCCTCGCGGTCCAGGTGGCGGTGGGTGCCTCAGTGATGGTCGGTGACCCGATCGTGACCCTGGAGGCCATGAAGATGGAGCACGCCGTGACCGCACCAGGCAACGGCTATCTGACGGAGCTGACCGTGACCGAGGGCGATCAGGTCACCCGCGGACAGGTCCTCGGCACCATCGACCACAGCGACACGACCTGACGCGGTACCCTTCGCGGCGATATGGTGAATGACCCGACGACCGCCCCGCCCGAGCCGCTGCCGCAGACGCGCGACGAGTTGATGGCCCTGCATCGAGCCACGCGCAGCCGACGCAACAAGGCAGCGCACGGCAGCCCGGACCATAGAGCCGCCATCGATCTGATCGGTCGGATCGAGGTTGAGATCGCTCGCATCGAGCGGGCGATGGACCCGCCGCTCGTCTGACGTTCCGGCGATGACGCCCCAGGCCGACGATCGACGCGTCCGGATCTACGAGGTCGGACCGCGCGACGGACTCCAGAACGAAGCGGTCACCGTCTCGACCGAGATCAAGGCTCGCTACATCGAGCTACTCGTGGAAGCCGGCCTGCGCGAGATCGAGGCGACCTCATTCGTGTCGCCGCGGGCCATCCCGCAGTTGGCCGACGCCGAGGCGCTCCTGGCATCACTCCCCCGCCGGCCCGGCGTGCGTTACCCGGTGCTGGTACCCAACCGACGCGGCTTGACCCGAGCCGAGGCCGCGGGCGTCGATTCGATCGCCGTGTTCACCGCGGCGACGGATGCCTTCACGACGGCCAACATCGGGATGACCGTCGATGAATCGATCGCGGCGTTTGCGCCAGTCCTCGCCCGCGCGGGCGAACTCGGCTGGTGGCGGCGGGCGTACGTGTCCACGGCGTTCGGGTGCCCGTACAGCGGGCGGGTCGAGCCGCGAACGGTCGTCGAGGTGGCGAATCGGTTGCTTGAGCTTGGCGTCGACGAGATCTGCTTCGGGGACACGATCGGGGTCGGGGTGCCAGACCAGGTGGCGGCGCTGGTCGAGATGGCGGGGTCGGCGGGAATCGCCCCGGTTGCGCAGGCGTACCACTTTCACGACACCCGCGGCACGGCCCTTTCCAACGTCGCGATGGGCCTGGCGTCTGGAGTCCGCTGTTTCGACAGCGCCACCGGCGGGACCGGCGGCTGCCCCTACGCCCCGGGCGCGGCCGGCAATCTCGCGACGGAGGACCTCGTCTACTTCCTCGATGCCTCCGGCTGGGAGCATGGTGTATCGCTGGCCGGTGTCCTGGCGGCGGCACATTTCATCACCGATGCGCTAGGGAAGCCGTTGACCACCAAGGTTGGTCAGGCCGGCGGCTGGGACGATCGGACGGGTCGCGCCACCGACCGAGCGCGATAGGTTTGCGTGGAGTCTGGCGGGCCGGGACGGTCGGAGCCCGCGTGCCTGGGCCGCGGTCGCTGCCCGGCAATCGGGGAGCCCAGGGTGGTCCGGGTTCGCGCCGTAGATGATCATTCATGGGGTGACTACGCTGTGGGGAGTCCGTCGGTCGTCGTAGTCACCGGGTGAATGTCGAGCTACGGCGTCGGGGGACGCTCCGCCGTGGTCGGCGGGTGCCGGCTGTCGTCGTAGTCACCGGGTGAATGTCGAGCTACGGCGTCGGGGAAAGACGGGCCGGGGTCCCCTGACCGCATTCGCCGCTCGAGCGGGCACCCGCGCAGGGTTGGCGCCGCCGGCAACCACGAAGTCGCGGCACGCTCACGTGAACTTGCTATCCTCCGCGACACCATGGACGGCGTCGTTCTCGTGCTGAACCAGAATTACGAGCCGCTCAACGTCTGCAATCTGCCAAGGGCCTTCCGACTGTTGTTCGGGGAGAAGGCCGAGG
>JANOIS010000065.1:0-6073 GCA_031407755.1 Chloroflexota bacterium | reverse complement strand
CGCAGGATCCGTAACGCGCGCCGATCGAAGGGCCGAAATGGCCGTGACCGCGACGTCGACGAATCGGTCTTCGTTGATTCCGGCCGCCTGGAGGGCCGACTCGAGTCGCTCCATGCGCCTGGGCACACCAGGCCTTTGGCTACGCCCTGCTGCTTGACCGGTCATCTCTTTCCTATCCTAGCTACGCAAGGTAACGTTAGGCGCAGCCTCAAAGCGCGTCAACCCCTCTTGGAGGGACCTGTTCCGAGGCACCCTGTCGCCACGGGTCTGTCAGCGGCGCCGCCAACGCCTCGACTACGCGTCGATCGCGTCGCTGAGGGTTTCGATCTCCAGTTCCCCGAGCGGCACGGACGTCGCGACGGTCCGCCAGGACCGGAGGGCGTCGCGCACCTCGTTGACGATCGCGCGCGCCTCGCGTG
The DNA here is from genome assembly GCA_031407755.1 of Chloroflexota bacterium. Lineage (GTDB taxonomy): Bacteria > Chloroflexota > Limnocylindria > Limnocylindrales > CSP1-4 > SPCO01. Next base: position 5,654 of record JANOIS010000065.1, on the reverse strand, counting down.
CACTCAGGCGATAGAAGGGCGCCGTCTCGACGACGAGATCGATGTCGCCGACGTGGATGCCCTCATCGATCGCGATCTCATGTTCCGCCTTCTCGGGCATCGGGTTAAGGTCGAAGGCGGGCGCGAGCTGCCAGCCGGATTCGGTCCGCAGGAAGCCGTGGTTGCGGAGGTGATCGTCGCGGCCCGCGGTGAGGACGTTGAAGGCGACCCTCCGGAAGAGCTCTCCCAGTTCTGCGCCGATCGTCCCACGCGCTCCGTGGTCGGCGATGGCCAGTGCGATCTCAAGGTAGCTGGTCGCCTCGCGGTCGCGCCGAGAGATCATCGTCAGGGCCGAGGCGTAAAGGCGGCGCGAGCCCTGGTTCCGGTCGAACCGCCGGGCGGAGAACGTGTGGTGGTCCGAGCCGAGCGCCAGGAGCCGGTGCTCCGGAACGCGGATGCCGGCCGCGGCGGCGAGCGCATTGAGCACCCACTCGCACGCCGCCATGTCGCGGGTGTCGGTGCGCGACGGGAACTTCGCGATCCAGAGCGCGCCGCTCTCGTCGAGGACGGTCGCCTTGGGCCGCGCGCCGCCGAGCGAGCTGCCCGGTGCTAGAAGGAGAGCGAGGTGTTGCGCCTCGAGCGAGCGCCCACCGCGACTCGGCCGCTCGATCTCGCGGGCCGCCGTCTCGAGCTCGCGCAGACGCGTCATCGGCGGGATGGCCGGTGTCGCGTCGTCGAGGTAGTGTCCCTCGTCGTCACGGAAGCGCAGGGCACCCATCCGCGAGATATCGGAGACGCCGAGCATCACCTCCCAGTCGCCGAGCGCGCGGCGGGCGCGCCCCTCGTCCCGCGCCGCGAGTGCCTCGCGGCGCTCGAGTAGCGTCCGGCCCCAGCGATCGGGCGCGGCATCGGTGAAGATCGGCGCGATGTCGCTGCCCTGCCGCGGGTACTGCTCGCCCGGATAGAGGCCGTGCGTAGGATCGATGACGAAGGCGTCCTCGCGCGCGACCCAGCCGTCGTCGTACGCGAATGCAACAAGCGCGCCCGTCGGGGCGGGGATGCGCCGGAGGGTCCCGATCCGAGTCGGCCCGCCAAGCTCAACGGCATCCAGCTCGACCGAGACGGTCGACGGGAGCGGGCGGCTTATGATGTGTTGCCTGATTTCGTTCGGCGTGCCGGGGTCGCAGCCGCGTCCACCAGGCGCCGCCCGACGTCGTCGTCCGCGGCGACACCCGCGAGGCCATCCTCAAGCCCGAGAACCCCCAAGGCGCGCACGAGCACGCCGAGACCGACCGACAGGTCGCCTTGCTCAAGGCTGCGTAGTGTGGGTCGTGATACCCCCATCCGCTCCGCCATCTCGGTCTGCGACAGTCGCCGCCGCAGCCTGGCCGCGCGGATGCGTGCCCCGAGCGCTTCCGCGAGTCGCGCGTAGCGCGGGTAGGTCGGGGGTGTCCGTCTACTCATGGTTAATACAGTACGCAGTTAGGCTATAACTGTCAATTGTATTTCCCACTGACACGGTTAGAATGGCCGTGGAGAGAGGCTCTGGACGTTCGAGCGCCATCGCCCGCATCTTCGCGTGTCGGTGGACTCGCCCAAGCCTGCGTCAGGAGCGGCTTACGGAGCGGGTGACGCGCTCGCAGCTGCGGCCGCAGCGGCGGCCTTCTTGAGCTGGCCCGGTGCGGTCGCCTTGCCGTTCCGCATGCCCAGGCCCTTGCCGGGCTTGCCATTCGGATGGGCGGCATGCCAGGACTTCCAGCCCGGGTGTTTCTCGCCGACCCTCTTCGGGCCACCGGCCCAGGGCGGCTTCCCGGTCGTCGTGCGGACGGCCGTGCCGTCCACCGTTTCGACGTCGATCTCCGTGGAGCCCGCGGCGGACTCGCCGACGACCGTCACGCTCTTGCCCACATAGCCGGCGAGCGGATGATCGGCGCCGTACCACCACGAGGGCCCGGCCTCCAGGGTGTAGGTCCTGCCGCCGGACGTCAGGGTGTACGCCGTCTCGCCGTCCGCGTCAGTCGTCGCCGCCACGGTGCCGGTCACGGTGATCGGGGCCTCGGCAACCTTCGTCTTGGCGGCCTTATCAGGCTTCTCAGCCCCGGGGGACGGGGACGGATCGACGCCCAGCACAGGCCCGGCCGCGAGCGCAAGCACGAGGCCGCCCCCGATGAGGACGGTCAGGACGCGACGACGGGAGGCGGAGTCGATCGACACGCCGCCATCGTGGCCCGGGCAGCGCTGAAGCGCAAGGGCTGTGGTGCGCGGCGGCACCGGCAATCATCAGGAGGCGGTGGCCGCCTCGTCCAGTACATCCGAACCGACGGGGACGGCGACCGCGTCTCTAGGCGAGACGGGTATCGCGACAAGTTCTCTACGGCGCACGCGGCCGCCGGGATCAACAACGAGGTCGCATCGTTCGAGCCAGGCCATATTGACGCCTGGTTGGATCACATGAATCAGGGCGGCATCGTAGTCGGCGCCATCGGGCTGGTCGACGGAGACCAGACGCGACCCGTCCTCCAACCGGATCTCGGCAACGAGCGGGTCGTGATAGTCGACCACGGCTCCACGCCGTCGCAACTCGATAATGACCTCGAGACCCGGGGATTCGCGCACGTCCTCGACACCCGACTTGTAGGCTGCGCCGACCACGATCACGCGTCGATCGCGCAGCCCGAGGCCGCGTTCGGCCAGCAAGCTTGCCATCCTGTCAACCATTTCAATCGGCCTTCGGGCGATGGACGTCATGGCGTGTTCGATGACGGGCGCCTCGTGCTTCATCGCTCGGAGCTGCCAGAGCAGGTAGTGCGGATCACAGGGGATGCAATGCCCACCGACGCCGGTCCCGGGATAGAACGGCATGAAGCCGAATGGCTTGCTTGACGCGGCCCTGATGACTTCACTGATGTCGATCCCGAAGTGGTGGCTCACTGTTTCGAACTCATTGGCAAGCGCGATGTTGACGGCTCTGAATGTGTTCTCGTAGAGCTTGGTGAGTTCGGCCACCTCTGGCGATGAGACCCGCTCTACTGGCGCAACTCGTTCGATGACGGCTGCCGCACGAGCGGTGCATTCCGGGGAATAGCCCCCGACCACACGAGGAACCACTTCTTGTGGATATCTAACATTGCCTGGATCAATGCGCTCGGGCGCGAACGCGACGAAGATGTCCTGTCCTGGCGTGAAGCCCCGCGCTCGCAGTGGTTCGACAACGAGTTCACGGGTGCTTCCGACATAGGTCGTCGATGTCAGCAAGATCGTCTGCCCAGCCCTCGCCCGGGAGACGACAGTCGCGCAGGCGGCTTTCAGTGCCTCGAGGTCGGGCAGGCGGTGTTCATCGACTGGTGTCGGGACGCAGATGATGACGACGTCCGCAACGCGCAGCCGGTCTGGATCAGAAGTGAGAACCAACTCCGGGGCACCCAGCCATAGTTCCAGTCGCTCGTGATCTGTGTCAATGAGGTCGACGCGCCTGGCGCGGATCGCCGAAAGCCTCGCCTCACTCACATCGATTCCGACCACGCGCAGGCCCGCACGTAGCATGGCGAGGGCAGTTGGCAGACCCACGTAGCCCAGCCCGAGGATCGCCACCGTGGAATGGCCAGTCAGAATGGCAGGGGGATTGGTCGCAGCCAGGTCCGGGATCGCGTGTTCGACCAACCTGAGCCGCTGATCTTGTTCGACCAACCTTAGCCGCTGATCTTGAGGGCCTGTGTCCCCGTTTGGGGCGGGATCTGAGGCACCCGGCCTTACCGTGGAAATCGTCAATGGACCACACCCCTGAGTCCGTTCCCGGCGAATCTCGACCCCCGAGCCCGCGAACGGCGAATGCAGAGAGAAACAGGACGAAAGTACTATGTCAAGTCCCCGCGCCTACATGGCCGAATCGAATGGTGCGTGTAAGCAACGGCATGGCGGCTGGTTCCCATGCCTGTCCAGCATCGGTACGTGACAGAGCATCCAGGGACGCAGTTCAGCCGGCGTGATAGGCGGCGCATGCCGGCGTCCGCCGGATCGGCCTCTCGTGGGTCGTCGCTATACTCACCGACCATGAGACAGGAAGTCGTGCTGCGTCGTCAACTCGCCGTCGTCGGAAGACACGGCTTGCTCATCGCGCTCACCGTGGTCGTCGCAGCGGCAGCAGCGTATCTCGGCAGCGGGCTGCTGCCACGCGTCTACGAGGCGAAGGTCACGCTCCTGGTCGGCCAGGCCCTGGCTCCGAATGCCCCGGACTTCGACCAGCTCCTGACCTCGCAGCGTTTGTCGCAGACATACGCCCAGATGGCGACGATGCGCCCCATCGTGGGCCAGGTCATCGAGCGGCTGGGGATCCCTGAGACGCAAGAGCAGCTTCTTGCCAGGGTTACCGCCCAGTCCGCCGCCGATAGCCTGTTCCTGTCGATCAAGGTCCAGGACAGTGACCCGATCCGGGCTGCCGAAATAGCCAACACGTTCGCAGACGAACTCGTCCGAGCGTCACCGGATGTCTTTGTGACCGCACCGGATAAGGGCCGAGCGAACTTGCTCAGCATCGTGGAGCCTGCGAATCCCCCTGAAACCTGGATCTCCCCACGCACGCTGATGAATACCCTGCTCGCTGCGGTGCTGACGCTGATGGTGGCGGCCGGACTGGCATTCGTGTTCGAGTATCTGGACGACCGGCTGAAGTCGCCGGGCGATGTCGCCGATGTCACATCGGAAGCGCCCGTGATCGGCGTGATCCAACGATATGAGGCCTCTCCGGCATCAACGGGGCTGGCGATGGTCGGTCGTCCGTTCTCGGAGGAGGCGGACGCGTACCGGCTGTTGCGCAGTCAACTCGGGTTCACGCATCCGGGTACCAAACTCCGCTCGATGTTGGTCACGGGCATGGGCGACGACGACGCGTTGGCGGAGGTCGCGTCAAACCTTGCGCTTGCATTCGCTCATGCCGGGAGCCGCACGATCCTCGTTGACGCCGACCTCCAGAACCCGAAGATCCACACGATCTTTGGCCAGTCGAATGACAACGGCCTATCCAATCTGGTCATGTCGCCGGCGCTTTCACCGCAGCCCCTCAGCCGCGAATCGATCGAGCCCCTTCTCCGAGTCATCACCGCAGGGCCTCCACCCGCTCGTCTGGCTGGGTTGCTCACCCCCGCCAGGATCGGGCACCTCTTGACCGCCCTGCGCGAGCATTGCGATGTCGTGATCCTGCACGCGCCGATCGCGTTGGATGCCGGGGAGACCGCGTCCGTCGCCGCGGCGACGGACGGCACGATGTTCGTCGTCGATGGCGGACGGACCACGCGCCAGGATGTGAACCATGTCCAGGAGTTCCTCCGGCGTGCCGGGGCCCACCTTACGGGGTTCGTGTACGTGCGATCCGCCGCGTCCCCGCGCGGCGTACGCAAGCGCTTCAAGGCCACCCTCGATCCGTCTCCGGGTCACCGCAGGTCGTCGTGACCCTGGCGCCGCCCACGGAAGCCATGGACCCGTCATTGGCCCGAGCCGGTCGACGGTCGGTGGGATCGGCCGCGGCCCATGTCGGATCGATGCGGACCGGCCTGACCGAAGGAGGCGGTTCGGTCGCGGTTGGAGCGGCGCTGTCGGTCCTGATGATCGTCGGGATGGCGCTCGAAGTACCCGGAGTCGTCTTCCTTGCCGGGATCCTCGGCGTGGCCCTCGCGGTGGCC
>JANOIS010000050.1:0-11012 GCA_031407755.1 Chloroflexota bacterium | reverse complement strand
GCCCGTTGGCCGCGACGAGGCGACCGGCAAGCTCGATCGCGCGCTGCGTATCCCCGATGGCGAGCTTGGCCCGAGCCGCTTCGCGCAGGACGTCGTCGGTGGCGCCCGCCATGCGGCGGCGTCTTGTCAGGAGCCACACCTCGAAAGCGGGACTCGAGGGAAACGTCATGCCTTCCAGGAGCCCGTGGCCGAGACCGGGGATGGCGAGCGCCCGGAGCCAGGTGCCGGTCGTTAGCGCGCGGATGTCGACGAAGGTTCCCGGGGGGACCCGAAGGTGTACCGGCTCACCCCCGATGGAGACGTCCGGGCCGAGGAGGCGTCGCAACTGGGTGAGGTTCCAGCTGAGCGCATTGAGTGGATCCTCAGCATTCGAGAAAAGGAGTTCCGCCAGCCACTCCCTGCTCGGATCGGACTCCGTTGCCGTCAGGTAGGTGAGAAGAGCCCACGCCTTGCGCCCACGTGGCGGAGGCTGCCGGACGCCATCCCGCTCGACGAATGGGCTGCCCAGGAGAAAGACGGCGAGCGACCCTGCCACTGATGAAGTGTGCCACGGAGGTTCGCCCCGTCGCCCCGCCCGAAGAACGAGGGAGCGTCAGCCCGGGATGATGTCCAGGCACTGGTTCGGTCCCGTCGCCACGACCTCGCCCTCGGACTCGAACGTGCGCTCACCAAGGGAATGCAGCCGATAGCGGTGATGCACGACCGTGGCACCTGCCGAGAGCATCGCGTTGACCGGGCAGTATTTCGTCGCCGACAGCTCGATGGCGCGACGGATCGCCGCCTCGCTCAGGCTGTCGCCCCAGACCTCGTGGATGAGCGCGATCTCGGTGAAGACCTGCGGGTACTCGTCGCGCTGGCTGGCGGTGGCGTGGATCTCGTAACGCGAGATGGCCTGGCGCTTCTTCGTACCGATCGCGATGACGTCCATCGCGGAGCACGACGCCAGCGCGGCGAGGACGGTCTCGACCGGACTGCCACCCTGGTTCGAGGCACGATCGTCGAAATCGATCGCGTGGCCGGACGACGGCTCGGCATGGAAGTGCATCCCGCCACGGTGTTCCAGGCGGACCGACTTGTGGGTGGGCATTGGGTCAGGCCTCGACTGATGGCGCGCTGGCTGGCTCGTCCGCTGGTCGGTCGAACAGGAACTGCTCGCGATACAGCCGCGCGTACAGCCCGCCCTCGGCCAGCAGCTCCGCGTGTGTGCCACGCTCGACGATCCGGCCACGATCGTAGACGAGGATCCGGTCGGCGCGCAGGATGGTCGACAGGCGATGCGCGATGGCGATCGTCGTGCGGCCCTCCATCAGACGTTCAAAGGCGGCCTGGATGAGCCGCTCTGACACGGTGTCGAGTGCCGACGTCGCCTCGTCGAGGATCAGGATGCGCGGATCCTTGAGCAGCACCCGGGCGATGGCGATGCGCTGCTTTTCGCCGCCCGACAGCTTGTAGCCGCGTTCACCGACGATCGTGTCGTAACCCTCCGGCAGTTCGCTGATCCGGTCGTGGATGGCGGCCGCTCGGGCCGCGATCTCGAGCTCCTCCTGGGTCGCCTCCGGTCTGGCGTACATGAGGTTCGCGCGGACGCTGTCGTGAAACAGGTAGGTCTCCTGGGTGACCACCCCGATGACCTCGCCGAGCGACGCCAGCTGGATCCGGCGGACATCGAGGCCATCGATCTCGACCGCGCCCGCGTCGACGTCATACAGGCGTGGGATGAGGTAGGTGGTCGTGGTCTTGCCGCTGCCCGACGGACCGACGAGTGCGACAAGCTCACCGGCCTCCGCCTCGAAATCGACGCCGTCGAGCGCGAACGGTGGGACGAAGGTGATCGGCGGCACAGGCTCCGCAGCAACCGGGCCTTCCGCCTTCGCCGTCTGCCCGGTCCGCCCGAAGAGCGACTCCACGGCCGGCTCGTCGACTTCTGCTGCCGCGACCGCCGGCGCGACTTCCTCGGGCTCGAGCCCATCCCGGTCGCGCGCCATGGCGTCCATGGCCCGGGCCGAGGGGACCGCCTCGGTCGGGTAGCGGAAACGGACATCGCGGAGTCGGACGTGGCCGCGGACCGATGCCCGATCGAGGGCTACGGCATCCGGCGCATCGACGATCTCGGGGTCCATCTCGAGGTACTCGAAGATCCGATCGAACAGGGCCAGGGCGCCCTGGATCTCGACCTGCACGTTGAGCAGCTGACCGAGCGGGAAGAACAGCCGGCTCTGGAGGGTGGTGAAGGCCACGATGTCGCCGATGGTCGGGGCGGTCGGGTCGTTCTGGATGGCCAGCCAGCCGGCCAGCCAGTACACGAACGCTGGGGTGATGGAAAAGATCGTGCCGATGATCATGAAGAACCAGCGCCCGACCATGGCCTGGCGGATCTGCAGAGCGGCAAGCCTGGCGTTGAGGCCGCGGAAGCGTTTGATCGAGTTGGCCTGCTGACCGAATGTCTTGCTGAGGAGCATGCCGCTCACGCTCAGGGTCTCCTCGGTCAGGGCAGACATCTCGGCCAGCGATATCTGGGTCTCGGTCGAGACCTCCCGGCGGACCTTGCCGACGCGGAAGGTCAGGTACAGGAAGAACGGGGTCAACCCCAATGACAGGACCGTGAGTCGCCAGTCGATAAAGAGCATCGCCACGACCGTGCTGAGCGCGACGGCCACGTTGGCGGTGACGGAACTGGCCGTGTCGGTCACGACCGATTGCACGCCTCCGACGTCGTTTGCCAGGCGGCTCTGGATCTCGCCCGTCCGGGTCTCGGTGAAGAACCGCAGTGGCATGCGCTGGAGGTGGCCGTAGAGGGCGCCACGCAGGTCCTGCATGACGTTCTGGCCGATGAGGTTGTTGAGATAGGCCTGACCGACGCCGATGAGTCCGGTCAGGATCGGCAGCACGACCATCAACCCCACGTACAGGTTGAGCAGCCCGAAGTCACGCTGCGGGATGGCTTCGTCGATCAGGAGCTTGAGCAGGTACGGATTGGCGAGGCCGATAAAGCTCGTCGCCAGGATCGCGACGAGCACGACCCCGATCTGCGGCCGATACGGCGTGAAGAAGACGAGGATGCGCCGGATCGTGCGGCCCCTGCGCTCCCTCGGCACGGGCTCAAAGTCCGCTGCCGGTCCGTTCGCGAAGGGACCGCCCCCGAACGGTCCGCCGCCGCGGCCGGCCGGTCCGCCACTGCCGCGCCCGCCCCTGCCGACACCGCCCGTGGCCGCCCGGGTGCCACCCCGAGGAAAGCTCATCGAGTCGTCGCTATCGGTCGCACGTGCATGGTCCGCGACGCTATCACTCCCGGGCGTTCATCGTTCGGCCGCGGCCGTTCAGCGGCGCTGCCCCAGCCCGGCGCAACGATCGGTCAGGCATATGACGCTCGTACACATAAAGCCCGCGGCCGTTCAGCGGCGCTGCCCCAGATAAGTGACGGATACGTGCCGTCGTGTATGAATGTGGCGTGAGCTGGGATGAGGTCGGTGGCTGGCGTGCGGATCCTCATGTCCAGAACGGCATGGAGCTGCTTGGTGCGGCGATCAAGCGACGGCGTCGTCGACTCGGCTGGACCCAGGCGGAGGTCGGTCGGCGCACCGGGATCAACCAGGCCATCATCTCCCGGCTCGAAAACGGACGACGGTTTGGGTTGCGGTGGCCAAGGTTCGCGCTGCTGATCGACACCCTTGGAGGCCTCGACTTCGACGATCCGAGGCTTCCGGTCCATGGCCTGGGTCTCCACCACCAGTTGACGACGCCCAATCCGTACATCCAACGGCTTGCGGAGCTCGCTGCCCTGGCTGCCGAACCGGAGCCAGACGGCGCCGTCTGATGGGTGTCATCCGCCCCGGCGACCCCCGCGACCCCCGGCGATATGTGTACGAGTGTCATCGCCGCGGACGCCCGTGCGCGCTTGGACGGGCCGGCGGCGATCGGGGTCGGAGTGCCGGGCGACCCCCGGCGAATATGTGTACGAGTGTCATCGCCGCGGACGCCCGTGCGCGCTTGGACGGGCTGGAGGCGGGCACTCGGACGGGCAGGCGCTGGCGGTCGCGGTCGGGGTGGTGCCGCCGGTACGAGCCCAGGCTGACCCCCGGCCCTACCAGGCGCTGGCGGTCGCGGCTTCCGTGATGCCCTGGGCCTCGAGCCAACGCTCGGCGTCGATGGCCGCCTTGCAGCCGTCCCCGGCCGCCGTAACGGCCTGCCGGTAGCGATGATCGTGGACGTCGCCGGCGATGAACACCCCATCCACCTTCGAGCCGGTCTCATCACGGACGACGAGGTACCCCTTGGCGTCAACCTCGAGCCAGTCGCGGAAGACTGCGGTATTGGGGACGTGCCCGATCGCGATGAACAGTCCCTCGATCGGCATCTCGCTGGTCTCGCCGGTCACGGTGTCGCGCAGCTTCAACCCATCCACCTTGGACTCGCCGAGCACCTCCTCGATGGCGGTGTTGGGATGGATCTCGATCTTGGGGTGCGCGCGTGCGCGATCCACCATGATCTTGCTTGCCCGGAATGTGTCTCGGCGATGGAACAGGTGGACCTTCGTCGCGAAGCGGGTCAGGAAGTTCGCCTCCTCGAACGCGGTATCGCCTCCGCCCACCACGGCGATCTCCCGATCCTTGAAGAAGAATCCGTCGCACGTCGCGCAGGCGGACACGCCACGGCCGCGCAGTCGCGTTTCGCTGTCCAGACCAAGCCACAGCGCGGACGCCCCGGTGGCCACGATCACGGCCTGTGCCCGATATTCCGTACCCCTGGCCCAGAGGCGGAATGGTCGCTCCGAGAAGTCGACGCGATCGATATCGACATCGACGAGGCGCGATCCGAAGCGCTCCGCCTGGGCGCGGAACGCGGCCATCAGTTCCGGACCCTGGATGCCGTCGGCAAACCCCGGGTAGTTCTCGACATCGCTCGTCAGCATCAGCTGGCCGCCCGGTGTCGAGCCGGCCAGGACGACCGGTTCGAGATTCGCCCGTGCCGCGTAGATCGCCGCGGTCAAACCGGCAGGACCGGAGCCGATGATCACGACCTTGGCTTCCACCGGGCCTTCATCGGTCGCGACTGTCGACGGGCCACCGGCCTTCGTGACGGGCGCCGCCTCCGTGGGGGCATCGATCATCGAGATGGAGAACCCGCCGAACGGGTTGGATGGATCTGTCATGTGGCTAATGCTACCACCAGTTTCATACCCCTGGGGAGTATCCGCCAGGACGCCGGTTTGGGTCAATGGATCGCCTTGACCGCCGGAAGCACGTCGCGACCGAGGATATCCATGATCGCCGGGTCGTGGATGTCGCGGACGCTGAAGATGATGTGCTCGGCGCCGGCGTCGGCGAGGTCGCCAAAATGGTCGATGATGTACGCGGTCGAAGTGCTGCCATCGGGGCTCAGGCGGACCGATTGCAGCGTCGTCCGCTCGATCTCGGCGGGGTCGCGACCGACAGCCGCGCAGTGCGCGTCGAGGATGGCGTACTTGCGGGCGATGGCCTCCGGCGAACCGAACACGTTGCAGGCATCAGCGAACCTGGCCACCAGCCGAAGGGTCTTCTTCTCACCCCCACCACCGACCATGATCGGGACGCGTGGCCGCGACAGCGACTGCGGGCTGTTGAGCAGCCGGGTCGCGTGGGTGCGGTGGCCGTCGAACGCCGCCTCCGTCCCGCGCTCCCCGGACCACATGCCGTGGGCCATCGCGAGCGTGTCCTCGAGCAGGTCGAAACGCACGCTCAGCGGCGGAAAGTCGAACCCGAGCGCCCGCGACTCGTCCTCGTTCCAGGCTGCCCCGATCCCGAGCCAGGCCCGGCCGCCGGACAGGACATCGAGCGTGGTGGCGGCCTTGATCCACAGCCCGGGGTCCCGGTAGTGGACGCCGCCGACCATCAGGCCCAGCCGGGCGCGGGTCGAGTGCGCGGCCAGGAAGCCGAGCGTGGTCCAACCTTCCAGCATCGGCTCCTCGGGCTGGCCCTGGCCGCGGATCTGGAAGAAGTGATCCATCACCCAGATGGAGTCGAAGCCGACATCATCCGCGTCGCGCACGATCCGGGCCAGGGTCGGTCCGATCGCCTGTGTGCCACCGGGCCACGTGTACGAGTTGATCTGGAGCCCGACCTTCATCGATGGAGGTTAGCGGAAGAGGTCGGTTTCAGCGGGCATCAGGACATCGGTGATGCGGCCGTCTCCGCGTCGGAACGTGGCACCGCGGACGAGGGCCAGGGGGCGGCCGGCGGTCTTGCCCAGGATGAGTTCTGCCGCGGATGCCAGCTCGTCGGCGACGGCTCGGACCGTGGAGCGCATGACCCGGCCGTCGGCGTCCGGCTCGCCACGCAGGTCGTCGAGGGGAAGCAGGCCGGACACGCCGATCGCGACATCGACGATGCCCCAGCGCCACGGTCGGCCAAAGCTGTCGCTCATGACCACCGGCAGGTCGTGGGCAAGTAGCTCACGGATGGCAACGCGGATGGCATCGCACGAAGCGTCGGGATCGCTCGGGAGGAGGGTCACGACGTCGCCCGAGCGGGGTCCGACGTTGCTGGCATCGATGCCGCCGTTGGCGCACACGAACCCGTGCGGGGTCTCCGTGATGATCACGCCGTTGGCCATCCGCACGACGCGCCGTGCCTCACGAATCACGACCTCGACCTGGCGCGCGTCACGATCCCAGCGCTTGGCGAACTGGACGGCGACCGGACTCGGTTCGATCGTCGTGAGGTCCACGATCGCGCCCTCCGCCTTGGACACGATCTTCTGGGTCACGACCAGCACGTCGTCCTCCCGCAGCGGCAGCAATCCTGTCGAGGCCGCCAGCGCCTCGGCGATGAGCGCGGGCAGGTCGTCGCCCGGGACGATCTCGCCGAGACCGTCAATGGCGATAGCCTCGACTCGATCAGCCACGGACCGACTCGGTGGCGTGCGCCTGGGCGAGCAACAGGTCGTCCGGGGTATCGATGTCCTCGCTCAGCGGACCATCGAGCTCGATGAGCTTGGCGCCTGCGGCCGTCGCGGCCGCGACGTGTGCCCCGTGGCTGTCGCCGCCAAAACAGACATCGATGACGTCTGGCGGAGCGAGCAGGAGCGCGTTGGTACCTCGGCCGTGGCGGTCGGCCACGATGGCGACGAGCGGTGGCGAGTGGTCGGCCAGCACGCCCACGATCCCGGCCAGGGCATCCGGCGAGACGTGTGGCAGATCGATCGGGAGGATCAGCAAGGCCGATCCCCCGGCGGCGATCACCTCGTCACGAGCCTCATGCAGGCCGGCGTTGAGGCCGGTGCTGCGCTGGAGAACAGGTCGGGCGCCGGCCGCCCGGGCGATGGCGCGAACCTCGTCATCCGGTGTGATCACGATCGCCTCGACGATCCCGGGCGTGGCAACCGCGGCCCGGATGGTCGTTTCTGCCATCCGCAATACGAGATCCCGCCGCTCCTCGGCGTCCAGCACCGCGCCCAGACGCGATTTCGCCCCATCAAGCATCCCGACCGGGATGACCGCGTGGACGAGCGAGCGGTGGGTCACCGGTTCGCGTCGGGTTGCACGCCACGATGGTACGCGAGGCCGGCTTGTGCCCTGGTCATCGGGTCAGTAGCATGGCCGTGGGGTGTCATGCAGTCGTCCGGGCATCGCCCGGCGCAGGTTCTGCGCATCAGGCATCCCATGGTGTCGCACGTTCGATTCCTGCTCATGCTCGTGCCCGGCCCGCGAGTCGGCGTTCGCGCGATGGGTCGCCGGCCATGCAGGCTTCGAGCCTCCGCCGGCCCCCATGACTCGCGGGTGGGCACGGTTCCTCGGAGGATCGATGGACGACCTTTTCCGCCTCGTTCTGACGCTCGTGGTCGTCGTGTTCCTGGGTTGGGCTGTCGCGATGCTCGGCGGGCAGTATGTCGGACGAGTGAGGATCCGGGAGTACGAGCGCGGCCTGCGTTTCGAGCGCGGCCGTTTTGTCGGATTGCTCGATGCGGGGTCATATTCGTACTTCAAGCCGGTGACCGAGATCCAGGTCGTGGACTCGCGCCCGTCATCGATCGCTATCGATGGCCAGGAGGTGCTGACGGCGGACGGAGTGACCGTAAAGGTGAGTCTCGTCGTTCGTTCCGTAGTCGGCGATCCTGTGGCGCGGCTGAACGCCGACCAGGATGCGGATCGACTGCTGTATCTCCTGGTCCAGCTCGGCTTGCGTGAAGTCGTCGCTGACCGCGAACTTGCGGACGTGCTGTCCGCGCGCACGACCGTCGGTCCCGCGATCGCCGAGATCGCTGCAGCACGGATGGGCGAGATCGGCATCGAGCTGCTGTCCGTCGATGTCCGCGACGTGATGATCCCAGCCGAGCTGAAGCGGGCGTACGCCGCGGTCGTCACAGCGCGCCAGGAAGGCGCGGTGAGCCTCGAGCGAGCGCGCGGTGAGACCGCCGCGTTGCGCAGTCTGGCCAACGCGGGCCGCCTGCTCGACGACCATCCCGGGGTGCTGTCGCTCCGGCTGGTGCAGGAGCTTAGCGCCCGGGGCGGCAACACGGTCGTGCTTGGCCTGCCGGATGCGGCCGCTGCGGGCGTTCCGGCAGCCTCGCCTCGAAGCCGCCGCGGGACGCCGCTCGTCGAGACGGACCAGCCCTCGTAGGCGCGCCGCTCAGATCGCCGAGGTTCCGGCGAAGGCCAGGACCTCGGATGCGAGGCGGGTGCGGGCTGCGTCGTTGGTCATGATCGTGTCCGTCACGAGCGTGCCAACGCCAAACGCCTTGACCTCGGGCTGCAGGGTGGCATCGAGGTCATCCATCACGAAGTGACTGATCAGGCCCCGGTAGCGGGCCGCGACACCGATGGCGCTCGAAACCTCGCCGAGCGAAGTCAGCATCCGATCCGCCGGTCCCTTGAGCGCCTTGCCGCCGATGATCCCGCTGACGGCGACGATCGGGACGCCGCGATCGCGGGCGACGCCGAGGGCCACGTGCATCCCGGGCACGGCCAGGATCGGTCCGATCGAGACGACCGGGTTGGAGGGGGCGATCACGATGACCTCGACCGCCTCGATGGCGGCGAGCACCTCGGGCGTCGGTCGGGCGGCATCGATGCCGCGGAAGCGGACCTCGTGGACCGCGGGTTCCTGGTGGCGATGCACGAAGTATTCCTGGAACTCGAGCCAGCCGTCGTCGGTCAGCACCTCCGTCCGGACCGGTTCGTCGGCCATCGGCAGGATCCGCGGGGCAAGGCCCATCGCCGTTCCGAGTTGGTGCGCGACCTCCGTGGGCCGCAGGCCCGCACGCAGCCGGTCTGTTCGCCACAGGTGCGTGGCGAGGTCCCGGTCGCCGAGGCGAAACCACGCCTCGTCACCAAGCCCGGCCAGCCGGTCCATCACCGTCCACGTCTCGTCGCGCAGGCCCCATCCACGGATCTCGTCGTCGAGCCCGGCCAGCGTGTAGGCGACCGTGTCGTGATCGGGCCAGATCGCGAGCCCGTGCAGCTCAAGGTCGTCGCCAGTGTTGACCACGACGCTCAGGTCATCGCCGACGTGGGCAGCCAGACCCTCCGCCAGCTTCGCCCCCCCGACCCCGCCCGCGAGCAGGACGACCTTCATCGAGCCAGAAGCTCGGCCACCTCGGCCATGCGATCGATCGTCTCGTCGTCGTAGGGGGCCGGCATCCGAACGATGACGGTCTCGAAACCGAGGTCGCGATACGGCCGGATGACGTCCGCGACGTCAGCCGGGGAGGCGGCCAGGCTTGTCTGGCCCATGTCAGCGATGCCGTTGTGGGCGGACAGCTCGTTCATCCGGGCCTGAGCGTCGGCGGTGCGGTCACGCAGGATGATCGGGAAACTGATCGACTTCTCGATCGTGGCGAGGTCGCGGCCGGCGGCCTCGGCGTGGGCGGCCAGTGCTGCGAGCGCGTCGGTGACCTCCTCGAGCGTACCTGCCGTGTTCCAGGCGTCGGCCCGTTCCGCCACCGTGCGCAGGGTCTTGCGGCGGCCCGAGCCGCCGATGAGGATCGGCAGGTGGGTCTGGATCGGGCGCGGCTCGCATAGCGCGTCGTGCAGGGTGTACGCGGGGCCCTGGTGGCTGAACCGCTCCCCGTCGAGCAACCGGCGCATCAGCATGACCGCCTCGTCCAGCCAGTCGAGCCGCTCGCCGACGGTCGCCCCGAAATCGATGCCGAAGGCGTCATGCTCGCGCTCGAACCACGCCCCCCCGATGCCGAGCACGGCACGGCCGCCCGACACGTGGTCAAGGGTCGTCGCAAGCTTGGCCGTGAGCCCGGGGTTGCGGAATGTGTTCGCCCCCACCATCAGCCCCAGGCGGACGCGTGTCGTCAGCGGGCCCAGCGCCGCCATCGTCGTCCAGCCCTCGAGGATCGGCTGCTCCCACGGCCCGAAGATCGCCAGCAGATGGTCCCACGTCCAGACCGAGTCCCAGCCGCTGGCATCGGCGGCCAGGGCGGCGTCGCGGAAGGACGGCCAGTCCGTGGACTGGGACCAGAGCTGGAGGCCGAAGCGGACGGGCGCGAACCGGGAAGAAGCGGCCATCGTCGGGTCAGGCAAGGTGATCGTAGTGGCTGCTGATGGCGATGCGGAAGCTGATCCGCACCTGCTTGGTGAACCGGTCGCGGATCAGCGCCTCGGCCTCGGCCGGGTCGTCCGAGTGGTAGTGGCGGGCCATGGCCGCGATGTCCGCCTGCGCGCTGGGCTGATCGGTGGCCGCCACGGCCGTGCCGGTCAGGCCGACCCAGCGGTAGCCATCGTCGCGATCGGTGATGGCCAGGCTGACCCGCCCGTCACGGACAAGATTCGCCGGCCAACGCCGGCCTACGGCGCTGTTGACGATGATCTCCTGGCCATCGAGCGTGTACCAGATGACCGACTGACGCGGCGCGCCGTCAGCGTCCAGCGTGGCGAGGGACAGGAAGTGCCGCCCGGCGAGAAAGGCGCGGACGTGGTCGGGGAGGGCGGTCATCGGCATCGGCCGATGGTACGGCAGGCTCCGTCGGTGAGCCTCGGATCACTTCAAGGCGCTGGCGCTGGCGCTGGCGCGGGCGCGGCCGACGGT
>JANOIS010000048.1:0-2931 GCA_031407755.1 Chloroflexota bacterium | reverse complement strand
AAGCAGCTGGGACGCGGCGCGCCGGTCAACCGGCGCCTGGCCGAACTTGTCGGAGAGGCCCTCGTCGATCCTGAGCGCAAAGCCTGGTTTCGTGGGCGCCCGGATCGCCTCGTCGCCGACGTGGAGCGCCCGTTCTGACGGCCCGACGTGGCATCGGCGACCCCTATACTCCCGAGCGATGAACGTCACTGAGCTCGCCATCGCCGTTGCCGTGATCGGCTTCGCCTACCTGATCGGTGGCATCCCGTGGGGCGTCGTCATGGCCAAGCTGACCGGCGGCACGGATCCACGGACCATCGGCAGCGGCCGGACCGGTGGTGCGAACGTGCTGCGGGCCCTCGGGCCGCGCGTCGCCGTGGCGTCAGGGCTCCTGGATGTCGCCAAGGGCGTCGTCGCGGTGGGGGTCGCGATCGTGGCGGGTGCCGGACTGCCGGTCCAGGTCCTGGCTGCGCTGGCGGCGATCCTGGGCCACAGTCGATCGGTCTTCATCGGGTTTGCCGGCGGGCGGGGGATCGCCCCGGGGTTCGGTGGGCTGATCGTTCTCCAACCGATCGCCGCGCTCGTCGTGATGCCGGTCTTCATTCTCGTGTTGCTCGTGAGTCGCTATTCGTCGCTCGCGTCACTCACAGCGACCGCCATCGGGGCCGTGACGGTCGTCGTCACCGTGCTCGTCGCCGCCCTGTCACCGATCTACATGGTCTATGCGGTCGCGGCCGCCGCGATGATCTGGGTCTTCCACCTCGACAACATCCAGCGCCTGCTCGCTGGTTCAGAGCGCAGGATCGAGTTCCGCAGGCAGTAGGAACGGCGCCCTTCGCCCGAGGGGCCGCGCCCGCGTGCGCTACCCGCTCTGATCGTCCACACAGCGGACGCCAACCGCCCTGATCGATCGCCGTCCGCCACGTGGAGAATCGAGGCGAGTTCGCGGCGCTGGAGGCGCGCCTCGTCAGGTCCGACCGGACCGACGAGGCCCGGCGCGGCTCGGTGCTAGACTCGGGGCGCGTCGGGGCGTGGCGCAGTCTGGTAGCGCACCAGTCTGGGGGACTGGTGGTCGTCGGTTCAAATCCGGCCGCCCCGACCAATTCTCCGCACGAAACCGGCCTTCGGGCCGGTTTTCTCATTCTCCGGGTAGCATGCGTGATAGCAAGCGGTCGCGCTGGTGGCTACACTGGCGGACACGAAGTAGCGCCCCGACAGCGTGAACGACTCGGAGCGCCATGGAACCGTCCTAGCATGTCCGCTCGACGCTCCGCCGGGCGCTGTCGGACGCGCAGCGTGACGGACTCGTGGGCCATAACGTGGCCGCCGGCGCGGCCCCGCCGCAAGTCGAGCACCGCCCGATCACCTACCTGACGGCCCGCGACCTGACGCGCCTCCTGGATGCCACCATGGACGATGACCTCGGATCGCTGTACGCCCCTGGCCGGCACCACCGGACTGCGCCGGGGCGAGCTTCTAGGCCTGACGTGGGCGGATGTGGCGGTGAGGCGACCCGATGGCTGGGCCGACCCTCGCCCTTGGTCTCGCCACGTCACTCGCAGGCGAGCCCGACGTCGCACCGGAGCTTCTTGATACGGCTGGTTAGGTCCGGGTCCGTCGTCAGCGAAAGGGCCCGATCGAAGTCCGCGGTCGCGCCGGCGATGTCGCCCGTCTGGGCTCTCGCGATACCACGGAGCCCGGGCGCGAATGGGTCCGTCGGGTCGAGCTCGATCGCCTTCGTGAGGTCGACGACAGCGAGGTCGTAGTTGCCCAGCTGGTTGTAGGCAGTGCCGCGATTGATGAAGGCCAAGGCCAGTGTCGGGTCGAGCTCGATCGCACTTGTGTACGCCTCGACCGCCTTCTCCCACTGTCCTTGATTCGAGAGATCCACGCCCGACTGCGCGTACGCGCGCGCGCGCGGTGCGCCGGTCGGAGCCGCTGTCTCGATCACGACGCCCGACGCGACAATGAGGATCGACGCAGCAATGGCGATCAGGGCACCCGCCAACCCGCTCCGCTCTGTTGTCGCGAACGGCGATTGGTCGCTCCGTTGCGCCCTGAATAGGTAGTAGCCGACCGCGAGTCCAACGAGCAAGCCGACCGACGCGTTCACGAAGTAGATCGCCCACGTCCCGATGACAGCCGCCACCAGATGCACGATCGCCTTGCGGGTCCGGCCCATGCGGCGCCAGTTCAAGGCGGCCAGAACGGTGGCACCGGGAAACCCGAGGAGAACCGAAGCCCAGCCGATGCCCCGCGGGGTCCACAGCTCGAGGGTGTTCGCCGGGCGGCCGTCCGGCTCAGCAGTTATCAGGGTCGGGTCGACAGTTGGTACCTGCATGCTCGCTCCCTGCGGTCCGTCCGGGCCTGATCATTCCGCTGGCAGGATGACGCTACAGCGAGGCCGTTGTTACGCCGCCGAACATTCGAGCAAAGCGAGGGAGGCGAGCATGCGACCGCACTCACGAAATCGCGGGTCGGCCCGGACCGACTGGCTGGATGATGTGGTATTGCGAATCCGAGATTGGAGCCGGGAGGGTCGAGATAGGCGGCAGATAATCGGCCACGGCTAGAGTCGGCTCACGACGTCTCGCCCTCCGTCGGAAGCGGCATCGAAGCGGCGATAAACCTCTGGTCTAACTGGTTCCCGGAGCTGTTCATGCTCTCTGGCTATTGGTATCGCGACGCTTGATCAAGGTCCTGCTCCGCGGCTAAATTTCCATCGGCGCTCACGGCCGGCTGGCGATACTCCGCCCCGGAAGCCGAGATCCGATCGTAGGACGCCGACGTACTACCATTCGGACGGTCACGGATGACGCAGGTCCAGCGTCACGTGTCCACGTCCAGGAGGTTCCCTATGCGCTTGCCTCGTACGTTGCTCCTTTTCTCACTGATGGCGATGCTCACCCTCGCCGCGACGGCGACGGTATCCGCGACGGGCGGTCGACCGCT
>JANOIS010000039.1:0-2193 GCA_031407755.1 Chloroflexota bacterium | reverse complement strand
GGGCAGCCGAAGAACTTCGCGCGGCCCTGTCTTCTCCTGTTGCTGTCGGAGGCCCCTGCACACGGCTACGAACTGATCGACCGGATGCGGCCTTTCGGCTTCGAGGTCAACGATCCTGCCAGTGTCTACAAGACGCTGCGTCAGATGGAGCGCGACGGCATCGTCTCGTCTGAGTGGGAGTTGCCCAAGCGTGGACCGGCGCGACGGATCTATGCTCTGACATCCGATGGACGCGATCTCCTGGACGCGTGGGCTCACACCCTGGAGCGGAATCGCGCCGTCCTCGACTCCTTCCTGTCACGGTTCGCCGCGCACACAGCCAGCCAGGGCGGCCGCCCGCAGCTCGGCCATGACCAACTGGTCAGCAACATGAGAGGTGTCGGATGAGGATCGCATTGACGGGCAAGGGCGGTTCGGGCAAGACCACGCTGGCCGCCACGCTTGCTCGCACCTACGCACGGCGCGGATACCGAGTGAATGCGTTGGATGGAGACCCAAATCCCAACCTCGCTTCGGCGATCGGCATCACGGATGCTGACGTGGCTCGCCTGCGTCGCGTGCCCCGTGAAGCGATCCTGGAGGATCATCACGACGCGGACGGCGGATCCTCGCACCTGTCCAGGCCCCTGGCCGAGGTGCTGGCCGAGTACGGCGTGACGGGACCCGACGCGATCGGTGTCCTGACCATGACCGGCCTGCTGGGGGCGGGCAAGGGCTGCATCTGCGGGCAGCACTCGGCCGTTCGCGATGTCATGGAACAGCTGGCTTCCAGCGAGCCCCGCGACGTGACGATTCTGGATACGGAGGCCTCCATCGAGCACCTTTCGCGGGGCACGGTGCGCAACGTCGATGCGCTCCTCGTGGTGACCGAGCCCTACTATCGCTCGCTCGAGACCGCGGGGCGAGTCGTCCCATTGGCTCATGAGCTGGGGCTGCCTGAGGTCTGGGTCATCGCCAACAAGGTGCGCAACGAGTCGGAGAAGGAAGCCATCCTCCAGTACGGCGCCGGACACGGCTTCGAGATCATCGCCGCGATCCCGTACGACGCCCAGGTCGCAGAAGCCGACCAACTGGGCAGATCGGTGATCGATCACGCACCGGACGGGACCGCCGTCGCCGCGATCGGCGCCCTGGCCGACATCATGGCTGAGCGACTCGGGGCAGCCGCGCCCGTCAGCTGATCGTCCAGACCCGCGGAGGCAACCCATGGTCATGACCGAAGCAGCACCGGCGGCGATGCCGCACATGTCCCAGGTCGGCAATGTCGCCGGCATCAGCCAACAGGAATGGGCGACGGCGGTCGCCGCCAAGACCGGCCCGCGGACCAAGATCGGCGCGTTCGAGGAAGTCCACGTCTTCTGGCTCGCCGGCATGAGCTGTGACGGGTGTTCCATCGCCGTCCTTGGAGCGACGGCGCCGTCGGTAGAGAGCTTGATGACTGGTTCGTTACCGGGCGTACCGATCATGTTCCTGCACCACACCGCCGTCCAGCTGGAAGCCGGTGACGCCTACATGGAGCCGATGTGGAGGGCTTGGCGCGGCGAACTCGGCGCGCCGTACGTCATCGTCTACGAGGGCTCATTGGCTGACGAATCGCTGGCCGGGACCGGCGGCTACTGGTCGGCTGTCGGCGAAGAGGGTGATGGCCCGATGGAGGGCCGCCGCCAGATCCCGTCCGCGGAGTGGGCTCGCCGACTGGCCCCCGGGGCCGCCGCCACGATCGCCATCGGAACCTGCGCCACGTGGGGCGGGGTACCGGCGGCGTTCGGCAACGTGACCGGCTCGATGAGCCTGACCGACTTCCTCGGAAATGACTACCGCAGTGCGCTGGGCCTGCCCGTGATCAACATCCCGGGCTGCTCGCCCGTTGGTGACAACTTCACCGAGACGGTCGCCGCCGTGTTGCTCTTCCTCCAGGGCGTGGCCCCGCTGCCCGAGTTCGACGACCTGGGCCGGCCAGCCTGGCTATACGGCGAAACGGTCCACCAGCAATGCGTGCGCGCCGGGTACTATGAGGAGGGCACATTCGCGCACGAGTACGGCGACAAGGAGTGCCTCGTCGAGATCGGCTGCTGGGGGCCGGTGGTGAACTGCAACATCACGAGCCGCGGTGCGATCAACCACGTCGGGGGATGCATGAACGTCGGCGGGGTCTGCATCGGCTGCACGATGCCGGGCTTTCCGGACAAGTTC
>JANOIS010000013.1:0-11029 GCA_031407755.1 Chloroflexota bacterium | reverse complement strand
GCCCCGATCGACGAGGCCAAGCGGGCGGCACCGCGAGGACCAAGATGCCACGGCGCAGCGTGAGGACCCCAGCTGCCGATCGGTAGCAGGGCGACATCCACCCGACCGTCGAGCCGCCGTAGTTCGCCGAACGCGGACGTGTCGCCGGCGAAGTAGACACTCGGCGACCCTTCGACAAGGTACCCCAGGGTTGTCGCGCCCGGGTGGCGTGGCCACCGACCGTGGCGTGCCGGGACCGCACTGATGACCACACCGCCGATATCGGTGTGCTCGTTCGCCACCAGTTCATGAGCCGGGAAGCCCAACCGCTCGACGACGCGACCCAGTCCGGTCGGGACGATGATCAGAGGGTTACCGTCCAACCGTCGCAACGACCGCCGATCGAAATGGTCCGGATGCGCGTGCGACAGCAGAACCGCGTCCACGCGTCCGATCGCGTTGAGATCGACCGACGGCCCGTGGCGCCGGAGCGGACCGAGTCGATCGCGCAGGAATGGATCGGTCAGGAAGCGCCGCTCGCCGACCTCGATGAGCACGGTCGCATGGCCGACCCACGTCAGTCGCACGCGGTGACCCGCACGGGATCAGGCGCCCAGGATGGCTCGCCATCCGCGCCGCTCGGGCATCGATCTGCGCTGAGGCACCCGTGTCACGACGTACAGCGCCCCCACGATGGCCCCGATCCACGTGCCGATGATGTCGTCCATGGTGTCCTCGTAGGTGAGGTCCATGCCGTTCTGACCGAGCCGAAAGGCGAGGTATTCCATCGTCTCCCAGAGCGTCTCTCCCGCGATCGCCGCCGCCCCGCCCGCGAGGGCCGCCTGCCATGGTTCATCGACGTGGCTGGCGATCATGGAGCCCGCGACCCCGGCGATGATGGCTGCGTTGGCCGCATGGACCGCGTCGTCGATACGGACTCGGTCATAGACGCCGAACGCGTTGCCGGCGGCGTCGGCAAGGAGCGGCATCGTCACGGCCAGGTCCAGCGTCCGCGGATACGGCCCGCGCGCCCCCGGCAGCAGCCGCCAGGCCAGCGGAACCATCAGCAGCGCCGCCGAGTAGCCGATCGCCCGCGTCCGAATGGCCTTGCCCCGGAGTCGCGGCGAGGCGTGGTTGATGAGCGCATCGATCCCGAAGCCGACCGTCGCCACCTTGGCGGCGACGGTCACGACGTCGAGAACACGATCTCCCCGGCTGACGGGACGAGGCTCAAGTGACACCTTCACGGCTGGGTTGTGGTTCACCCGCGTACGGTACCTCGGATCAGGGAACGATCGGCGACCGTGCGCATGCCTCACCATGCATCGATGCGCACCACATTCCATCTCGTGCCGGCCGAGGTCTGGGCAGCGGCGGAGCCAGGGACGCCGTACGCCGCCCCGTCCCTGGACACTGAAGGCTTCATCCACACCACGGATGGCGCAACCGCACTGTTGGCCACCGCGAATCGCCACTATCGCGACGACCCGCGGCCGTATCTCGTGCTGACCGTCGACCTCGATGCCACGGGCGCCCCCTGGACGTTTGACGACGCCGCGCAGGTCTACCCGCACATCTACGGTCGGATCGATCGCTCGGCCGTCCTTCGCGTCCGCCCGCTGGTTCGCGACGACGACGGCCGATTCACGGGCTTCGCCCAGGACTCGTCGGGCGCCACCGTCCGGCTCCGACCGTATGTCGATGCTGACCGCTGGCTGACCGAGGCCATCGAAACCGACGACGTGATGATGGCCGAGCTCGGCGGACCATTGCCGGCATCCGCCATCGCCCGAGTCCACGACCGCCGGATCGCGGGGATGGCGGCGGATCGGCTGTGGTATTTCGTGGTGGAACTTGAGCCCGAGGGCCACGCGGTCGGCACGATCTGCCTGTGGTCCGACGATGTAGACGGCCAACCACGGAGCGAGACGGGATGGGCCGTGCTGGGGGCGTTCCAGGGTCGGGGCATCGCCTCGGAGGCACTGCGCCAGCTGCTGGATCGGGCTGGCGAAGACGGCCGCTGGGGCGACATCCACGCCTTTCCGGGGGTATCAAATGCCGCGTCCAACGCGCTGTGCAGGACGGCCGGTTTTCGACACGTCGGCGAATCGACCGTGGTCTACGCTGGCCGCGATCTGCACTGCAACCACTGGGTCATGAGCGGACAGACCCCATAACGCCAGGACTCGCCGTGCCGGTCAGTCGCATCCCGCTGGCGGTAGTCGCCGGCCTGTTCGTGGCATCGATCGCGCTCCGACCGCAGATCCTGGCCATCGGCCCGTTGCTGCCGATCATCCGTGCGGACCTGGACCTGCCGGCGAGTGTGGCCGGCCTCCTGACCACCATCCCGGTGCTGTGCATGGGCATCTTTGCGCCACTCGGGCCACGGATGGCTGCCAGGCTCGGGCCTCGGGTGGCATTTGCGCTGTGTCTCGCGGTGATCGTCGGGTGCGGGATGGCGCGGTCCGTCGTACCCGGCGTTCCACTGCTCATGCTCGCCACGCTCGGGATCGGGATCGGCATCGGCATGGCGGGAGCCATCCCGTCGATGATCGTGTCGGAACACCTGGCCACCCGCCCCGCCCTGGGCACCGGCGCCTATGCGGGTGGGATCGTGGCCGGTTCGACCATCGCGGCCGGGATCGCGGTACCCCTTGCCGTCGGTGGGGACTGGCGGATGTCGCTGCTGATCCTGTCGGCGGCGTCATCGTTATCGATCGGTGCGTGGATCCTGCTCGTGCGCGGAAACGGCGTCCATCGCGGGCGTCAACGGGCGATGCGCCTGCCGTGGCGTAGCTCGACCGGTTGGTTGCTGGTCCTCGTGTTCGGCCTACAGTCGGTCCTGTACTACGGCGTTGTCGCCTGGCTGCCGAACGCGTTCGTCGAGCGCGGCTGGACCGTCGCCGAGGCAGGCTCGCTGATCGCGTTGTTCAACGGCGTGGGCCTGGCGACCACCATCGGGGTACCGCTGCTCGCCGATCGGATGGGCGGCCGCCGGGCGCCGCTGCTGGGTGCATCGCTTGTGGCGACCCTCGCTCTGGTCGGCATCGTCCTGACGCCGGCATTCGCCTATGCCTGGATCGTGCTCCTCGGCCTGTCCCTCGGGATGGTGTTCCCGCTCGTCCTGACCCTTCCGCTTGACGTGTCGGATGACCCAGCCCGCGTCGGATCCGTGGCAGCCCTGATGCTGCTTGGTGGGTACATCCTGTCGTCGCTCGGGCCGGTCGTGCTTGGCATCGCCCGCGACGTCACCGGCGACTTCGACGCGAGCCTGTGGCTGCTCGTGGTCGTGGGGATCGGACTGGTGGCGTGTTGTGGTGCGCTGTCGCCAGCGCGCTTGCGTCGCGGCATCGGAGCGGCCTGAGCCCGCAACCGCGGGTCAGGTCAGGATCTCGACGACGTCGCCGTCGCGCACCTCATGATCGCGCCCGACCCGCTGGCCATCGAAGCGGGCTGATCCGCCCCACACCCGGGCTCCGCTGAAGGTGGCGCCCAGGTCGTGATGGATGGAGTCGGCCACATCGGCGACGGAGGCGCCCGGATGGAACGCCACCGGCGCGTCATCTTCGATGCCGTTCGAGCGGAGGGTGACCCGGATGAGTCCGGTCAGCCGCCACACGGCATCCCGAAACGCATCGAGCGTCGACTCGTCCAGGATCGACACACGGAGGATCTCGAGGTCGGGGAAAGCGGCCGCCAGACGGGGGAGGGGATCGTGATCGATCTCGTCGGCGCGGGTCACGGCGAGGATCGTCGGCTTGTCGATCCCGGTTGCAGCGATCTCCGCACGGACGACCTCCAGTTCGGACGGATCCGCACCGGCGCGCTGGCAGTACACGATGCCATCGACCGAGCGCAGGACGCCGAGGAGGGCCCGACCACCGCCGCGATCCTCCGACGCGCCCTCGATCAACCCGGGGATCTCGACGAGCTGGACCAGCACCCCACCGATTCGAGTCAGGGCCGGGACCGGGCGTAACGTGGTGAACGGATAGTCACCGGTCTTGATCTGGATGTCGGACAGCGCCTGGAGGAGCGACGACTTGCCGACGTTTGGCGGCCCGACCAGCGCGATCTGCGCCGCGCCCTCACGACGAACGGCGATCGAGTCGCGATGCACGGCGTTCGAGCGGACGCGCGTGTCCTCGATCTCGCTCAGCAACGACTTGCGAAGGTCCGCGTACGGTCCGTTCTTGTAATCGGGCAACTCGGCCAGGAGCGCGTTGACCTCGCGGATCCGCTCCCGACCCTCCTTGCCCATGAGTCGACGCTTGGCCACCTGGGCGAACGTGCGGTGCGGCATCGGCATCGACGGTCAGCCCGGGTGGTGCTCGCGCCCGTGCAGTCGGGCGATCACCGCATGGAGCATGGGCACGGCCATCTCTGGATGCTCCTTGAGCAACGAGCGGAACTCCCAGGCGGGCAGCAGGTAACAGGTCAGCTCATCCTCGGCCACGACCGTCGCCGTCCGGCCGTGCTGCTCGATGAGGCCAAGTTCCCCGAAGAAGTCCCCTGGCTGGAGTCTTCCGACGGGTCCCGCTCCCTCGCGTTCGACACGAGCATGGCCGCTTGCCACGAGGAACAGGTTGAGGGCCGGGTCGCCCTCTTGAACGACGATCTCGCCGGGCTCGTACGTCCGGTGCTTGGCGTACTTGAGGATCCGATCGCGATCCTTTGGACCAAGGACGGCGAGGAGCGGGATTCGCGCGGGATCTGGCGCTGTCACGGGAATGCCCTCCGAGCTGCTGTGTGGCCCATCGTACGACGCACCCACGGCCTCGATATCGACGCTCCCGCGCGCCCGGTGGTCGCACGTCTCGCATCCGCCGTCGATGGCCGAGGACTACGACCCCGACCGAAGGATCCAGGCTTCGACGGGCGCGCGGCGCCCCTTCACGGAGACCGGGCCGAGGGAGTCGCCATCCCGGCCCGGACCGAGCTCCTCCCATGTGGCCCGGGCCACGACGACCTGGCCGGGCGCTCCTACGGACGCCAGGCGAGCCGCGCTGTTGGTGGTGTCCCCGATGACGGCAAAGCTTCGTCGCCCCGCGGCGCCGACGTCGCCGACGACGGCTCGGCCGGTATTGATCCCGACCCGAAAGATCGGCCAGCCATCTCGTGTCGCGGCGACCACTCGGCCGACCTCGGCGATGGCAAGACCGGTCGATGCGGCGCGGCTGGCATGGTCCGCTTGATCGCCGACCGCATTGAAGATGACCATCACCCCATCACCGGCGAAGTGTTCGATGATCCCGCCGCCAGCTTCGATCGCAGGCACCACCTGCGCCCAATACTGGTTGAGCATGACCAGGACGTCGGTCGGTCGCCGATTCTCGCTGAACGTGGTGAATCCGGCGAGATCGGCGAACAACACGCTCACCGTGCGCTCATCCCCACCGAGCTGAGGCGCGGGCCCGCCTCCACGCACGCCGATCGAGACGGGGGAGGGGAGATAGGCCCGAAACGAGGCGTCCAGGCGACGGACCTCTTCGGCTGCTTTCGCGAGGAGGACCACATCGTCGGCGCTCGCGCCCTCGCGTCGGAGCGCTGCCAGCACCGGCTCTGTCGGTTCGCCACGGTCAGCGGCAGCGGCAACCGCAGCGATCGCCTGACCGTGCCATCGATCCAGCCGGGTCAGCGTGGCTTCGAGGTACAGCCCTCCGAACGCTGTCGCCAGGGAACCGCTGCGACGGTATTCCTCGCGCGCACCGAGGGCGATCGCGCCGAACCCGAGCAGCATGAGGAGGTGCCATTCCCACCAGCTGAGCTGCCAGTTGCGGCTGAACGCCACGGCGATGGACGCTTCAGCAAGCAGCACGAACGCGATCGCCACGGCCACGGTGACGACACCACCGCGTCGAGCCCAGAAACCGATGTAACGCCACGCGGCCACGCCATACAGGGCGGCGCCCATCAGCGACAGCACGATCAGCGCTCCCGCCGCCTCACCAACGGCAGGTGGGCCATCGAGCGGCGGCAATCCGGTCAGCGACACGACACCCCACGCGATCATCAAGGCGAGGAGGCTCGCCAGCAACGCCGATCGGCGACGCAGCACGGCGCTTGCGTGCGGACCCGCCAGGGGGCTCGCGGAAGCCGCCGCGAACAGGGATCCGATCACCAATCCGACCGGTGTGGCGATCGCAAACCCGGTGTTGGACCCGCCCAACAGCACACCGGGTGTCGCGAGGGCGTGCAGACCAAGAAAGCCGGCGCTGGCCAGAAATGCCAGCGAGACGAGCAGTACGCGCGCGTCCCGGTGTCTACCCGCGGCCGCGTTCGTCACATAGGCGAGCACGAAGCTCACGGCTGCCGTGCTGAGCACGAGCCAGAAGTGGCTGGGGTGGTGCTCCCAGTGCAGGTCCAGCCGTGGCTGGGCCAACAGGAGCACAAGTCCGGCAAGGGGTAGGGCGAGGACCGCCGCCACCGGCCAGCTCAGGCTGGACGTCGGATCCGGCACCCGTAGGCCGCGCAACATGGAGCGGAGCTTACGCCTTGGTCCTTCCGCCCGCGAGCAATTCCGAGAACGGTGTTGGGTTGTCGAAGGGGTCGGTGGCCTCGTGGGGGGCGCGAGCCGCCACGGCCGTCGCCAGCTCTCGAGCCGCGCGCGCGATCCGGTCCACAAGAGCGTCGTCGGCCGTCGGATCGCCCTCGCCCCAGTCCTCGGACGCGGCGAACACCCCGGTCGGCATGACCGCAGCGCCGAGGTACGTGAACATCGGCCGGAGCGCGTGATCCAGCACCAACGAGTGCCGACCAGTCCCACCCGTGGCGGCGATCAGAACCGGCAGGCCCATGAGGTCGTCACGCTCCAGTACGTCGAAGAACATCTTGAACAGACCACTGTACGAGGCGTTGAAGATGGGCGACACGGCGATGAGGCCGTCCGCTGCCACGACGGCATCGATGGCGACGCGCAGTCGCGGGCTCGGCACCCCGGTCAACAGGTGGTTGGTCAGGTCCTGGGCATGGTCGCGCAGCTCGACGATCTCGATCCGCGGCGTAACACCAGATTCGCGCAGGATCCGATCCGTCGCGGCCACAAGCCGGTCGGCGAGCAGGCGAGTCGCGGACGGCTGGCTCAAGCCGGCCGAGACCGCCACGAGCGCTCGATCGTCAGTGGCCACGTCTCCTACGCCACCGATGTCGTCGCCGGCGCGTCCGACGCCGAGCCCGTGGTCGGCGCGTCCGACGCCGAGCCTTTGGCCCGCATTGCCGCAACCCGACCGGCATGGGTCGGACCGTCCGGCACATGAGCGGGCCGGAGAGCATCGAACTCCCGGCGCAGCACCGGCACGACCTCAGCACCCAGAAGATCCATCTGCTCGAGCACGGTCGCGAGCGGCAAACCCGCATGATCCATGAGGAACAGCTGGCGTTGGTAGTCGCCAAAGGACTCGCGGAACGTCAGCGTCCGGTCGATCACCTGCTGGGGACTGCCGACGGTCAGCGGCGTCAGCTCGGTGAAGTCCTCGAGCGACGGCCCGTGCCCATACACCGGTGCGTTATCGAAGTACGGCCGGAATTCGCGCATCGCGTCCTGGCTGTTCCGGCGCATGAAGACTTGGCCGCCGAGGCCCACGATCGCCTGGTCCGCCCGACCATGGCCATAGTGCTCGAAACGGGTTCGGTACAGGGTGATCAGACGCTGGAAATGCTCGGTTGGCCAGAAGATGTGGTTGGCGAAGAAGCCGTCGCCGTAGTAGGCAGCCTGCTCCGCGATCTCCGCGCTGCGGATCGAACCGTGCCACACGAACGGCGGCACGCCATCGAGCGGTCGGGGCGTGGATGTGAATCCGGTCAACGGCGTGCGAAATCGGCCCTGCCAGTCGACCACATCCTCACGCCACAATCGATGGAGCAGCGCGTAGTTCTCGACGGCCAGCGCGATGCCGTTGCGGATGTCCTGGCCGAACCACGGGTAGACCGGGCCCATGTTGCCGCGACCCATCATGAGATCGACTCGGCCGTCCGCGAGATGCTGAAGCATCGCGTAGTCCTCGGCGATCTTGACCGGGTCGTTGGTCGTGATGAGCGTCGTGGAGGTGGACAGGATCAGCCGATCGGTCCGTGCCGCGATATAGCCGAGCATGGTCGTGGGAGAGGAGGGCACGAATGGCGGGTTGTGGTGCTCGCCCATCGCAAACACGTCGAGCCCGACTTCCTCGGCCTTGAGGGCGATCGCGACCATCGCCTTGATCCGCTCCGCCTCGGACGGCGTCCGGCCCGTCGTGGGATCCGTCGTCACGTCACCAACGGTGAAGACCCCGAACTGCATGTGAACTCCTGGTGACGAGCGAATGAGCGTGGCTGGTGGTCAAGCTTACCGCCCAGGCGCTTCTTCCCCCCTGACCCAGCATTCCTCCGGGCCACCCTCCCAAACTCGCTTGGCGGGTCGGGTGCACCCACGGGCTTCTTGGTATGGTGGCTGGGCTTGTGCCCGTCGCCCGACAGACCGGAGAGGAATGACATGGACTACAAACTGGAAGTCGTCGTCGTCCCGGTCTCGGATATCGACCGCGCCAAACACTTCTATGCGGACCAGATGGGCTTCAAGGTGGACGTCGACCACCAGCCGAGCGAAGACGTCAGGATCGTGCAGATGACCCCGACCGGGTCAGCCTGCTCGGTCACCATCGGCAAAGGGCTCGCCAGGATGGACCCGGGCTCCCTCCAGGGCCTGCAGCTCGTCGTCGCCGATATCGAGGCCGCGCGCAAGGACCTGCTCAGCCGGGGAGTCCCCATCAGCACCATCCAGCACCACGACGGGACGGGGTTCGTGGAGGGCAAGGGTGGCCCGTGGAATTCGTTCATGTTCTTCTCGGACCCGGACGGCAACGGCTGGGCGATCCAGGAAAAACCGGACGCGTAAGCGCCGAATGGGTGTGGCACCTAAGCTAAGGCACGGCGTACGCGAAGGACGACCCCACAAAGGCTGTGGATCTTTTCAGCGGGGCGCTCGCCATTGGTGGGCCGCCTCGAGCGCGTCGAGGATGGCCTGCGCCTCGGCCGGATAGAGTAGTGCCCGTGCTCGACCGATTGCGCCGACTGACCCGCGCAGGCCCGCCGGCGCACGAGGAGCCCCGGCGTCTCGACCACATCCTGCACCAGCAGCGGGTCCGCGCCGCAGTAGTCCCGATCGACGCAATCGACCGAGTCGTTCGGGGGGCCGGCCTCAGCCCTTGCTTCTCGAGAACGGTCGGGCCGGCCTGGCAGGTGGTGCTCTACCGCCGTGACTGACGGTGATACTGCCGACAGGGCCCGGCTGAGGGTCGATCGGCCACCTCGCCGCGTACCGCACGAACAAACACGGGAGCGGCCCCGGAGGACCGCTCCCGTTCGTCGGTGGAGTTCGCGAGCCTTACGGCAGCGTGAACTCCTGCGTCTGCGGGTTGAGATGCGGGAGCCGGATCGCCCCTGCCGTGACCTGATCGCTCAGCCGGAAGACGTTCAGGCCCTTCGTGATCTCGGACTCGTAGATGAAATTGTTGTACCAGTAGCTCGACCATGCCCCGCCGAGCTCGTTGACCGTCGCGCCAGCCGGCGTGGTCACCGTGCCCAAAGGCAGCGGGTCGGACCAGGCGACCGTCACCGGGTTTGCCGGGTCGGTGAAATCGGTAACCCATGTGCCGGCCTGGTAGTTGCCGCTGACCGCGACGTAGCGGCCGCTCCGGAGCGGCACGATGTTGTAGTTGTGAACGGTGCAGTTCTCGGCGGCGGTCTGCGGCCGCGGGAGGACCCACTGGCCGAGCTTTGCGCCGGTCTCGGCGTTGTAGAAGAAGAGGCTCTTGTCAACGTTGGGGTCGCTGGCCTCGCACTCCCCGGCGGCGCCGCCACCCGGCTCCCAGCCGGCGACGAGGACCTTGCCGTCCCAGGTGAACGCGGCGGAATGCCAGCGGCCGTTCGTACCGGCCCCGCCGACGTCAGGCTCGGTGATCGTGAACAGGGGCGCCGGGTCCTCGAGACTCCCGCCGCCCGTGCCGCCGATGCTCATGACATTGATCGTGTCGGCGCCCGCGCAGGCGGCCTTCATGGCGTCGCCGAGGATGACGCCCGCGTCGTGGCAGCCCGTGCGGACGTTCGTGGTCGGGCCCGCGAGTGGCTCCCGTCGGAGTAGATGTGCCCCGGCGGGGTTTGCGAGCGGCACGGCGATCACGTCCATGAAGTCCCCGTCGGGGTCGTCATTCGCGCGCGTGCCGTCGACGCACCCACCACTGCTCGAGTTGTTGCTGTAGACGATGAGGTTTCCACCGGATGTGCCCGCAACCGTCGGCGTGTGCGAGCCGCACGGCAGCTCGACGGACGCGACGAGCTCGGGGTTCGTGAGGTCGCTGATGTCGAAGACGTGGACGCCCTCGAACCCGGCCGGTACCGCCTGTCCGTCGCAGAAGCGTCCGGACGGCGCGGGCGCGTTCCACCCGCGGACGAGGATGTTCTCCCAGACGACGAGGTCACCCTGGTCGCCATTGCAGCTCTGATGGAAGATCTCGCCCGGGGCCCCCGGGGCCCCCGGGGCCGAGATGTCGATGATCCTGAAGCCGTCGTAGTTGCCGTTGAAGGCGAGCTTGCCCCAGAAGGCGATGTCCGAGTTGATGTGGCGTGTCGCCGCCGTCGCCCCGAAGAAGCTCGCCGCGTGCGGGCTATGCCCGACCGCGTGGAGGTTCGTCGTGCTCGGGCGAGTCGCGTGATCGGCCAGGGCCGCCGCCGGGAACGCGAGCGCCACCAGGGCGGCCACGACGAAGACATGCAAGCGCGTGCGTTGAGCCATACCACTCCTCCTGCCACTGCAGGGCAGCGTCTCTGCTCCCCGGTCCCCCGCACACGGGCGCCACAGGCCTGCCCGGCCGATGCTGACCGGCCGGGATTGTCCACCTTCGCGCCTCGGGCGTCAAGGCCCGAGCGATCTCAGTGTGGACGGCCAGTTAAAGTGTCACCCGTTAAGCGGCCAGTGATTTTGTCAGCCTCCGGTCCATGGAACCGCAACCGCGGCCGGCCCCATCGCGCCCTCGGCCTGGCGCCACCGCTTGCAGCGGCCGGGGAGCCGATCCGG
>JANOIS010000001.1:0-1803 GCA_031407755.1 Chloroflexota bacterium | reverse complement strand
GGACCCGACGCCTCTCTCCGGCGCGCGGCCCGACCTCTCGCTCGTCATCCCTGCGTGCAACAGCGCGGACTACATTGCCGCGACGGTGACCAGGATCGTCGATGCGTTTCGGGATCTCGGGATCGTCGGCGAGGTCATCGTGGTCGACGACGGGAGCACCGATGACACGGTCGCCGCCGTTCCGAGCCTGCCTGGTGTCCGGACCATCGCCCTGTCACGTAACGGCGGCAAGGGAGCGGCGCTGCGAGCCGGGATGCGCGCCGCGCGCGGCGAGGTCCGTGGCTTCACCGACGCCGATCTGCCGTATGGGACGGAACCCATGGCGTACGCCCTCCGATGCATCCGCGACCGCGGGTTCCACGCTGCGATCGGCGATCGGACGCTGCCCGGGTCGTCATATTCGGGCGCGGGCATAACGCGGACCGCCATCTCCGAGTTCGCCAGCTTCGCCTTTCGGACCCTCGTCACCGGTGGCATCTATGACACGCAGTGTGGCTTCAAGCTCTTCCGCGGCGATGTCGCCGAGGCCCTCTTCTCGGTGTCACGGATCGACCGCTTCGCCATTGACGTGGAGCTGATCTATCTGCTGCTGAAGCATCGACTCGATATCAAGCGCGTCCCCGTTCGGCTCGAGGAGAACGCGTCGACGTCCGTGCATGTGGTGCGGGACAGCGCCCGCGCCTTCGTGGACATCGTTCGAATGCGCGCGCATTGGGCGCTGGGTCATTACCGAAGCCCGGCCCTCGTCGCGTGTCTCGAGAGCGACCTGCGCCTGGACACTCGGTCCTCACCGACCCGGACACCGTCGTGACGGCGGCCTCGTGGCGGAGTCGGCTGGCGACTCCGCTTCAGCGCAACGACCGGGGGTTCGTCGCGATCCTGGCGATCCTTGCCGGACTCATCTACTGGGCTACCAGTCCGGAGCGGGTGGACCTGGACGGGTTCGTGCCGCTGGCCGACGCACTGCTGCATGGACGCCTGCATATCGGGCCCGAGCTCGGATTCCTCGAGCATGCCCCGGGACCCGATGGCGGGGGCTACATGCCGTATCCGGCGGCGCCCGTCCTGTTCGTGCTGCCGTTCGTCGCCCTCTTCGGCCCCACGTTCGACCAGGGCATCGCCGCCGCGGTCGTTGGGGCGGCGAACATCGTGCTGCTCTGGCTGGTGTTCCGCCGGCTGCGCGTGGCACCGACGTCCCAGCGCTGGCTGCTGGTCGCCTTCGCGTTGGGCAGCGTGCACTGGTGGGCCGCCGGCGAGGGAACGGTGTGGCTCTTCGCGCACATCGTGGCGGTGTTCTTCGCGCTCGCCGCGTTGCTGCTCGCCCTCCATCGGACAAGACCATTCCTGGCCGGCCTGCTGCTTGGCCTGGGCGCAGCTTCGCGCGTGCCCATCGGGCTCACGATCCCGCTGTACGCCGCCCTGTATTGCCGCTGGCCGGTCCGCTGGCCGCCGCGGCTCTCCGCGGCGACGGTCCGACCGTTGCTTCCCCTCGCGCTCGGGTTTGCGCTCCCGGTCGCCGTGACCATGGCCTACAACGTCGCCCGGTTCGGTGATCCGACGGAGTTCGGGTACAACCTGGTGCTCAACGCCCAGGGGCAGAGTGTGCTGACCGAGTCGTGGTACCAGCAGGGCATCAACTCGCTCAGCTACATCCCGCGCAATCTCAACGTGATGCTGTTCAAGACGTTCGACTTCGTCGAGGAATTCCCCTGGTTCCGCCCGAACTGGATCGGCATGTCATTGATCCTGACAACCCCCATCTTCCTGTGGCTCATCCGGGCGCACGGTCGGAATCGCCTGCTC
>JANOIS010000421.1:0-1751 GCA_031407755.1 Chloroflexota bacterium | reverse complement strand
GGCCGGACTGGCGCTGGCGGCCTGGACCGTGCGCCGCCGACCGACCTCCGCCCGCCTCGAGCGCCTCGGCGTCATCGCGGCCTGCGTCGAGGCGGCCGCGCTGGATGGTTGACGTACGCACGACCAAACTTCATCATACGTATGACATTTCAGCATACGAAGGGCAATCCATATGGCCAACGTCGTCGGCCAGCGCTACCAGATCACCATCGACAAGACTGTTCGCCAGCGGCTCGGCATCAAGCCAGGCGATCGTGCGGTCGAGCACGTGATCGAGGGTCGACTCGTGATCGATTTCATCCCCGCGCCGCACCGCGAGTCGTTGCGTGGCATCTTCAAACGACCCGGGCAGCCTGTGATCACGGACTGGCAGGACCTTCGCGACCGGGCATGGGGTTGGCGCTCGGCGGAGATCCTTGCACAGCAGACGAGCGAGCCGGAGGGCTGCTGATCGTGCGCGTCTTCTGTGACACCGGGGTGCTGGTCCGCTACTTCATCGACGATGATCCGCCACGATCGTTCGCGGCCGCCACCCTGGTCGACTCAGAGCACATATTGGTGGTCAGTACCGCCGTCCTGCTCGAACTGGTCCATGTTCTTCGGACGGATTACGGTATCTCGAACCCGGATCTTGGGGCGGGCCTCATCCGCTTCCTGTCGCGATCGGACGTCGAGCTGCAGGATGCCGATCAGGCCGCGACGATCGCCGGGATCGACTGGTCGCTGCGCGTCTCCGCACGTATCCCCGATGCCATCATCGCCGCCGCTGCCGAACATGCGAAATGCGACATCATCGCGACGTTCGACGAATCGTTTCGGTCACCGTCGGTTCCGGTGCGGCTCATCTGACAGTCGGTTCTGACGGCAGGTTCAGCGGGCGACTTTGGAGGTTACGGGTGAGCGATCGAGCGGATCTCGTCGTCGTTGGGGCGGGCACGGTCGGTGGCTGGGCATCGGTCTTTGCGGCTGAGGCCGGTGTCGGTCGGGTGATCGTCCTCGAGCGCGGTCTCGCCGGGATGGGCGCCTCGTCCCGGGCGGCCGGCATCGTTCGCGCCCAGGGCGGTACCCCTGCGACGGTTGCGCTCGGTCGTTGGTCCATCGATTTCTATCGTGGCCAGCAGGCGGCGTACGGCACCGATTCCGGCTTTCGTGAGCTTGGCTACCTGATCCTCGCGACGACCGAAGACGAGGAGCGGGCGGGTCGCGAGCGTGTGGCGATGCAGCACGATGCCGGCCTCACCGATGTCCGCTGGTTGACGGCCTCCGAGGCGGTCGCGACCGTCGGCACGCTCGCATCGGACGGGCATCGGGGCGGCAGCTACCGAGCCGCTGACGGCCACATCGACCCGCCGCGCAACGTCCGTGCCTACTCGCTGGCCATGCGGGCGGCGGGCGTCGAGCTACGGGAACGAACGGCGTTCGTGGGCCTGCGCGTCAGCTCGGATGGTGCGCGTGTGACCGGCGTCGAGACGAGCGATGGCGTGATCGAGGCGGAGCGCGTGATGCTGACCGGTGGCCCGTCGCTGCGTGCGATCGGGGCGCTGGCCGGGTTGCGCATCCCGGCCGGGGCTGCCCGCCACACGGTGGCCGTCCTGGAGCCGCACGAGGCCTTTGCCGTGGAACGCATGCCGATGGTCTTTGACCTGGGCGCCGGCCTGTACTGGCGGCTCGAGGAGGGGGGCCTGCTGTTCGGTTGGAGCGACCCGGACGAAGCGCCCGGCGAGGCGCGCCAGATCGACAGGGCGGCCTAT
>JANOIS010000481.1:0-22293 GCA_031407755.1 Chloroflexota bacterium | reverse complement strand
GTCGCCCGAGAGATCGCCGAATCGGATCTGTGGCGCAGACCGAGTGATGGTCACCATCCGCGGCCAAGCCAGATCAGCGCGCGTGCGAAGGCCAGCCAATACGCAGACATGTTTCAGACGAGTGACCTCGGCATTCGCCTGCGCCCAACCGTGGCTGGTGACTGACGGCATCCAGAATCGTAGCCATCGACGGCTCCTGGGATACGAGGTTTGGTCCATCCTCGTGCGCCCCTGACCATGGACCGTGCACAGCCGCTCGTTGGAAGCATGGATTCCCGGCATGCGCCAATGCGCGTCGGCGACACGGTCCGCCGCAGCGCCGGATCATCCCGAGCGGCCGTCCGCGACCTGCGGCTCCATCTCGAGTCGGTGGGCTTCGACGGTGCGCCCCGCCACCTCGGCACGGATGAACGTCATCCTCGCGACCGCAGCCGTATCCTTCCTCAACGCACCAACCACGTAGGAATCAACGACGCACAAGGAGACGGACATGGAGTTCAGCGGCATCCTCATCGGGTCAGAGGACCCAGCGCGCCTGGTCGAGTACTACACCCGCGTGCTCGGCGTGCCGGGATTCGAGGATGGCGGGTACACCGGCTGGATGTTCGGTTCGAGCTACGTCACGATCGGGCCACACGACAAGGTCACCGGACGGAATGCCCATCCGGGTCGGCTCATCTGGAACCTCACGAGCCAGGACGTCAAGGCCGACTTTGATCGATTCAAGGCGGCCGGCGCGATCGTCATCGCCGAGCCCTACGGGTTCGAAGGTGACGACGGCTCGTCGATCGCGACCTTCGCCGACCCCGACGACAACTACTTCCAGCTCATGAGCCCGATGCAGCCGTAGGGCCACCTCCACAGATTGGTCAGAGGGTGACCTCGAGCCCGTGGCGCGCCGCGAGGTCCGGTACCCAGGTCATGTCGATCGTGGTACCGAACTCGGTGGCCAGCGCATCCAGACGCTCGTCGGTCATCTCGTCGTTCGCGGCGAGCGCTGACATCCGGCGGAACATATGCTCGAATGCGCCCGGGGTCATGAGTTCGATGATGCGCGCCGGATCGGGGCCGGCGTTCCAGAACGTGTGCATCAGGCCGCGCGGCTTGAGGATCCAGGAGCCGGGTCCGGCGGAAAATTCCTCGTCGCCAACACGCGCACCGATCCGGCCGGTGAGCACGTACGACCACTCATCTGTGTCGCGGTGCACATGGGGCGGGACCATGTAGCCCGGCGAGACCGCCATCTCCGTTATGGACAGGGCGCCCAGCGTGGCCTCGGTCGGGACCTTAACCATCGTATCGATCGGTCCGTCCCAGATCAGCTCCCCTGCCCCGGGCTCCACCAGGAATCGCGTCCGCTCAACGACCGACATGCTCACGCCTCCAGCCCGGTATTTGACTGCACGAACGTGTGCAGTCTATCTGTGGCGGACTGTAGCGCTTTCTGACGTGGTGGTCAATACTTTCGCTGCACATGGTTGAGCATGCGAACCGCGATCGATCACCGAGCCAACGGCGGCCGTACCGCATGGGTCGACGGCAGACCGCGGTCGAGCGAACGCGCGAGCGGATCGTGGCAGCCGCCTTCGATCTCCACGCGACGATCGGGCCGTCGCGCACGACGATCCGGGCCATCGCCGACCACGCCGGAGTGCAGCGGCATACCGTCTACGCGCATTTCCCCGACCTCGACGCGCTGTACGAAGCGTGTACCTCGCACGGCATCCGCTCGACCGCCATGCCGGAACCGGACGCCTGGCGCACGATCGCCGAGCCAGCCGATCGCCTCCGGCACGGCCTCGCCGAGATGGTCGCCTGGTATCGGACGAATGAGCAGATGCTCAGCAATGTCCTGTTCGACATCGACCCGACGGCTCCTCCGCCGACGACGCCAGACCAGTTCGAGGTGCGCATGGGCGACCTGCTCAGCACCCTGGTCGAGCCCTGGTCGGTGGCCACCGAGCGAGGGCCGGCGTTCAAGGCCGTCATGGCCCATGCCCTTGCCTTCACCACGTGGCGGTCCCTGTCAGGCGGTGGCCTCACTGACGGCCAGGTCGTTGCGGTCATGGTCGGCCTGGTCGAGGCTGTCGCCACGAGTTCGATCGCCGCGGACCGATAAGGCGACAAGGTTCGAGTATCGTCGGCCCATGAATCGATATCGATGGTGAGCGGCAGATACGGTGAGCGGGCACTCCGGATGGTCGCTCTCTCGATGGCGAGTGCGATCGCGGTCGTCGGGACCGTCCTGCTCGTCAATCTGGACAGACCACCCCGGGTCGCGATCGTGCTGCCCACGGCGCGGACGATCCAGCCGCGCTCACCGCTCCCTGTGCCGAGTCCTCCGATCGGGCGAAGCGTGCGTCTCGCACCGATCGAGGACTTCCCCGTCGCGGACGCCGAGGCGCTCGTGGCGCACTACCGCGCCAAGTTCGACCTGGAGATCGAACTTCTGCCCTCGATCCTGATTCCCGACGATGCCTTCGACCCGGAGCGCCGCCAGGTCATCGCGGAGCGGCTCCTCGACGCCATCCGCGCCGAACATTCCGCGACTGATCCGGAGGTCGTCGTCATCGGGCTCACGAGCGCGGACATGTACATCGCGGGCAAGACGTGGCGATACGCCTATGGCCTGCGCGCCGACGGCCATCTCGCTGTCGTGTCGACGGCTCGCATGGGCGCGGGCGTGGATGACGACCGGCGGATGCAGCGGCTGCGCAAGATGGTGACGAAGAACATCGGCATCCTCTACTACGGGCTGCCCGTGAGCGACGATCCGTCGAGCGTGCTCTTCAAGGACATCCTCGGGCCGGACGATCTCGACCGCGTGAGCGAGGACTTCTGACCCCGTCCCGGTCCGGGGGCGGCCAGCCGATGATCCTGTCCGGCCTCAAGACGTCGCTCGAGACGGGCGAGACGCTGACCACCCCGGGTTCCCTGATGTACGCGTCCGCCGAATGTCAACTTCCGCTGGAGCTGATCAGTCCTGGACGCGCTCCTGGAACAACGTCAGCTGGAGCCCGGCCGGGCCCTCGAGTCGGGAGTTCAGCGATCGCCACGGTGTCTCCGTCGGCGGCGCGATCAGGACCGCTCCCGCGTCGATGAGCCGGGACGTGGCCTCCTCAGCATCGTCGATCTGGAAGGCCACGCGAATATGTCCGGCGACGCGCCGACCGACCTCGACCGTGTCGATGTGGACCGCGTGCGGCGGATCGGTGATCTCAAGGGTGGCCCGCCCCGCATCGAGGATGGTCACCCGACCGCCACCCGCGGCAAACGATGCGACCTCGCGTAGCCCGAGCGCGTCGCGATAGAACGCCAGCGCCTCGTCGTAATCCTCGGCGGTGACCACCAGCCGCATCTGTCGCACGTCACCCATGGCTTCGGCGGCTAACCGGCGGGGCCAGGTTCATGCGGCGAGGTCATTCAGGGTGACCTCGATCATGGGTGAATGGGCCGCCATCGTCTCGACGTCCTGCTGGACCCACGCATGGGTCACGATCCACTGGGCGATGGATCGGCGCTCCGTGTCATCGGTGATGACCCGGGCCGTCGCCGGCAGGTCAGCCTGCACCGAGCCCTTGAGGTGAAACGTGAGATCGGGGTCAGACTCGAGATTGATGAGCCAGCCTCGTGTTCGATTCGCAACCGGCATCCCGGTGATGATCAACCGGCCATCGATGTTGTGAAAGACGATCTCGATCCGGCGTGGCTCGCCAGTCTTTCGGCCGATCGTGGTGATATCGATGGTATGGCCGCTCCCGAGTGCGGAGCGGATCTGGTCCTTCATGCGGGATGGGCTCCTGGCAGTCGTTGCGCTGGCAACCACCGTACTCCAGTCGCTTGCGTCTTGCAAGTCACTAGCCGCGGCGCACGAGGAATCTGTCGCAGCGCGGCGTGTCGTACCCTCCGGGCGGTGACCACCCTACGCCTGCCCGGCTTCCTCCCGCCGCGGATGGAGGCCGTTCCTGCCCTCGGCCCGTTCCTGAAATGGCCAGGCGGCAAGTCCCAGGAGCTGCCGGCGATCGCCGCGGCCGCACCGCCCCTGATCGGCCGCCTGATCGACCCGTTCGTCGGTGGCGGCTCCATCCTGTTCGCAACGCCGGTCGAGGTCCCGGCGCTCGTCAACGATGCCAGCCCAGATCTGATTGGCCTGTACACGGGGGCGGCCAGCCAGGACCCTGCGTTCCGATCCGCGGTGCTGGGCATCGCCCGAGCATGGGACGGTCTGGCGTCGCTTCACGCCCTGTACGACGGGCTCGTCCATGCCTTCGAACGCGATGCGCCAGCCGAAGCCGCCGCGACCCTGGCCCGCTTTGAGGGGGATGTGCGTGCCTGCCTGGATCCCGCGGGTCCGGCCCTGAGCGACCTGTTCATGGGCCGAGTCGGACGCGATGTCGTCGCCAAGTTCGCGCGGATGCGCAAGGTGGAGGTCCGGGTCGGCCGCCGCCTGTCACCGGAGGACCTGCTCGCCAACATCGAAGGCGCCGTTCGCTCCTCGCTGTACATGTCCGTCCGAAGCCGCTACAACGCAGCCCGCCTGGCAGGCCATCGGAATACACATCGCCTGGCCGACTTCTTCCTGATTCGAGAGTTTGCGTACGCCGCGATGTTTCGATTCAACGCGCACGACGAGTTCAACGTCCCGTATGGGGGCGTCAGCTACAACCAGAAGTCGCTCGCAGGCAAGGCCAACCAGCTGTTCAGCCCAGCCTTGTTGGCCCGCCTGGCGAGCACCGAGTTCCGCTGCCTGGATTTCGAGCCGTTCCTCGCAGACGCACGACTGACGCCGACCGATTTCGTGTTCGTCGACCCCCCGTACGACACCGACTTCAGCGCGTACGACAACCGCTCGTTCGATACGGCCGACCAGCGCCGACTCGAGGCGGTCCTCGCCGAGGTTCCGTCTCGGGTCATGGTCGTGATCAAGGACACGCCCGGCATCCGCGGCCTATACGACCCGAATCGATGGCGCATCGCGAAGGCGGACAAGACCTACGCCTGGACGATCAAATCGCGCAACGATCGCGCGGCCACCCACCTGACGATCACCAACTATGAGCAGGATCGCGCCTGACCAGACGGGCCGACGGGCGTCGTGTGCTATGGTGGCGCTTCGCCGCACTGCGTGGCGAAGCTCCGCGTGGTCGATCCCCTTCTCGAACGGACCGTGCGCCGTCTCTCCGCGTTCGGGAAGTGTTGGAGGTCCTCATGGCCACCGGTACCATCAAGAAGGTCGTTGCCGATCGCGGCTTCGGCTTCATCACCGCCGAGGATGAGAAGGAATACTTCTTCCATCGCGGCGCCCTCGATTCATCGCTGGACTTCGACCGCCTGGTTGGCGGCGAGGCCGTCGATTTCGAGGTCGAGGCAAGCCCCAAGGGCCCACGCGCCAAGACGGTTCGCTCCGCCTAGGCCGCGCCAGAACGGCGGCCTGTCCCAACGGACGGGCCGCTTTTCGATTCCCGGCCTGCGCTTACCGACCCTCACGAACTCCGTTATCCGCTCTCACAGCCGATCCCGTCACGGTCGGAGTCGAAGCCGTGCGGATCCGGACGGCGAACCGTGAACCGGCGGTCACTGATCTGGCCGCAATCGAGGTCGGGAGGATAGGCTGGGATGCATACGTCGGGATACGAAGCGTCGCAATCCGAGGAGCCTGTGTCCGTCTGTGCTGGTTCGTCCGGTACGGACCACAGGCCGAGCGCGCCCGTCCGGGCCGTCGACTGCGCGTCCGTCAGGAGGTCGACGTACTTCACGTCCGGCGGGTAGGTGGACATCTGGGCGAAGCCCAGACGGATGAGCTCCAGATTCACGAGTAGCCAGGCACCGGATTCGTTCTGGACCCATACATGGCGCAGCAATCGATCGAACTGATCGGTGTCCGAGACGTCCCGCTCGAGGATGACCTCACGACCGTCGACGAGGGCGGCATTGGCTGCGGTCGCGGCGTCCGCGACTCGCTTGATCGTGGGGTCGGTGGCGTCCGGCTCCGGCGTGTCCATGCCGATGTACCGCACCGGGAAATCCACACCATCGATCACGACGCGGATGGTGTCGCCATCGACCACCCGGCTCACGGTGCCGGTCTCTGTGGGCCCGGTTGGCCCGAACGCGACGGCCGTCGGGGCCGTTGTGGGGCTTCCGACCGCGGGACTCACGGCCGTCGGGGTACGTGCTGGGGTCGGCGGTCCGCCCGTTGCCGTCGTTGCCGGCGGCACCACCACCGCGGCCGGTGGCCCGGTCGCCAGCGTCGAGAGCACGCTGATGCCGAGCAGTCCGACTACGGCGACGGCGATGTAGCGACCGAGCCGCGCAGGCCGTTTGGGCCGTTCGGCCGCAGGTGTCGTCGGGGGCGGTACCCAGAGCGTCTGCGTCGCGACCGCGCGCTCGGGATCGGGCCCCAGGGCCATGACCGCGTCGTCGAAATCGAAGCCGCAGTCACGACAGAACCGGAAGCTGCCGGTGCGCTCGCGTCCACAACGCGGACAGAACGTATCCCCCACATCGCTCCCTTGCGACCCGTCCGAAGCCACGCCGGACGTTGGCTCAGGGTAGCGCGTTGTCAGAGCGCCGGATCAGAACCCGCCGAAATCGCCACCGCCGAAATCGCCACCGCCCGAGTCGGCCATGCCGTCACCGCCGTCGGCCGAGCCGACAGCCGCCGACGCCGCAGGGTCGTTGTCGAAGAACGCCTGCGCGATGGCGGTCCCGATGAAACTCGCCGCCAATGTCGTCATGAAGAAGCTGCCAAGGCCGAACCCGGCGCCGGATCCACCCCACGCTCGCTCGATCGTGCCGGGTTGGCGGATCTCCGCCCGCGTCGCCGTGCGCGCGAGAGAGGCCGGGTCGTCGCCG
Source organism: Chloroflexota bacterium (assembly GCA_031407755.1). Taxonomy (GTDB): domain Bacteria; phylum Chloroflexota; class Limnocylindria; order Limnocylindrales; family CSP1-4; genus SPCO01. The sequence continues at coordinate 15,438 of JANOIS010000481.1, read as the reverse complement.
CTGATCTCGCTCGCAGGCACGTGCGCAGCGAGCGCCTTGAGGGCCTGCTGGCGCTGGTCCGGGCTCAGCCGCGCGAATGCCTCCTCGTGGGCGCGTTCGATGTCCTCGGGCGGCGCCGTCGCCAGCATGTAGCGGTACCGGTCGAGGGCTTGGTCGTCGGTGGTCTGGTCCGGCACGGCCTCCTGGTCCCGCTTGCGGCCGAAAAGGTTCATGGCACGGCTCCTTTAACCGGTCGCAACGGACCGCTCGGCCACCAGTCTGCCTGTTGGACTCCACTTCCGTCCCGTGCGCGCTCGGGCGGCATACTTCGCCATATGAGATTCACGACCACGCTCGACCAGTCAGGCAAGACGGCGACCGGGTTCAGGGTGCCGCCGGACGTCGTCGAGGCCCTCGGCAAGGGCAAGCGGCCACCGGTCGTCGTGACCCTCAACGGCTATGCGTACCGAAACACGGTCGCGGTGTTCGGGGACGTGTACATGATCGGCGTCAGTGCCGAGCACCGGGCCGCCTCGGGCGTCAAGGCCGGCGATGTCCTCGAGGTCGACCTTGTGCTCGACACCGCGCCGCGCGTGGTCGATGTCCCGCCGGACTTCAGCGCGGCCCTGGATGCCGAGCCAGACGCCCGCCGGACGTTCGACGCACTGTCGTACAGCAATCAGTCGTGGCACGTGCTCTCCATCGGCGGTGCGAAGACCGACGAGACACGACAACGCCGGATCGAAAAGTCGATCGCGGCGTTGCGTGAGGGAAATCCCCGCTAGCCGCCGTCGGCGAGTTTCGCCGACGGCATGCAGCGGGTGAGGGTGCTAGCGGAGGACGAAGCGGCGCACGCCGACCGCCAGGCCGATGACGCCGATGGCGAGCAACAGCCCGATCGGCGCTGACGGCGAGGTCGTCGTGGCGTCGGCGATCGTATCGGTCGCCGGGGGCGAGGCGGACGCAGCCAGCTGACCACGGATCTCACCGGCCTGATTCGCAGCCGTGTGGATGTTCACGTAGGCATCGCCATCGCGGATCGCCGCGAGGACGCCGTCCCAGTCGGCTGGGAGGCCATCGCCACCGGCGTAGTCGGCGGACGCGAACGATCCGGTGCTGCCGGTGTTGGTCACGGTCGCGAACGCGATCATGACCGGGCCGGCTGCGTCAGAGGCCCCGAAGTGGATGTGGCCGGCCGCCGCATCGCCGGTCAGGCCGCTGTAGCTGACGTCCCAGCTCACCGAGCTCTCGTCGTCGGCGATGGTGACTGTCGCGTCGCCGGTTCCTGCGACATCGATCGGTGGAACCTGGGCGTCACCCGACAGGTCCGCCGTGAACACTTCGTCGGCGGCGAAGACTGCTGCGGGCACGGCCATGAGCAGCAGGCCGGCGGCGAGGAGTGCGCTGATTCGCTTCACGATGAGTCTCCACCTTCCGGGGACGACGTGGGGCGCGTCCCATCGTCATGGGATACGTCGATTCGGCATGGACGGTTCTCTCGCGATCCGGTCCGTCATTGCCGACGTATCGGTCAGCATGGATCACCACGCGATCCCCGCCCAACGCGCCGGCCGCTCCCTTCGGGTCGCGGCCGCTCTGGTGGTCTTCGGGACGACGCTCATGGCCGCTGCATTGGTCGCCCAGGGTGTCGCAGCCGAGTCGCGGGAGCCGGGATCGGTCGGCGCGCGCGTCGCGGTCGAGGGCTTCGCGTTCACGCCGAAGACCGTGACCGTCGAGGCGGGACGTTCTGTGGTGTGGGAGGTGCGGCGCGATCCCGAGCAGCACACGGTCACTCCTGCTGACGGCGCGGCGTTCGATGGCAGCGGTCAACTCTTCGACGGCGATGACTTCGCCGTGACCTTCGATCGAGTCGGGCGATTCGATTATCTGTGCACGTTCCACCCGTTCATGACCGGAACGGTCGTTGTGGTTGAGGCATCCGCGAGCCCCGCGACCCAGGCTCCGGTGCCATCCGCCACGAACCCGTCCGGCCCCACGGCCCCGGCAGCAAGCACGCCGATTTCGGCCGTCGGCGACGCCGGCGCCGCTGGCCCAGCCCTGCCACCGGGCATCATCCTGGCCGTCCTGGCAACCGGCGTCGCCGTGGCCGCGGCGGCGCTGGCCGTCAGGTACCGCCGCCGGCTCGGCTGATCCGGCCGTGACTGGCGCCTGGATCTGATTCCCCGGACACGTTGTTGACAGATGGGAGACGAGCCGGGCGCCTGAACCGTGGTCCCCCGGATCTTCGTCAGCGATGAACCACGGTCGTATTCGGCGACGACGTCGGCACATCCAGGCGTCGGCGGCGCCACGGCGGAGCGTGGGCGTGCCCGGTGCCCATCGGCGGACGGTCTCGAGTCTGTGACGACACGACCCCTGGTCGTAGGTGACCGATCGCGGCCGACCGAAGCGGCGACTGCGGCAGACCGGGACGGCGGCCAGGACCGATGCGTCCATCCCCGGGTTGGCCGACGAGACTCCGCCGGAGCTCATAGCGCGCCGACCGATCCCGCCAGATGACGCCAGCCAGCATCACTAGGCGCGCTATGAGCCCTTCGTGCGTCCTCGCAGCGGCCACTGATCCGCCTGATCGTGCGTGAGCATGTCGTCGTTTCGGGTGCGCGCCGGCTCCAGGAGCGCGGGCAGCCCGCCTAACGTTCTGTGGGACGACATCTGGCGGACTCGGGGTGGGCCCCGGACACATTGTGACCGACGGGAGACGGGCCGGGCTCCCGCACCCGTGAACGGCGTCGGCGGCGCCGCGCTTGAGCGTGAGGTGCTCGGCCAGCGCTCGTCGAACGGTCCCGATCTGCGCCTACCACGACCCACGGTCGTAGCTGACCGGATCGAGGCATATCCGGGACGTCGTCACCAACGTCCTCAGGAATCACACCTAGCGCGCAGAGCCCTGACGTCGGTGTGCATTCGCTCTGCTCCCGATGCCGTGGCGTGACGTAACGGGCGGGTGCGCTAGGCGTCACCCTATCGGCGACGGAATGCACCAGCGAGGGCCCCGTGCGACGACACAGAACCGACGATCCCGCAAGCGTGAACCGAGCGACACGGACCCCGGCCATCAGAAGCGGATGGAGTAGGACCACCGTGCATCATGCAGGATGGTCTCTCGCGAATCAGGTTTCGGCTATCCGCCGGCGCCGCCGCGGTGGCGGCCCGACTCGTGATTGCGACGATCGTCGGGAACGATCGCGGCGACCCATTCGCACAGCGGCAAAGCCGCGCTGCCAGAGGCGTTCGTGAGGAGCCTGAACCGATGTCGAAGAGATTCTGGTTGGGTGTTGGGGCCGGCGCGGTGCTCGCGCTCGCGTTGCCGGCCGCGATATGGATCGTCGGTCTCAGCCTCGAACGTCTGGCAGTCACAGCCGAAGACGTACGGCTCCGCGACATCGCCATCGAGCAGGCACGCCCTGTCACCGACGTGCTGAGCGCCCTCGTTCCAGCGGAGCTTCTCCTCGGACCACTTGGCGTGTACATCGCAGGGAGGTCCGCGGGCGTCCGCGGGGCGACTCGGTGGCTGGTTCTGATCGTGGCGACTTTGCCACTGCTAGGGGGCATTTGGCTCCTTGGGACGCTGACGATGAATAGTGCTCTTGGCAGTCCTCTCTGAGGAATGCGAGCCGTCGTTTGCGACGGGCCGGACGGCGATCCAGCTACCAGCCGCCTCGTCATGGGCGTTGTGCCTCGATCGGCGCACAGAGGCTGAGCGCCAGTCCCGCTGCGAAGACGGTAGCGCCGAGGACTGCCGGTCCGACGTGCGACAGGTCCAGGTAGCCGACCAACCCATGGATGCCGATCGCGGCACCGAAGCCGGTGATCCCGGCGATGCCCAGCGTCTCCCAGAGGCTTCGTGACGGCCGGCCACACCAGACGCACGCGAGGACGGTCAGGCCCGTCGTGGCGAGACCGCCGCCGAAGCCCGAACGGTCGTGGGCGATGAGCGGCAAGAGGCGAGGATCGATGGCGTCGAGCGCGGTCCGCGACAGCCCGATGAACTCGATGTCCTGCGGGACGAAGACGACCAAGGTGCCGATCGTCGCGATCGTGAGCCCCGCGACCGTGACCCCGAAGCCGGCGAGGAGCAGCAGGGCACGACCGACCCAGGCAGATGACCCGCGCCGCGGTGCGGACCCGGGCAGGGCAAGGGCGTGCGGCCCGGCGGGGGCATCCAGCGTCCGATGGGTGCGCGCGAGCCCGAGCGCGTACATCGGGAGCAGGATGACGGTCGCGGTCCCGTGCCAGGTGTCGAGGTAGCCGGTGCCGAGGTAGGTCAAAAAGCTCAGGAACCCGATGCCGCCGGCGATGGCCAGCGTCCACCACGCCCACGCGCAACCGGCTGCGAGGGGCACCCGGATGAGCCACAGATCAAGGATGGCGATCGCGACGAGCGTCCCACCGAAGGCCGCTCGGTCGTGGGCCATGAAGTGCACCAGCCTCCCGTCGGCGACGCGTCGAAGCTCGCCCTCGGTGATCGACAGCCACGCGAGATCGTGCGGCAGCAGTTGATCGGTCACGGCCAGGAACCAGGCGAACGACCCCGCGGCCAGGAGGCCAAGGGCCGCAACGGTGAGCAGACCGGTGCCGTCGGCGAGCCAGTCGCGGACGACACTGCGGTCCTCGCGATCCGTCGCCAACGCGCTACTCATGAGTAGCACGATAGGCACCTGAAGGTGAGACGTCAATTGCCGGCGTTCGAACGCTCGACCCGATGGCCGCGGGCGCCAGCTGAGCGGGCATACTGGTCGCACACCAACCAGGAACGCCAAGGAGGTCGACATGGCTAATCTCGTCGTCCACTTCGAGATCCACGCGTCGGATCCGCAGCAGCTCATCGACTTCTACTCGGAGCTGCTTGGCTGGACCTTCCAGGACTACGGCGGCGGTGACCAGCCGTACTGGGTCATCGACACCGGCGAGGGCGCCATCGGCAACGCCGCCGGCGCGGCTGGTCTCGGCATCAACGGTGGTCTGACCCAGCGGCAGGGTCCGCGTCCCGAGGTCGGCGCGCCGGTCAATGGCTGCAACTTTGTGATCGGCGTCGACGACGTCGACGGGCTGATGCGCCGCGCCGTCGAGCTCGGAGGGACCGAGGCGCTGGCGGCGTCCGACTGGCCGGGCATCGGCCGCGGCGGCAACCTGCTCGATCCCGATGGCAACATCTTCGGCCTCATCTCGCCGGTCCTGTCCGACGGGACGGTTGCGATGGGCGTCGGCGCGGAGGCCTAGCCCCCGGCGTGCTCGAGGCCGGGACCTCCGGCCTGGAGCGAGAGGTAGGAGAAGGGCAGGAAGTAGGCGTCCAGCGACTCGGCGGTGGACTCGTACTCGTTGTCCCCCGCGAGGAAGTCGCAGACGATCTCGCGGGCCCGACCGATCTCGACTCGCTGGTCCCGCCATCGCTCATCGTCGAGCGTAAACTCGAACAGCTCCAGCGCCAGGTCGAAGTGTTGCTGGAGGCGGCTGACGTCCTGCCTGTTCTTCGCACGTGCCGCTCTCGCGACTTCCGTGCCGATGTTCGCGAGTTGGTCCGCCAGGCTCAATCGCTCCCAGCGCTCGTGTGTCAGGCCTCCGTGCAGGGTTGGCTCGCTCACTGCTTCACCAACGCCCGTACGACCGCGATGACCTGCGCCTGCGTCGCTGGATCCTGGACCGATCTCGATCGATTGGCGGGCGGACGGAGATTGATCGTCGAGTCGAACTCGAGCCAGTGCGGCGATTCGTACTGGTCCGGGTAGAGGTTGATCCCCCACACCGCACGCTGGCGCGATCCGTCGTTCAACAAGGCCGCCTGTTCGTCGACGTGCAGCCCGCCACCGATGGCCATCACCTGCCGATCGACATCGACCACGGCCTTGACGAGGCCGAGATCACCGAACGTACGCTGGGCAGTCTGCTTGAGGTGGGCGATCGTCGTGGGCTTCGACACGATCTAAACGCCGTTCTCGTTGATAAACGTGTCTCCGTCAGCCGGTGTTGCATCCATGTGCCCATCGTCCATCGTGCGCGTCACTCGCGCAAGCTCTGCTCGAGCCGGTGGTCTCGGGTATGTCGCGATCGGACTGATTCGGTTCCGCGGCATTCGCCGGCAAGGCGGTCCGACTGGTGCGCAAGTGAGCGGGGGATAAGCCGTGGCTGACAAACTGAAGCCCAAGACCATCGTCCGGGCCACGTCGCTCGCCCGCCCCGAAGAAAAGAGGCCCTCGATCGTGCGCTACGCCCGCGATACGACCCCGGATCCGCAGCTCGTGTGGAAGGGCAAGAATGGACTCCCCAACACGCAGGGGACCTATCAAGAGGCGGTGGCGCCACTACGCCACGCCGTCCGGGACACGACCCGTCGACACGTACCTCGACGGGCTGACTGACAACGACGCCGCGCGTGTGTTGGCCAGGATGGCGAAGATCCGTGTCGAGGGAACATCGACGGGCACGATGTGACGCACCGGATCCTGTTCACGGAGGAAGGCACCAAGGCCCGGATCCTGCTGGCGATCGATGGCTTCACCAAGAAGTCCCCGAAGACTCCTCTCCGCATCATCAACATGGCCCTCAGACGACGCGACGAGTGGCGGTCGCGAGGCTCACGGAGTCATGGCGGAGTGCTTGACTATATCGGTGACGACCGATAACATCCGGATCGGAGGACAAGCGATGGATGACCTCGACCGCTCGATCGAACGCCGGACCGCGCGGAACCCGAACTTCCCCAAGCTCCTGGCCGCAGAAAGCAAACGCCTCGAGCTTATCGACAGCCTGGTCGTGCTCCGCAAGAAGAATGGGCTCAGCCAGACCGACGTGGCGCGCGAGATGGGCATCGGTCAGTCCGTGGTCGCTGAAATCGAGTCGGGCAAGATCGACGTGCGCTACACGACCCTGGATCGCTACGTATCGGCGGTGAGCCGAGAGAAGGCGCGGCTGATGATCGGACGTGTTCGGGCTGTCGGCCGGGCGTGACCGGAACGCAGACCGGCCGGGTCCACCAGGCGTCCGGGACCGCCCGCGAAGAAGTCATGGCCACGCTCGAAGAAATCCGCCGACGCGAACTGTAATGATGGTGAGCCCTAAATGGCCAACAGCATCTCTGTGAGCGAGGCTCGACAGGACTTCGCCGAAGTCGTGAATCGCGTCGCCTACGACAACGAACGGGTGACGGTCATGCGCCGCGGTCGCAATCTGGTCGCCATCGTCCCGATGTCGGACGTTCTGCTCCTCGAGGCGATCGAGGATGAGCTGGACCTGACCGCGGTCCGCGCAGCATTGGGGGATGCCGACGGGGCAGTTCGGATTCCGTGGACGAAGTTGCGAGCCAAACTGGCTCGAAAGATGACGGAGCGGGACGACTCGGCACCGGCTCCGTGGCGCCCGGCAGAGCTGGACAGGTCCGCTGCTCGAAGGGAAGCATGACCACCCCAGCCGCCTACCACCCCAGGCGGCAGTTTGACTCGCGGTAGTACCAGCAGTAGCATCCGACCATGAGCGACCAGACCGGGCGGAAAACTGGCGAGCCGTCAGGCGAGCCGTCAGATGTCGTTAGACCGACTGCCAAGGCAGCTCGAGCCTCGACTCGCACCAGGGCGGTCTCTCGGACACGAGTCTCAGGGCGCCGCGACGCGGGCGCGATCGTCAAACGATCGGTAAGCCTGGACGCAGACGTCGATGCGGAACTGACGGCACGCTTCGGCCGCGGCGGCAAGAGCAGGTTTCTCAATAGCGCGGCGCGGGACGCGCTTGCCCGCGTCAGGCTGACCGAGCTCCTCCGCCGATATGACGAGGAAGTCGGGCCAGTAGCGGAAGCCGTTCACAGCGTCGTTGCTCAGCTGCCGCGTCCGCGGTAGCGGATGGCCCGACGCCCCAACAAGCCGCGGCTGGCGACCAGTGCACCGCCAGGGTCAAGACGAACCGTTGTCCTGGATGCCGACGGAGTCTCGAAGCTCGCTCGCCGTGATCCTGCCGTGCGGTCCATGCTCGAGCACGAAGTTCGCGACGCGGACGCCGCACTGATCGTGCCGATGATCGTCGTGACCCAGGCGATCGCCGGCGGTACGAGCCTCGAGGATGTACGGACCATCCTCCGCATCGCGAATGAGGTCGCACCTGTGGACCTCGATCGCGCGAGCCACGCTGCGAGCCTGATGCAGGCGACGAAGCTCCATGACGTTGTGGATGCCCTGGTTGCCGTCGAGGCCCTGCGACGGGCGCCTGCGATCGTCATCACCAGCGACCCCCACGACATCCGTCAGTTGCTCGATGCGGACGCTGTCGGCAAGCGCGTCGCGGTCTGGCGCATATGAACCACCAGCCCGAGGTCCATCCGTCGCGTTCAGGTTCCGAGCGATCGGCGGACGATCGACGCGATGTCGCTCGGCGTTACCGGCCGCGGGCTGACCGCAAGGAGCCGCTGCTGCGCAAGCGCGCCATCGACGATGGAATCGATGTCATCCTGGCCATATCCGTACTCGGCCAGGTTGCGCGGGGTTCCGACGTCGTGACAGAGCGCCGTGATCGCCTCCGGAAGGGCGTCGATCCCGTCCACCTGCCGGCCGGTCAGTAGTCGGGCAGCCTCCTCGTGCCGTTCTGGACTCGTGGGGTAGGTGAAGCGGAAGGCCGCCGCGGCTGTCGCCACAACGGCAAGTCCGTGGGGCACGAGCGGCCCCGCATCGGGGTAGTCGGGTGCGCGGTAGTCGCGTACGAGCCCGGCGATCGGGTAGGCGCAGGCGTGCGGGATGTGGACGCCGGCGTTCCCGAACCCGATCCCGGCGAAGGTCGCGGCGAGCATCATCCCCTCGCGTGCGTCGAGATCTCCGGGATGGTCGACCGCTCGGCGGAACCAGCGGCCGACGAGGTCGAGCGCCCTGGTCGCCCAGATGTCGCTGATCGGGTTGGAGCCGTTGTAGGCGGGCCGTGAGGCCGGGTCGTCGACCTTGGGACGGGCATCGAATGGGCGGGCTGTATACGACTCGAGGGCATGGCACAGGACGTCCATCCCGCTCGCGACGGTGACCCCGCGGGGCATCGTAACCGTCGTGAGCGGATCCACGATCGCCAGCCGCGGGCGCAGTGCAGGGTGGCTGATGCCCGTCTTCAACCGGAGCGCGTGAACGCCCACGATGCAGACCTGCGTGCTCTCGGCACCGGTCCCGGCAGTCGTGGGCAGGGCGATCAGCGGGTCCAGCGGCCGTGTTGGCGCACGGCCGGCACCGATCGGCGGGTTGAGGTAGTCGGCCAGGTCGCCGTCGTTGGTGGCCAGGAGGTTCATCGCCTTCGCCGTGTCGATGACGGACCCACCCCCCACCGCGACATAGCCGTCGGGGCGCTCGGCGCGAGCCCACGCTCCTGCCGCGCGCAGCGAATCGTCGGTCGGCTCGATGTGGACGTCGGGATAGACGACCGATGCGATGCCGGCTGCGCCGAGGAGGCGCGTGGCCCGTTCAAGCAGATGTGTGCTCGCTAGGCCCGGGTCCATAACCAGGGCGACGCGGCGAAGCCCCAGCGCGGCGACGTGGTGTCCGAGCTCATCGAACGCCCCCCGGCCGAAGACGAGTGGCGGCGCGCTCCACGTGAAGACCGTCTCCGACGGGCGAACCTGTGCCATGGCGACGCTGGGCATCCGCTCCTCTGCGGTGGTGTTTGAACCGAGTGCATGCTACAACCCTGGCCGCGCCAGACGAGCACCCCCAGCGCCTCTGGAAGCGCGGCCGAATAGGACCAAGGCGCGACGGGCCATCCAGGCACGGTCGAGGACAGGGCCGCAGAACCCTCGAGCGACCGTCGGCGGTGTGGGATGCTCCGCGCCACGTGGATCGCCGAGCCGTCTTCCGCCTTGTCCTGAGCAACGCCCGGCTGCGGCGCGTCGTGCTCGCCTTCGCCGCGTTCAACCTGGCGGACTGGGCCCGCTGGCTGGCGATCCTGATCTATGCGTTCGAGCGCGGCGGCGTCGCGGAGGCGGGAGCGGTCTCGCTGCTCCAGCTGCTGCCGGCCGCTGTCGTCGCCCCGATCGCCGCATCCCTCGCGGATCGGTTCCCGCGCGAACGCGTCCTCCTCGTGTCCTATGTCGCCCAGGCAGTCCTGATGATCGGCACGGCCGTCACTATCGTGTCGGGCATCACGCCCGCCGTCGTGTACGGCCTGGCCGTCCTGGGCGCGATGGCCATCACCCTCACGAGACCGGCCCACGGGTCCCTGCTCCCGTGGGTATCACGGACGCCCGCCGAGCTGACCGCGGCGAACGCGGCGTCGGGCACGATGGAAGGCCTCGGCATCCTGGCCGGCCAGGCCACCGCAGGGATCCTGATCCAGCTCGCGGGTCCAGGCATGGCCCTGCTGGTTGCGGGATCGATCGCGGCCGCGGCCGCGATCGCCGTCACGGGACTGCGGGTCCCGGCGCGAGCATCTCGGACCTCGGCCCTCCAGGGAGCCGCACCCGGTGAGGAGATGGCCAGTGGCGGGCTCGCGTCGGAACTCGTCGGCGGGCTCGCCGCCGTCATTCGATTTCGCGGACCGCGAACGGTGGTCCTGTTGCTCGGGGCGGCCGCCGTGGTATGGGGCGCGCTCGACGTGCTCGTCGTCGTCCTGGCGCTCGATCTCCTGGATGCCGGCGCCAGCAGCGTCGGTTTCCTCAACGCCATGGCGGGGATCGGCGGTCTCGCTGGAGCGGCGTTCGCCCTGTCGCTGGCCGGACGCGTTCGCCTCGCGATCCCGTTCGCCGTGGCGCTCGTCGCGTGGGGCGTGCCGCTGATCGGCATCGGCCTCGTCCCGCTGCCGATCGTGGCCGGCACGCTCCTGCTCGTGGCCGGAGCCGGCCGTACGACCCAGGACGTCATCGGCCGGACGCTGCTGCAGCGGACCTGCCCTGACGCGGTCCTTGCGCGCGTCCTGGGCGTCGTCGAGGGCATGTTCATGGCGGCCTTCGGCCTCGGCTCCATCCTCGTGCCCGTGGTCATCGTGATCGTCGGGCCGCAGGCGGCGTTCGGCCTGGCCGGCCTGTTGCTGCCGATATCGGTCCTGATCGCCTGGCGCTCCCTGCGCGCGCTGGATGCCAGCGCCGTCGTGCCCGTCCGCGAGCTCGCCATCCTGCGCGGCATCGCGCTGTTCGAGCCGCTCGGGCCGCCGGTGCTGGAGCGCCTGGCCCTGCATCTGGAGCCGCTCCGATTCAGCGCTGGGGACACGATCTTCCATCAGGGCGACCCGGGTGATCGCCTCTACATCGTGGATTCTGGCGAGGTGGAGATACGGATCGACGATCGACCGGTCGGCATCCAGGGCCCCGGTACCGAGTTCGGCGAGATCGCCCTCCTGCGTGACGTGCCGCGCACGGCCACGGTCGTCGCCCTGACCGAGGTCGAACTCCTCGCGCTACCGAGTCAGGCCTTCCTGTCAGCCGTCGCAGGCCACCCGACGTCGCGGCTCATCGCCGATGACACCGTGCGCGTTCGACTCGGCGAAGCCGGCCCCTGACAGACTCATCGGCCGAGGTCATCGGCATTTTCCGCGCCGGACGCGCTGATCGGCTTGACAGCAAAGGCGCTAGTGCTAGCATTGCTATCACGAGAGGGGATCGAAGGGTGGGTGATGAGTCAATTGATCGTTCGCGGCGTTCTCCCGGAGATCGTCGGGGCCCTGAAACGGCGCGCGGCGCGTCATGGTCGGTCAGCCGAGGCTGAGCACCGATCCATCCTGCGCGCCGCCCTCCAGGCCGATGTCGAAGCTGGTTCGTTCAAGGCCATGCTCGCTTCCATGCCGGATGTAGGGATGGATGAGGACTTCGATCTCCAGCGCGACCTGCCGCGGCCCCTGGCGTGACCTGGCTGATCGATACGACCGTTGTCTCCGACCTTCGCAAAGGTGATCGGGCGAACGATGGGATCCGTGCCTGGTTCGCCTAGGCGAGCGAGGACGAACTCTTCACGAGCGTCCTGGTCCTGGGTGAGATCCGACGCGGGATCGAGTCGATCCGCCGCCGTGACACGCCGTCCGCCCTGGCCCTCGAGCAGTGGCTGGACCGGCTGACCGCGGACTTCGGGGAACGCGTCCTGCCGATCGATGCGCGTGTGGCGGATCGGTGGGGAAGGCTGAACGTGCCCGACCAAGTGCCCACGGTGGATGGTCTCCTGGCTGCAACGGCGCTGGTCCACGATCTCGTTCTGGTCACGCGCAACATCCGCGACGTGGCGAACACCGGCGTTCGCGTGCTTGATCTGAGCCGCACACCCTGATCTTGTCGGAAGGTGCGTGTCGTGCCGTGCCGTGTCCGAGACGCAGATCCACGGGCGGGATGGCGTCCTCGTCGCACCAGGCCCGATCCTCCCCGCCGACGTCGTCTTCGGCGACGCCGCCGGCACATCCAGGCGTCGCCTTCGGGCGCGGGACACCAGACGGCGGCCAGGATCGCGGCGTCCATCCTCGGGCTGGCCGACGAGACTCCGCCAGAGAGCACGCCCCGACCGATCCCGCCAGATGACGCCAGCCAGCATCACTAGGCGCGCTATGGGCCCGTCGGGCGTCCTCGCAGCGGCCACACATACGCCTGATCGTGCGTGCGCGTGCCGTCGTTCCGGGTGAGCACCGGCTCCAGGAGCGCGGGCAGCCCGCCTAACGTTCTGTGGGACGACATCTGGCGGACTGGCGATGCGCCGGGGTTGGCGGGAACCGCCCCACGACCTCAGTCCAGCGCGTCCGCGGGCAACTCCGGCGACTTGCCGCGGCCGCTCGGGCGGAGCATCGATCCGTCCAGACAACCCACGTCATCGAGGTGATCCAGCCCGTCACGCTTCCAACCGCGTGGCTTACCAGTACGGCCGCCGCCGACATCCTCGGCGTGAGTCGAAACACGGCCAAGAAGTGGGCGCGAACCGGCTATCTGCGAGGCTCCAGGCGAGATCCGGAGGGTTGGTGGCGAATCCCCCGATCCTCGGTCGAGCGCGTGGCGCAGGTCGAGTCTGATCTCACGACCCTGTCGGGCCCCGGTGATGACTTTCCGTGGCGGAGCTGATCGGGCCGCGGGCACGCAGGATCCTCTTCGACACCAGCGCGCTCTACGCGCCGCATCATCGAATCCTGATCCACCGATTGGCCAGCCGTGAGAATCCGGCATTCACCCCGCTCTGGTCGGAATGGATCCTCGCTGAGCTCTACTACAGCCTGGCTTGGTCTTGGGCGGCAACCGCACCCCTCGCGCCGTCCTTAGGGGGCGCCCCGTCGGTCGTCCTTCGTGACGACGGAGTTCCGTTCGGCCGAATGCGTCGCTGCGAGGACGCCGAGATCGTCGAGGTCGAGCGCTTCCGGGCTCGCCTGCGCGATTCGGGCGCGGGTCATCGCCCGCAACGTGGCGGTTCGGGTTCCGCCCTCGAGCGACGCCCGCTCGCCGACCACCGCTCCCGGACCGATTTCGGCAACCGGGTCGCCGTCGACCTCAACGACGAACATTCCGTCAAGGATCAGGTAGATGTCGGTTCCCGGCGTGCCTTGCTCGACGAGCGTCTCTCCGGCGGACAACGTCCGGGTGTTCGGCTTCGAACCGCTTCGCATGATGCTCGCTGATAACCCCCGCTCGAGCGCAGTTTCGACCGCGGACAAGACCGCCGGCGAGTCGTCTGCGCCCCACGGCGTCCGCTCTCCGAATGAGTCGTTGAACCATTTCTTGAAGTCGATCACGCCCGACTTCCCGACGAGGCTGCCGGCATGGTCGTACACCCAATGACGCGGGAACGGGCTCGCTCCGACAAGCTCGTGGCTGGACGAGCCGTCGGCATTGAGGGTCAGGGCCAGGGTCGTCCACGCGATCGACGGCCAGAACTGCACGAACGGCTTGTGCCGAACCGGCCGCGGCGTCGGCAGGCCCATCCGTCCCCCCACCGTCTGGACGAACCGGACAGATGACGGGCCGACGACGGGCTCCGGGCGGATATCCGGGAGGTGGACTGCCGGGAAGCGGATGGCGACAGGCCCGAGGCGCACGGACGTGGCCCCAATGTGGCCTTGACCCAGGTGTCCGTGGTTGACGATGCGGCCGTCCTCGACGTCGATGAACGCGCGCAGCTCATTCGCCTCCCGAAAGCGATCGGTTCTTCGTAGTTCCTCCAGGTCCTCTATCTGATCAGGCGGCGGATCGTCGTAGTGGGTGACGCCGAGCTCGAACGGAAACTTCGACAGGCCTTCGATCGCCTCGGACGGGATCCACGAGATCGCGGTGACGGAGGACTCAAAACGCTTACTTCCCACGCGACGTACCTCGAGTTCAAGCGGCTGACGATCGAGCCGACGGGATCGGTCCGATCATGATGCACGAAATCACGGGGACGCTCGAGCCCGTCGCGGTGCTCCCGCGATGGGTTCTGGACCGAAGCTCGTCTGGAAGGACAAGGATGGACTCCTCGGCACGCAGATACGAGAAGGTCGTCCGATTTGCCACGATCGGGCCGGTAAAGGCCGGCTGGATTGCCAAGTCTGCGGGCACGTGGGTGGCGACTGAGAACGGACGAAGGGCTATCAAGGAGTTCAAGGATCCTCTGGCGCTGTATAGAGAAGCTATTCGTCTCTACAGCGCGTGGAAGAAGGACCGGCCCAAGGACGATGAGCCGCTGACTCCGCCTGACGAACCGAGTGACGTGCCGCTTGGGCTCGAAGAGGCCCGGGAAGCGGCCTGGGAGGAGATTCGCGCGCACCTGGCGGTCATACCTCCATATGATTTTCAGCAGCTGGTGGCAGCACTCCTTCGCGCGATGGGCTACCACGTGGCGTGGATCGCCCCGCCTGGTGCCGACGGCGGCATCGACATCCTCGCCTTCACGGACCCTCTGGGGGCGCAAGGACCAAGGATCAAGGTGCAAGTCAAGCGCCAGGAAGCAAAGGTGAATGCCGACGGGCTCCGCTCGTTCGCGGGTGTCTTAGGCGAAGATGAGATCGGCATATTCGTTTCGACGGGTGGCTTCACGGCGAACGCGGAGGCCGAGTCGAGGCAGCAGGGAAAGCGAAAGATAACCCTCATTGACGTAGAGAGGATTTACGCCCTGTGGGTACTGCACCAGAGTCGGATCTCCGAGGAGCATCGCCAACTGATGCCCTTGTCACCGGTCTATTTCTTGGATCGCGGATAGCGAGCTTGGGCCAGTCCGGCGAATCTTCTTGACTGGTACCGCCCTAGGGCAAGCGGGCAAATGGCAGGACGGCGGCGCTACTTCCGGCCCGAGATGATTGCCCTCATCGACGCCGTCGTCGAACTCGAGGAGGTGAGCCCAGCGCTACTCACACCACGTCCCGGGACTTGACCCATCAGGCCATGGGTTCCTCGAGCCTGTGCGTAGAATGCCGTTCAATGAGTATCAAGAGGCCCTCTGGGCGACTCGCAACAGATGGCGACAGGTGGATCCATGACGCTCCTTGAACGAGAACGCGAAGTCCTCCAAGCCGCTCCGACGCACGATGAGCTGGTCATGCGCCTGCGCGTCCTCG
>JANOIS010000460.1:0-11019 GCA_031407755.1 Chloroflexota bacterium | reverse complement strand
GAGCATCCGCGGGACGAGCCACCAGCGCCCCCAGGCGGCGAGGTTGCCGCGGAACGTCTGCTCGTCGCGGGCGCCCGAGGCGTAGTAGTCGAGCGCGTAGGTCGGCAGGACGGCCGCCGCGAACGCCTCCATCTCGGCGAGCGTCGCGTTGGCCAGCGGGTCCGTGGGCAGCGTCATGGCGTGGTCTCCCCTTCGGCATCGAGCCGTAGCCGAGCCCAGCGGATCTCGGTCCCGCCTTGGCGCCCGGGAGCGTAGTGGACCACACCGACATCGCCGTCCGGCAGCGTATCGGCATAGGGCAGGCCGTACGACCAGGTCCCCATCTCGACCAGGGCATCGCCGGTCGTCGCGTTCGTCGCGTTCGTCGCGCCGGCGGCAGGTAGGTCCGGCGTGGCCGTCCCGGGGTCGCGCAGGTCGAAGATCGTCACCTCGGACGCGGCGTCAAACGGTGCGTCGATCGACGCCGCTGAGCGTGCCCGGATCGAGGCGGTCCCGAAGCGGTCCACCCAGGCGAGCACCGTCCGCCCATCGGACAGGATCGCCGGGTGCCCGGGCTGGTCCGTGATGCCAAGGTCGTCCGGCGGACCGAGCGTCAGACCGTCGTCCGAACTGATCCGGCGCTGGATGTTGCGATACGCGACATCCTCAAAGTCATAGGTCCAGGTGAACGTCACCAGTCGGCCGTCCGGTGCGAGCGCCTTGCGCTGGTCCCAGTTGGCGATCCGGCCGGTGGGGTCGGCACAGACCGTGACCGGCTCAGTCCACGTCCGGCCGTCGTCATCCGACCAGGCATGGACCACGCTCTGGAACCACCGCGACACGTCCAGGTACGGCTTGTTCGACTCCACGCTGAGCAACAGTCGGCCATCCGGGAAGCGGACCAGGGCGTTGGTCAGCGATGGCGGCCCGACATCGTCCGGCATCGGCACCGTCCGCCACGACGTCCATGTCTGTCCGCCATCGGCCGAGTCGGCGAGGAGGATGGCCATCGGCAGGCAGCCCTCTGTCGTCGGGTGGAACAGCGGTTGCCCCGGGAACGCTTCGCGATCGATCCAAAGGGCGACCACGATGAGCCGTGCGCCCTCCAGGACGGTGATCGGTGCCGCCTTGAGCGAGCCGTGCCGGCCGTCGACGGTCGTTTCGAACGGCCGGTCGGGCTCGCTCCACGTCGCGCCGCTGTCGGTCGATCGACGGAGTTCGATGGTCAGATCGTCGGTGTCCTTGCCGGAGCCGATGCTGTAGCTGGCGAGCAGGCTGCCATCATCGAGCACGACGAACGCCGGAAATGTGGCGAACGCGCGGGCGGTCCCGGGCACCGCGGCACCCAGGATGGAGCGCTCCACGACACGCATCGAGGCCATCGCTGGGGTCACGCGGCCGGCGATCAGGCCGCGGCGATCGGCAGCTTGATCGCCTCGCCGCTGGCGGACGACCTTGCCGCAGCCTCCACGATCTCGACCGCCGCGCGACCGTCGGCGCCGGTCAAGGCCGGGCTGCCGGCTGCCGATGTGCCGGCCTGGACCGCCTGCGCGAAGGCCTGTGTCTGGGCCGCGAAGGCGGCCAGGCGGACCGGGCTGTAGACATCGGCGTTGAGCGCGAAGGACGGCATCTCGAAGACCTCCTCCCAGCCATCGCCCCGGCCCAGCCGGACCTTGCCGTAGGAGTCGGAATCGATGATCCCGCTGGAGCCGATCAGGGTCCACTGGCTCTGCGACCCGAGCCCAGGCTCCGGCATCTCGTGACTGATCAGCACCTGGGCGATGACCCCGTTGCGCATGACGAGCTCGGCCATGCCGCTGCGCCGCAGATGCTCGAGCCCGCCGAAGTCCGCGATCCGGGCGAACACCGTGTCGACCTCGGAGCCCGTGAACCAGCGCAGGGCGTCGAACAGATGGACACCCATGTCCAGCCAGGCTCCGCCCTCGCCCGGGTTCTTCGCCCAGCCATGGTCGTCGGGCAGGTAGCCGACGACGGAACTCAGGACCCGGATCATCCGCAGCTCACCGATGGCGCCCTCGTCGAGCAGCCGCTTGGCGGTGCTCGGAGACTCGCGGTGGCGGGTGACGTTGTTGACGTTCAACAGCACGCCCGCCTCCCGGCAGGCATCGATCATCGCGTCGCAATCGGCCAGTGTCACGGCCATCGGCTTCTCGATGTAGACGTGCCGGCCGGCCGCCGCCGCCGACCGCGTGAGCGGCAGATGCGTGGAATGGGGTGTGGCGATTATGACCGCCTCGATGTCGTCCCGCGCCAGCAGTGCCTCAGCCGTGGGGGAGACCGCGACGCCGTATTCCTCGGCAAGGCTCGGGGCCCTGGTGCCGCACGCGACCGCGACAAGGTGACCGTCCGGGACGTGCCTGGCCAGGGATTGAGCGTAGGTGTGGGCCATGAAGCCCGATCCGAGGATCCCGAAGCCGACGGTCATCGTGGCGCGCGTCCTTCCTGCTCGTGGATGGTCGAGGGGACGGGTTGCGGTGCGCGGGACGGCGGAGGAGTCAGCCATCCCGCGCACTCGACCCGAGGGAGGAGTGGATATCGGATCCGGGCGATCACACAGGACCGTAAGACGTATATTGTCGACAATCCGGCGCCGTGTCAATGCGAGAGGTCGCGTCGGAGCCTGGATGCCCTACGGGATTGCGACGACTCTCGGCGGGAAGTAGACGCCGTCCTGGAGCACGCGCTGGCCGAGCGGAGCGCCCAGCGTAACGCGATACGGCTGTCCGGGCGCGGTTGGGCAGTCCTGATCGCCGCCGATGGGTTCGATGCCGAACGTGATCGTCACATCGTGATCGGTCTCGACGATCACGGGCGGTTGCACCCGTTCGCCGGGAGGTTGGCCACTCGCACATTCAAACTCACTGACCAGTAGTTCCATCTGCCTGGCGTCGTCGCTCACGGTTGCGAGAGCCCAGCTGCCGTATTGCAGGCCTTCTTCGAGGACGACGCGCGGCCAACATTCGCCGCTCGCTACGACCGCCCACGTCCCGCGGGTGTTCGCGACGTCAACGAATCTCAGATTTCCAGCCCCACCGGACCTCCCATCCCACGCGCTGGGGTTGGCCGCTGCAAACACGACTCGCTTGTCGTCGTCTATGAGCCGACGCCAAAAGGCCGGTGTAGCGGGAAACCTTCGAAAGATCAATGCGGCCTCGTCCTGCGCCCCGCTCGGCTCCAACGGACCACTGAGGGCCGACGCCTGGAAGACGATATCGGTAGAACAGCTCAACCACTGCTGGGATGGCGTCGGGGTCGCCGGTATCGTTGACGTCGGCGTGCAGGCTGCGATCGCCAGCAGTATGGAAGCCACAAGCAACAATCGAGTCATGGGTTACTGGCCGCATCTAGACTCGGACCCTGACCGTGGGACCGACAGGCGGTATGGTAAATCACTCTCGTTTCAGCGACGGATCGAGTGTCACCGGGACGGAGGGCATCGGATGAGGATCACCGCGATCGAGCCGTTCGTCTGCGACGGCGGCCTGCGCGAATTCGGGTTCCTCAAGGTCACCACTGACGAGGGCATCGTGGGCTGGGCGGAAACCTACGACTGGCACACTTCGGCATCGCTGATGACGGCGCTCCAGGTGATGGGTCGGCGGCTCATCGGCCAGGACCCGCTCCGGATCGAGCTCATGAACGAACGGATCTGGTACGGCGGCCGGCCGGGCGTGCCGGAACGGATGAAGGTCCTCGCGGCCATGGACCTTGCCCTGTGGGACATCAAGGCCAAGTGGCTCGGCGTGCCGGTCTACGAGCTCATCGGCGGCCGGTTTCGCGACCGGATCCCGCTGTACTGGTCGCATTTCGCCACGTACCGGGCGATCTGGCCGGCCGTCGTTGGCCAGGAGCCGACCTTCACCTACGCGGACTGGGCGGCCGGCGCCAGCGATGTCGTCGGCCAGGGCTACAAGGTCCTCAAGACGAACCTCATCCAGGAGGGGGTCGACGGCGGACCGCCGACTCTCCCGACCTACCGCGACGGCGCGATCGACAGGCGGACCCTCGATGAGGCGGTGAAGTGGATCGGGACCCTGCGCGACGTCGTCGGTCCCGGGATCGGGATCGCGGTCGACGTCCAGTTCGACTACCGGATGGGCGGCATCGTCCAGCTCGCGCGGGCGCTCGAGCCGTTCGATCTGTACTGGCTGGAGGTCGAGAGCCTGGATCCGGACGCCCTCCTGGCCGCACGTCAACAGACCTCTACCCGGCTGTGCCACGGCGAGAGCCTGATCCGGCGTGAGCAGTTCCGGCCGTTCCTCCGTCGCCACGTGACCGACATCGTGATGATCGAGACGTTGGCTAACGGGCTGTCCGAGTCGCGCCGCATCGGTGAACTGGCCGAGCTGTACGACACGATGATCTCGCCGCACAACTGGATGAGTCCGCTGGGCACGCTCATCAACGCCCACCTGTGCACGGCGCTGCCCAACGTGGAGATCCTGGAGATCGATCTCGATGACGTGCCCTGGAAGGGCGACCTGCTCACCCACCCATTGGAGATCGAGGACGGTCAGCTCATCGTGCCGGACCGGCCGGGCTGGGGCGCCGACATCGTGGAGGACGTGGTCCGAGCGCACCCGCTTGGGGCGGAGCGACTGCCATGAAGATCACCGCCATCGAGCCGATCACCTGCGAGAGCGGCATCGGCGGTCGGGACTGGCTCTTCGTCAAGGTCACCACGGACGAGGGCATCGTCGGCTGGGGGGAGGGCTACGACTGGCAGGCCGCCCCGTCCCTGGCCGAGGCGATCCGCATCGTTGGGCGCGAACTTATCGGCCAGGATCCACGACGGATCGACTGGATCAGCCGCCGGCTGTGGGACTCGGGTCGGGCCGGGGTGCCGGAGCGGATGAAGGTCATCGCGGCCATCGAGATCGCGCTCTATGACATCAAGGGCAAGTGGCTGGGTGTGCCGGTATACGACCTGCTCGGCGGGCTGTATCGCGAGCGCATCCCGCTGTATTGGTCGCATTTCGCGTCGTACCGGGCGATCGATCCGGAGGCGCTGGGCGTGGAGCCGGCACGCGATCTGGACAGCTGGCTGGCCCTCGTCGATGACGTGGAGCGGGCAGGCTTCCGGGCCCTCAAGACCAACCTGCTGGTGCCGGGGCTGGCCAGCGGCCTGCCGCCTACCCTGGACGGGGCGATCGATCGGTTCCGGATCGATGCCGCGGTGGACTTCGTCGCTGCCCTTCGCGAGCGCGTGGGCCCTGCGATGGGGATCATGTTCGATATCGGCCAGGAGTACCGACATGGCGGGATCGTCAGGCTGGCGCGCGCGCTCGAACCGTTCGACCTGTACTGGCTGGAGGCCGAGGGGTTCGATCCCGATGCCCTGCTGGAGGCACGCCGCCGGACGCGGACGCGGTTGTGCCACGGCGAGGCGCTCATCCGGCGGGAGCAGTTCCGACCGTTCCTGGAGCGCCACGTGACGGACATCGTCATGGTCGAGCCGCTGATGAACGGGCTGTCCGAGTCGCGGCGCATCTGCGAGCTCGCCGCGCACTACGACACGATGTTCTCGCCACACAACTACATGAGTCCGCTGGCCACCCTCATCAACGCCCATCTGTGCGCGGCGATGCCCAACTGCGAGATCCTCGAGATCGATATGGACGATGTGCCCTGGAAGTGGGACATCATCGATCAGAAGCTGGAGATCGTGGACGGCGAACTGATCGTGCCGTCGCGGCCGGGCCTCGGTGCCAACATCGTCGAGTCGGTCGTCGCGGCGCACCCGCTGCCTACCCGGTAGGGAAGGATCGGCCGAGTCACGTCCATGGTCATCTCGCCGACGCTGTTCACGACGTTCGCCGATCTGGAGGCGCGTGGCGTCTCGCCGCTGTACGAGCGCCTGGCGCGAGAGGTTGCCGCGCGGCCCGCGTTGCTGGACCTCCTGGCGGCGGCGCCTCGGCCGCAGCGCCGCGCAACGCTGCTCTTCGCCGCCGTGCACGACCTCGTCCTGGCTCTGGATGGTTCGTACCCGGCCGTGGCCCGAGCCTCGAATCGTTCTGTCGTGCGCACCGCGACGCGCTGATCGACAGGATCGCGAATCGCCGGACCCAGACGAACGAGGTGGCTCGGAGCGCCCAGTTGGTACCCGCCTTCGCCCTGATCTCAGCGCTGGCCGGGTGGCCGCTGTCGCTGCTCGAGGTGGGGGCGAGCGCCGGGCTCAACCTGCGATTCGACTCATATCGGTTCGTTTATCGGTCGCGCGACGTGTTGATCTCGGTCGGCGACGATCGCTCTCCGGTTCGCGTCGATGGCGAGTTCGAGGGCGACACGCGGGCGATACCTGAGTCGATGCCGCCGATCGCCAAGCGTGTCGGCCTCGACATCGATCCGATCGATCTCGGAGATCCGCTCCAGGTTCGCTGGCTGCGTGCCTGCGTGTGGGCCGACGCGGTTGATCGAGATCGACGTCTGCAGGCGGCGATCTCGCTCGCGCAGGCCGAGCCGCCGGTCGTCCTTCGTGGCGATGCCTCGGTTGACCTTGAACGCGTCGCCGCCGGTCTCGCCCCGGATGTGCCGCTCGTGGTCATGCATCAGGCGGTGATGACCTACCTGTCGGCGTCGGCGCGTCATCGCGTGCGAGCGGCGATCCGCGGCCTCGCCTGTCGGCGCCCGGTATTCTGGCTCCTCTCCGAGGATCCGGCGATCGCCCAGATGTTGACCGGCGTCGACACGTCATCGATAACGACGGGTGCGCACCACGTTCTCGTGCTGACCGACTTCACGCGTGACGTGCCCGCATCGGCGGTGCTCGCCCACGCGGATCCGCACGGTCGCTGGCTCCGCTGGCTGGCCCCTGCCTACGATGGTGACCTGTCCCGCCTCTTCAAGGGCCCCTGACTCATCGCAGGAGGTACCCGAACCTCCGGGCCACCTCCTGGAGTGGCACGTCCATGCCTGGGTGATCGAGGGGAATATGGAGTTCCGGGCTCGTCGGCAGCGCGCGTTCGGCGTGCTCGTACAACGCGACGGAATGACCCGTGCCGGAGAGGGCCGCCCGGTAGTAGAGCCCGGCGACATCGAACGAATCGTAGATCGCCCGGGACCACTCACGGGCTCGATCACGTCGCCCGGTCGAGATGGCCTGGCTCGCCCCCGCCCGAGTCGGCCAATCGCCGGTCAGATCCAGGAGCTCGATGGCCTCGACCAGTTCGAACGCGACGATCCACGGCCGGCGGCGGTGTCGATCGATGACACGAGTCTCCTGGAACACCTCGGCGACGGCCGTCGGGCCCTCCATCGCCGCGTACAGGATCGCCTTCGCCTGCTCGTGGGGTGGCGGGTCGTGATGGTCGAAGCGGGCCGTCGAGACCGGACCCCATGTGCGGAACGCGTCCCATGGCGACGGGTGCGCTCCCGTGGACGAGTACACGCGCCACAGCCGGGTACCGGCCGCGAGCGTGATCAGGTCCTCGCGTCGAGGCTCCGGGACTTGATCCGGCGGTCGCGGCAACTTCGCCATGGACTCACAGCTCGACCGCGATGTCCGCAACCCGCGACGGGTCGGCGCCCGATCGAAGCCACGCGAGCGGACTGACCGCCTGGCCACCCAGTTCGAGATCCGGGCTGGGTACCGTGAGCCACCGCTCCACGGCCAGCGGGTGCAGGTCCACCGGAAGGCAGCGAACCACAGCCGACAGGCCGGGAATCACCCCGCGATCGCTGAACTGGAAGGCCGGCAATCTCCAGTTCGGACCCGTTCGAATGCCATAGAGCGTTCGCTGGCCGAGCATCTGTCGAATGCGCGTCGGCGAAACCTTTAGGAGGCGACTCGCCGCTGCCACGTCGATGGAACTCGCGAGAAGGGCCGTGAACGCCGCGGCCGCCGCGCTGATCGGATCGTCGGGCCCATGGGGAGGGACGAGGTCAAAGCCTCCCTGAGCGAGGATGCCCGCCTCCGTCGCCGTGAGTTGGGACGCTGGGTCAAGCACCGCACCTGAGCGATGGATCGACTGGAGGGCATCCCTGACATCGTCGAGAAATGTCTCCGTGGTCACGTTGAGATGGGCTTCCTTCAGGAGCCGCGTCACGAGGGTCGATGGGTCGCCGGGTGACGACCGAAGCTTGGCCCGGCGACCGCGAGCCCCAGCGCGGCCACGGACCGACGGGGAAGTTTCGAGAGGTTGCGACATAAGCGCACGCTACTCGCCCGAGCGTTCGACGTCAACTCGTCCGTCGGCCGTTGCCGCCGGGACCATCTGAGTCCCGGGTCATCGGCCCTGGAACGGCCCGATCGCCTCCGCGGCGCGGTCGAGATCCGCTTCCGTGTTGTAGACGTGGACGGCGAAGCGGATGGCGGTCCCGCGCACGGACGCCCGCACGCCGGCCTGGGCCAGCGTCGCCCGTGCGGCCTCGCCGTCGGCGAGCGGCGCGCACACGAGCGAGCTGCCGTACCACGGCACCCCAAGGCGAGAGGCGAGGCCTTCGGCGAGCGTGCGGACCGCCTCGAATGCCCCCTCGTCCTTCCACTCGGCCAGCAGCCGCACGGAGATCGCCGCACCGAGCCATGGGAACCACGCCCGCGACACGTCGAAGCGCCGGGCGTCCGGGGCCAGCGTCAGCGGCCCACCAAAGTAGCGCCCGAACGGTAGATCCGCGGCCCGCCAGTTGGCGTTGCGCGCCTCGAGCGCATCCCATCGATCGCTCCGGACATACAGATATGCCGTGCCGCGCGGCGACAGCAGGTGCTTGTAGCCCGAGCACACGAGGTAGTCGATCCGGTCGATGAACGGCTCCAGGGCGACGAATGGCGCACCCTGGGTGGCATCCACGAGGACCTGGGCGCCATGGCGCTCCGCCGCGTCCAAAATTCCCGCCATATCCGCCACCCGACCGGTCTGCATCTGGACGAGGCTCAAGGCCACCAGCCGGGTGGACGCCCCGATGGACGAAGCGACGTCGTCGAACGCAACCTCCCGGATGACCGCACCACGCTCCTTGGCCACGAGCAGCGGGAACAGGGTCGAGGTGAACTCGTCCACGGGAACCACGACCTCATCACCCGGACCGAGAGCACCCGCGACCAGGCCCGTGCCAACGGATGCCGCCGGAATCGTGGCGATGGTGTCCGCCGGAGCACCGATCAGCGAGGCGAACGCGCGCGGAGCGTCATCACTCGGCTCGTCCCAGTCCGCCATCCAGTCGGCGGTCCCGGCCTGCCAGGCGAGGGTCGCCTGATGCAGGGCGTCCACCGTTGCCTGCGGCGGCAACCCATACGTCGCCGAGTCGAGGTAGGTGATGCCTGGACCCGGCTGGAACTGGGCCCGGATCCCGGTGAGGATGTCGGCCGCGATCACGCCCATGCGAACTTCGAGCCCCCGAAGTTGACGCAGTGGGTCTTGAGGTGGGTGAACGTCTGGAGCGCCTCCACCCCGAGATCCTCACCCAGGCCGGACATCTTGTGGCCCTCATACGGCACGTTGACGGGCAGGTAGTGCGGGCAGTTGGTCCAGATGATCCCGGCATCGATCTTCTCGGCGACCCGGAAGGCGCGGCCGAGATCGGTCGTCCAGACGGTGGCGGCCAGGCCGTACATGACGTCGTTGGCGATGCGGATCGCCTCATCCTCATCCTCGAAGGTCAGGACCGACAGGACCGGACCGAAGATCTCCTCCTTCGCGATGCGCATGTCCGGCGTGACATCCACGAAGATCGTCGGCTCCACGTAATAGCCGCCGGCGACCGGCACCTGCGGTCGGCCGCCACCGAGGGCAAGCCGAGCGCCACCACGCTGTCCTTCCGCGATGTAGCCCGTCACTCGCTCGTACTGCTCGGCGCTGATGAGCGGCCCGAGCTGCGAGGATGCGTCGCCCGGGTCACCCACCTTGATGCCGCGGGCGCGCTCGACGAGGGCCTCGACGACCCGGTCCGCGTCGCTGCGCTGGACCAGCAAGCGCGAGCCGCTCGTGCAGATCTGCCCGGAGTTGTAAAACGCCGTGAACAGCGAGCCGGCGACGGCCTGCTCCATGTCCGCGTCGCCGAACACGATGCTTGGCGTCTTGCCGCCGAGCTCGAGATGGACGCTCTTGACGTGGTCGGCCGCGGACCGCAGGATCGCCTGGCCGACGGCGGTGGAGCCCGTGAAGGTCAGCTTCTTGACGTGCGGGTGCGCGACCAGGGCGGCACCGGTCGTCGGTCCGTCACCATGGACGATGTTGAACACGCCCGCCGGCATCCCGGCCTCCAGGGTCAGCGGCCCGAGCTCGGCGGTGGACAGCGGCGTCTGCTCCGCCATCTTGAGCACGATGGAGTTGCCCACGGCGAGGGCCGGCGCCGTCTTCCAGCAGGCCAGCAGGAATGGGTAGTTCCACGGACTGATCGCGCCAACGACACCGTATGGCTCGCGGATGGAGTACACGAAGTACCCGGCGTCCGCCGGATAGGTCCGCCCGTTGGGCAGCTCGGCATGGCCCGCGAAGTAGGTGAAGAAGTCGGCGGCCAGGTTGACCTCAGCCGTGGCCTGGCCGATCGGCTTGCCGGTATCGCGCGACTCGATCGCGCCGATTCGCTCGGCGTCCCCGCGGATCAGGTCTGCCAATCGACGCAGTACCGCCGCGCGGTGTGCCGGTGAGGCCTTGGACCAGACGCCCGATTCAAACGCCGCCCGCCCGGCGGCGACCGCCCGATCGACATCCTCGGCCTCGCCGAAGGCGACCTGCGCGATCTCCGTTCCGGTCGATGGATCGATCGTGGCGAACGTCCGGCCGGACGCGGAGGCGGCCGCTTCGCCGCCGATGAAATGGGACACCGTCCCGGTCCGTTCGACGACGGTCATTTGGCTGGGCCCTCCTGGGGTTTGGCGAGCGTGCCGGCTCCGTCTTGACGAGGGTCCGCGGCGCCCGTAGATTGTCGACAATGTACAACCTGTCGACGACGGATCACAACCGGTGATGTCGACGACCACCCGATCGGTGGCGTTATCGGCGCGTGCCCAACGGATCATCCCGGGTGGTGTGTCGTCCAGCCTGCGCTTCCTGGACCCGCCGCGTGTCTTCACCCGGGCCA
>JANOIS010000428.1:0-3019 GCA_031407755.1 Chloroflexota bacterium | reverse complement strand
GTCACCGACCTTCGCGCCCAGGTTCAGCGCCGTGATGGCGGCGGCTCCGCAGATGAGCACGACGACGGACAGGTTGATGTACTGCTTCTGGAGCGGCGTGGGTGCCACCTCCGGCACGGATCGCGGCGGCAGTCCCTGGAGGCTGGGCGGCAGATTCAACTGGGTGGTGCCGCGCGGCGACGCCGTGGGGGCCACCGGCTCGCGGACTGCCTGGCGATCCAGCACCGGCATGCCCGGTTCCCAGCGCTCGTCGTCCATGGTCATGACCGGCGGAGTGTAGCCCCGCGGCCGATCAGGATCTGACGGTGGCCATCTCGATCACGGGGCGCTGAACTGGAGGACCCATGGGCCGGGCAGTCGGGCGTCACCCTCGCCACCAACCAACTCGTTGACGGTCACGGTCCATTCGCCGGATGCGTCGTCCACGCCTCCGTCGGTCATGTACGCGATCGTGCCGTCGGGACCCGCTTGGAGGTCCCCGAAGACGAAACGCAGGACCCGGCCGCCGTGGCGGACCTCGCCGATGGGCGTCCAGTCGCCGGCCGGCAGGTTACCGTCGATCCGCATCTCGACCCGGACGACGCTGGAGGCCGCGATCAGACGCGGCACGCTGACCCGGACGCCGTCGATCTCAGCGACGGCCGCAGGCGTGATCGTCGTGCCACCGTCCACGTCGATCTCGAAGTCGAACGTCCACGGGCCCGCGACCCGGTGCCACGGAGTCCACCCGATCGCGTCGGCGTCCGGTGGCGGCGTCGAGTCGTCGCGCACCTGGATGAACGGGAGGACGACGTGCAGCTGGCGGGTCCCGGCAGGAAGCGGGAGCTCGGGCGGCTGCTTCCAGGCGACGTTGACTGCCGCGAACGGGCCGTCCGGCCTCGACACCGCGCCGCCACCGGACGTGTACTCGCCCGTGGCGTCGGTCACCACCGTGGAGAACGCCTCGACCTGCGTCGTGCCCTCGCGTTCGAGCTCGTCCACGACCGAGATGGCCAGCGCCAGCCGGGTGGCGTCGGCATACGCGTGATCGATCGTCACGGTGTAGCCATCGACCGTCTGCGACAGGCCGACCTCGACGCCGCGATGCCACGGCACGTCGAACGGTCCGGCAAGGAACAGGTAGAGCCCCTGGAGGCTGCCGGTGGCCCCGCCGATGGCGAAGGTGGCCGCCAGCAGGCCGATCAACCCGGCCCGACGACCCGGGCGGGGGCGCGAGCGGCGGGCGAGACGCGGGTTCCAGACCCGCATCCGGCGTTCGATCCGGTCGTCGAGTCGATCGCGGGCAGCCGCCGAGGGCTGGACTGCGAAGAGATCCAGCAGGCCCGCGTCGATATGGTCGTTCACGTCGAAGCCGGATGCGCGGGCGTCAGATGTCGACACGGTACGTCTCCCTGATGGTCGCGAGGGCACGGCTGAGGATCTTCTGGGTTGCCTGGTCGCTCCTGCCGATGACGTCACCGATCTCGCGGGCCGTCAGCCGGGCCGCATAGCGC
The DNA here is from genome assembly GCA_031407755.1 of Chloroflexota bacterium. Classification (GTDB taxonomy): domain Bacteria; phylum Chloroflexota; class Limnocylindria; order Limnocylindrales; family CSP1-4; genus SPCO01. The sequence continues at coordinate 1,526 of JANOIS010000428.1, read as the reverse complement.
AGAACGATCGCCTCTCGCTGGATCTCCGGCAGCAGATTCACAGCCGCAAGGAGCGTGGCCCGCGACTCGTTCATGAGGGCCGTCGCTTCCGGTGCGTTCGCCCGGCGCTCGTCCGGGATCCCCTCGTCAAGCGGCACGGTGAAGGCGCGACGCCCGGCATCGATCGCCGCATTCCGGGCGATCCTGAACAGCCAGGCGAGAAACCCACCGCCGGTCGGACGATATCGCGGCATCGCGGCGAGCGCCCGCTCGAAGGCGACGGCGGTCAGCTCCACGGCGTCGTCCTCGCTCGCCGTTCGCGTCCGGGCGTAGCGGAAGACGGCGAGGCGGTGGCGGTCGTAGAGGAGTCCGAATGCCGCCGCGTCGGTCCGGGCCGCGAGCACGAGTTCCTCATCCTGTTCGCCAGGCGGAGCAATGCGCTCGGTCGAAAGCACGCCAGCGTCTTCCATCGAATCTCCGTCAGCGTCGTGGTCGGGTTGTCGCCGTCTGCTCTGATAACGCGGCACGGAGGAGATTCGGACAGTTGCTCTAGACGAAACGCTCCGGAGGGGCATCTGCCGCATCGACCGATGTCGTGCACGTCGGGCAGTACCAGCGCACTTCGAGTGGCGTCCCGCACGTGGCATGGCGGAGCGGCTCGGAGTCGGCCTCGCGGCGACCGCCCCAGTCGCCCAGCAGTCGGAGGGCGGAGGCGAGGTCCCGACCGTCGGCGGTCAGGGCGTAGGTCAGGCGAGTCGGGCGCTCCTGGTAGGGGCTGGAGAGCAGGATGCCCGCTCGTTCCAGGCGGCGCAGCCGGTCGGTCAGGATGTTCGGGGCGATCCCGGGCAGCCCGTCCGTCAGCTCGCCGAAGCGACGGCTGCCGTCCAGCAGCGTCTCCACGATCAGCAGGCTCCAGCGATCGCCGACGCGATCCAGCGCACGCTCCAGGGGCGAGGTGGCGCGAGATGCGGGTGGGACGGGCATGGTGGCGATGGTACGCCGGATCGGGACTTGCCAATCCGCGCAGTCAGTAGTAAGTTGCAAGTCACAAGTCACAAGTCACTCCCCCGACAGACCAGGAGCCATGACCACATGAGCACGCTCACCGATCTTGCCGATGCCGTCAGCCATGTGGCCACGGCGGTAGGCCCGTCCATCGTCGGCGTTGGCCGCAACGGCCGTGGATCCGGCATCGTCATCGCTGACGGCCAGATCCTGACCAACGCCCATAACCTCCGCGGCTCGGAGGTCACCGTCACCTTTTCCGACGGTCGATCCACCCGGGGCGCCGTGACCGGCGTGGATGCCGACGGTGACCTGGCGGTCATCAGCGTCGACACGGCCGGTGCCACCCCGATCACCTGGGGCGGCGTCGAGGACGGGTCCCTGACGATCGGGGCCCCGGTCTTTGGCGCCGCGGCCACGGGCGCGGGCACGCTGCGGGTCACGTTCGGCCTCGTCTCGTCCGTGTCGCGAGCGTTCCGCGGACCGGGTGGACGGCGCATCGCCGGCAGCGTGGAGCACACCGCTCCCCTGGCACCCGGATC
>JANOIS010000420.1:0-2227 GCA_031407755.1 Chloroflexota bacterium | reverse complement strand
CGCACCATCGTGGAACGTCACGCCACTGCGCAACGTGCAGGTCCAGGTGGTCAGCTCCGCGTTGGGTTCGCAAACCTCGGCCAGTGCCGGCTCGGCGGCCGTCCCGGCGATCTCGTAGGCGTACAGGGCCTCGGTCATCTGCTCGCAGACGCGGAGGGCTTCGCCGTCGGTCTCATCCGCGCAATAGAGGCCCGGGGGCTCGGCTCCCTGCATCCAGACGAACTGGCTGCGGTCGCCGGGCGTCATCGACGCGAAATTCTCGTTGCCGAGCGGCGACGCATGGGCGTCGGCCACGTCAGCCCGATACCCGACGCCGGACCCGCCGTGGGCGATCGGGATCATCGGGATATTGGCCTTGATCGCGTTGTTGGCGGCGACGTACGAGGGCTCACGGGCGGCATCGTCCACGCCGGCGCCGCCCTCAGCCAGGGCCTTCGTGATGTCGTCGAACTTGGTGCCGAACTGGTCCGACGCCCCGGCGCCGAAATGGAAGTCCAGGAAGTTGGTGACGTCAGGATAGTCGGCGCCCCACCCGAGAAGGTAGATGCCGTCGAGCTTGCCGGCGTCGGAGTTGTCGAGGTACGTGCCGGACTCCTGGATGTCGATGGTGGCATCGATGTTCAGGTTGGCCTTGAGCTGCTCCTGGAGGTTCTGGGCCACGACCTTGGGGTCGGGCAGGTAGGTGCGCACGACGTCGCGGAGCTGGATCTTCGTCTTGAACCCGTCAGGGAAGCCAGCGTCGGCCAGCAGCTGCTTGGCAGCCGCGGCGTCAAACTCGTACCACGGGTCGCCGGCGCAGCCGTTCGGGATCGCGCACGGTGTGAAATGCGTCGCGACCTCGGATCCGGGTGGATAGAAGTTGTCGACGATCTGCTGGCGGTCGATGCCCATGGCGATCGCCTGGCGGACCTTCACGTTGTCGAAGGGTGCGTAGGTGTTGTTGAGGCCCACGTAGAAGACGTTCAGGCCTTCGCGCGGCTTGAGCTGCAGGTCGGCGTTGCCCGAGACGGTGGCGAAGTCGGTCGGACCGACATTGTCGATGCCGTCGACCGTGCCGGACTGGAGTTCGACCAGCCGCTGGGCGGCCTCCGCGCTCCAACGCACGATGAGCTTCTCCGACTTGGCCTTGTCGCCCCAGTAGGCGTCATTCCGGACGAGGGTGATGTCCGAGCCGCGGTTCCAGGCCTCCAGCTTGTAGGGGCCGGTGCCGTTGACCTCGGAGACGATGGCCTGGTTCGTCGTGCCGGCCGGGTCGATCTTCGACTCCAGCCATGCGGTGTCGTTGATCGCGAACGAGGTGAACGCGATCTTGGACAGGAACGCGACGTCCGGGTTGCACAGCTCGAACACGACGGTCTTCTCGTCCGTCGCGCTGACCTTCTTGAAGTTGCCGGTGTACGCCGAGTGCTCGGCGTCCGGGGCCGCGGCCTCGCCGCATGGGGCCTCGCCGGTCTCCGGGTAGGCCATGGCCTCGAACGGCGCGGAACTGGCGGGCGCCGTGGTCGGGCCCGTGCTCTCCCCGGCTGTGGGCGGCGACGCCGACGGCGTGGCACCGCTACAGGCCGCGAAGACGATCGCAGCGGACGCGGCCAATGCCGCGAGCCGTGGCGACCACCTGCGTGATCGATTCATCTCTTGGACTCCTCCTCTGTGCCTCGGTCCCGGACCGTCTGCCTCCCTGTCCGGGACTGCGGGGCGTAGCCTGACCCACCCGACACCGATGCGGTGCGAGCAGGTGCGCGGAAGCCTAGCACCGGCATGGACGCGCGTCACGTCGCGGACGGCGCTCTGTGGACGGCGCTCTGGCATGGGTCGTCGCGTATGCTCCGTGCGTGGACACCGTGCGCGTGGCGCTCGCTCAGGTCGCGCCTGGTCTTGGCCAGCTCGAGGCAAACCTTGCGCGTCATCACGAGCTGGTGCGCGAGGCGCGCGACGGCGGGACCAACCTGATCGTCTTCCCGGAACTCGGCCTGACGGGCTACCAACTGCAGGATCTGGCCTCGGAAGTGTCGATGCGCCTCGACGACCCGCGCCTGGCCGATCTGGCTGCCGCGACCGGGGACATGTCCGCGGTGGTCTCCTTCGTCGAGGAATCGGCCGATCACCGGCTGTTCATCGCGGCCGCCCTGCTGGAGGACGGCGCGATCCGGCATGTCCACCGCAAGCTATTCCTGCCGACCTACGGTCTGTTCGATGAGCGGCGCTTCTTCGCCCCGGGCGACCTGCT
>JANOIS010000409.1:0-33922 GCA_031407755.1 Chloroflexota bacterium | reverse complement strand
CTCGCCGCCTGGGGGCGCTGGTGGCTCGTCCCGCGGATGCTCAACGACATCTCGAAGGTGTCCCTGGGCACGACCGTCCTCGGCCAGCCGATCGCCCTGCCGATCATGGTCGCGCCGATGGCCTCACAGCGGATGGCCCATCCCGACGGTGAGTTGGCCACGGCTCGCGCCGCCGCCGAAGCCGGCACGATCATGATCGTGTCGACGAGCACCATGGTGCCGATCGAGGAGCTCTCCGCCGTCCCCGATGTCGCCTTCTGGTTCCAGCTCTATCCATTTCCCGACTTCGAAGAGACCGTCGCGATGATCGATCGAGCGGTCGCAGCCGGCGCGAAAGCGATCTGCCTGACCGTTGACGTCGCGAGCCATATCGATCCCAAGCGCCGGCCGCGCGGCGGTCTCGTCACGCCGGACTGGGTCAAGTACCCGATGCATCCGCTCCACGCGGAGGACACCCTCGACGTGCTCGATTGGCCGTACCTGGAACGTCTCCGTGGCCGGTTCCAGGTCCCGATCGTGCTCAAGGGCATCCTCCATCCGGCCGATGCGCTGGCCGCCGCCGATGCCGGGATCCAGGCGATCATCGTCAGCAATCACGGCGGCCGCACGCTCGACGGCGCGATCCCGACGGCCGAGATCCTGCCCGAGATCGCCGACGCCGTGGGCGACCGGATGGAGATCCTCGTGGACGGCGGCATCCGGCGCGGCGTCGATGTCATCCGGGCCCTCGCCCTTGGCGCGCGGGCCGTTCTCATCGGCCGTCCATTCCTGTGGGGCCTCGCGATCGCCGGCCAGGCCGGCCAGAATCGGGTCTTCGCGACGCTGCGTGACGAGCTGGAGCAGGACGCCCGCCACTGCGGCATCGCCGATCTCCGGGCCGTGCCGCGCGACCTCGTCCGAATCAGCCGGTTGGGGCTCTGACGTTGCGCATCACCGACATTCTGGTCGATACCCTCTCGATCGGTCCGACGCTTGTCCAGGTCGTCACCGATGAGGGGATCGTCGGCTTGTCGGAGATCGGCTGGTACGACCCGGAGATCTTCCGGGCCCATCTCGAGCGGGTGATCAAGCCGCAGCTGATCGGGGCGGATCCCGTCGGGCCGGGGCGCATCCGGGACCGCCTCGTAAGCGGGACCCGGTCGCTCCCCTACCCGACCACGAGTGCGTTCGCCGGCGTCATCGACATCGCCCTGTGGGACATCGTCGGCAAGGCGGCCGGTCTGCCGATCCATGCACTCCTTGGCGGTGCCGCACGCACGGATATCCCGCTCTACTGGAGCGTCGGAGCGGGGTTCGAGAAGACACCCGATCAGATGGTCGACGACGTCCTGCGCGGCCAGGATCAGGGCTTCGAAGCATTCAAGATCCGGATGGACTGGGGACCGAACGAACCCGACATCGATCCGGCCAAGGACCTCGAGCTGGCGCGCCGGTGCCGTGACGCGCTCGGACCCGACGTCTGGATCGGCTTTGACGCGAACCGCGGCTATTCCGTGGGCACGGCCATCCGCCAGGGACGGCGGCTGGAGGAGCTCGGCTTCGCCCACTTCGAGGAACCACTCCCGCACCAGGACCTGGCCGGTCTTCGCGAAGTCTGCCGGGCCCTGGATATCCCGGTCTCGGCCGGCGAGCAGCTCACCGACCGCTGGGACGCCCGTGATCTGATCGAGCAGGGTGACCCGGACATCATCCAGCCGGACATCGTCGATGCCGGTGGGATCACCGAAGTCGTGCGGATCTTTCAGCTGGCCGAAGTCCACGGCAAGCCGGTGATGCCGCACAGCCCGGCCGCCGGGATCCTGCTGGTCGCGAGCCTGCACGCGTACGCGACGGTCCCGTCCGCGACCCGCCCGCACGAGTACTCCGTCGAATACGGGCCGCCGCCAGAACGGATCGCCGAGCTGTTCGAAGAACCGATCATGCCGGTCGACGGCCAGATCCAGCTCTCCGATCGGCCGGGCCTCGGCCTGGTCCTCGACGAGCGCGTCATGGCAGGACTGCGGGCTGGGGATATGTCGCGGTAGATTCGAGCCGGGCCGGACAGTTTTCCGGGCTAGCGCGACCAGTTACGACACGGCGGGCCGTTCTCAGAATACGCAATCACAGGTCTTGACGTGACAGCCGCCTAAGCGCACGGTCCTCTTCGCCGAGCGACCAATGACCCAGTCTTCCCGTTCGACCGCGACCTGTTCGCCCGAGCAGATCGGATCGACAGCGCCTTGGGCGACAACGAACAACTGAACGGAAGGGGTGACGCTGATGCGGACAAAGCAGCAAGGGCGTTCTTGGGGAGGGGGCGTGAGCATCACGATCGCCCTCCTCCTCGGCCTCGTCGTGTTAGTGCTGCTTGCTCCTGCCAGCGGAGTCGACACCCTACCCCCGCAGTGTTGGGCGATGCTCGGGTACAGCGTCCCGTGCGGGTCTGCGCTCTCCATTGCTGCCGGAGCAGCAACAGCTGGGCTAGTGGGCCTAGCGCTTTGGTACAGCAGCCGGCGCGGGAAGCACCAGACCTAAGGAGATTGAGTCCGCCTGGCTCTCGTGCTCGGCCAGGTCGGAAAGACGCGTCGCTGCATGGACGCACCGGCGCGTTTCTACATCAGCTCGCCCCAGGGCGGCGACGTAGCCTGCCAGGTCCGTCCAGTCCCAGCGCACCCCTGGGTCGGGGTCGATCGTGGCGTTTGCCGCCCTGGTGATCTTGGCCACCGCCGGCGGCAGCGGCACGCCGCCCATGCCGCAGTTGCCGTTGATCTCCGTGGTCACCCCCTGGCTTACCTTGCTGCGCGCCCGGCCGTCGCTCAGGAGGGTCAGGTCGGAGTGGCTGTGCAGGTCGACGAACCCTGGCGCCACGATCAGCCCGTCGACATCCACGCACTCGACGCCACGATCGGCGACGACCGCCGACAGGTCCCCGATCGCGACGATCCGTCCATCCGCCATGCCGACATCGGCCCGTCGACGCGGCCCCCCGGTGCCATCGATCACGGTCCCGCCGACGACGACCAGGTCCAGGACCACCTAGCGGAACCGCCCGCGGGCGATGACCGGCCAGCGCTCGAGCACCCGCTCGCCATCGATCGCGACGAGCTCGTCGTGCATGTTCGTCGCCCCGCAGGCATGGTTCGGGATGATCCGGACGCGGTCACCGATCCGCCAGCCGGGATCCGCGGCGCCCGGCGCGAGGTCGATGATCCCGTGCTCCTCGGTCGCGCGGTTGATGACCAGGTCCGGCCGATCCAATGGCCGCCCGAAGGTGCCCCACCCGTAGTCCTCGCCGGCCAGCGCCTTGATCCCGGCATCGAGGACATAGCGATCGGGACGGGCGTGACTCACGACCGTCGCGAGGACCGTCAGGGCGCAATCGTCGAGTGTCGCGGGGCCCAGGGACACCTGCTTGAGGTCCTGGAAGGCATAGACCCCGGAGCGCAGCTCGGTCACGCCCGGCACCTGGACCGCGTGGCGGGCGGTCGGAGTGCTGCCGACCGTGACCACGTCCGCCCGCAACCCTCGCGCGCGCAGCGCCTCCGCGATCCCGACCGCGTCCTCGCCCTCGCGCCGACCGATCGCCGCCTGCTCCAGCGGATCCGACGTCCCGTAGGCGTTGCCATAGTTCATGACCCCGACGAGGTCCAGACCGGGCATCTCGGCGACCCGCTCGGCCAGCGCGATCGCATCCTCGGGCGAGGTCGCCCCGGACCGGCCGGCGCCGCCGTCGAGGCTGACCACGACCTCGACGCGACGGCCGTGCCGCGCGAGAAACCCCGATGCGGCACTGGCGCCATCGACCGTGTCCACCTCGAAGCGGAGTCTCGCCCGGTCGAGCAGGGCGATGAGCCGGGTGAGCTTGGCCTCGCCGACCAGCGGGTAGGCGACGAACAGGTCGAGAAAGCCCGCGTCGACCATGACCTCGGCCTCGCCGAGCTTGGCCACCGTCAGGCCGATCGCGCCATGGGCCAGCTGGCGCTCGGCGATCTGGCGGGTCTTATGCGTCTTGGCGTGGGGTCGATGGGCAACACTCGCATCACGGGCCACCGCGGCCATGGCCGCGAGGTTGGATTCCAGGCGGGCGGTATCGACGAGCGCGACCGGTGTGTCGAGATCGCCGATGTACCGAGCAGTCACCGCGCCGCGCGCTCCAGGTAGTACGCGGAGGCCAGGGCGAATCCGCCGGCCAAACGGGCGAGCTCGGAGACCGCCAGTTCCTCGTGGTCACTGTGGTTGCTGATCGGGTCGGGCCCATAGCCGACGGCCGGGATGCCAGCCTCCGTCACGAAATGGACGGCGTTCGTGGCGACGCGCGCGCGCGTGAGCGTGAGCTCGTTGCCGAACAGGTCACGGTGCGCGTCGCGTGTCGCCCCCACGATCGTGGCCGCCGGATCGACCGAGAAGCTCTCGGCGATCGGTACGGCTCGCAACTCGATGACGACCCCTGGACCCGTCTCGCGGCGCACGTTCTCGACCAGATCCTCGAGCTCGGCGGCAACCCGGGCGAGGTCCAGGCCCGGGTCATGACGACGGGTGCCGGCGAGCTCGGCACGCACGGGCATCCGGTTGGGATAGTCGCCGGCCACGAACTTGCCCACGAACAGCGACGGCTTCGGGTCCGCGCCAGGTACGGCCGCCAGACGGTCGCGCAGCCCGGTCAGGGCGGCATGCAGACGCCGTCCGACCTCCACCGGATCGATCGTGTCCGGTCCAGCGATCGTCTCGTGGATGGCCATCCCGGGCCGGGTCACGACGATCTCCCAGAACGTGAGGCCCAGACCGGCGATCGGCAGTTCCACGCCACCGCCCAGCTCGCCGGTGATGACGGCGTCGCCGTGGATGCCCCGTGCGATGAGCGCGTGGAGTGGCTCGTTGCCGCCGCTCTCGTGCATCCCGTGCAGCGTCACGAGGACCCGGCCCCCGCCCGGCAGGCCGTGCTCGCGAAGCAACCGGATGGCGCTGACCATGGCGGCATCGGGACCCTTCATGTCGGCGGCACCGCGGCCGACGATCAGCGGCCCGCGGCGTTCCGGCGGGCTGTGCTCGACATCGATGGCGTCGAGATGCCCGTGCCATTGGATGGTCGGTCCGTCCGTGGACCCGAGTTCGGCGATCACGCTCGGGCTGGACGGGAACTCGCGATCGAGGCGGACCCGTGCGCCGGCCTCGGTGAACGCGTCGGCCATGCGCTCGGCCATCACCGCCTCATGCCCCGGCGGGCTCCAGATGTGCAGCAGTTCGAGGGTCAGTCGGGCGATCGGCTCCGGATCCACGGACCGACACGCCTCGCGCAGCGCAGGAACGGTCAAGCGCGGCCCCCGCCGTCGAGTCCGGCGAGCATGCTCGGAACCTCGAGGACATGCTGGCGGGCCACCTCCGCCGCCGCGTCCGGGTCACCGGCACGGATGGCTGCCACGATCACCCGGTGTGAGTCCGCCGCGTTCCGGCGGAAGTACTGTGCGGTCTTCCCGGGTCTGTCCAGCGCCTGATAGGAGCGGACCCGCACCAGGCCGTCCAGACCTGACCAGATGTGGCGAAGCAGGGTCATCCCCGACCACTCGACGATCAGGCCGTGGAAGCGCAGGTCGATCTCCGCGATGGCCTCGACCTCGCCCGTCTTGATGGCCCCGGCCATCTCCTGGATAAGCCCCTCGAGCTGGAGGATCTCAGGATCGCCGATGGCGCGCATCGATGCGGCTGTCGCACGAGCCTCGATGACCGCGCGGAGCTCGTAGATGGCATCGATCTCGGCCTCGGGCACCCCTACCACGACCGCCCCGCGGTGCGGAAAGATCTCGATCAGGCCCTCCTGCTCCAGGTGACGGATGGCCTCACGAACAGGCGCCCGACTGACCCCCATGCGCGCCGCGATGTCCGTCTCCAGGAGCCGCGAGCCAGCCGGGATCTCGGCCGCGAGGATGGCGGTCCGGAGGGCCTCGAGAACCTCCTGCCGCAGGACCCGCGGTTGGATCCGCCGCAGGTTGAGCCCCGAACCCTGGCCGTCCGACGCGCTCATCGAGGGCTACCGTCGAGGGGGTTCATCGGCTTGCTCCAGGCTGTGGTCATGCGACATCCGTGCTGGTGGCGGCAGTATAGGTCGGGCCCCATGGCCAGACCGGGGCACCGCCGAGCAGGACGGCCGCAGGAGCCCGCAGCGCACCGATCGAGACGAGCGGATCGCCCTCGATGACGAGCAGATCGGCACGATGGCCTACCTCCACCAGGCCGACCTCGTCGAGGCCGAACAGTTGCGCCGTGACGGTCGTCGCCGAGGCGAGGGCGGCCAGGGGCGTCATGCCGTGCTGGACGTACAGCTCGAGCTCGCCGACCACGTCGCCGATCGGCACGAGTGGCGCGCCACCGTCGTTGCCCGCCGCGATACGCACGCCCGCGCGGATCGCGGCTTCCAGGAATGTCACCAGGCTGTCGTGGAGCGCCTCGCATTGCTCCACCACGAAGTCCGGGATCCCGGCCGCGACCCCGTGCTCGATGATCCGCCGGTCGGACAGGATGGTCGGCACAAGCGCGATGCCGCGCTCCAGCATCTGCTCGATCGCTCGATCATCGCCGCCATGACCGTGCTCGATCGAATCGACGCCGGCGGCGATGGCGTTGAGGACGCCGATGAGGCTCTCGGCATGGGCCGCCACGGGGACATCGCGCTTGTGCGCCTCGTCGACCGCAGCGCGCATCTCGTCCACGGTCAGCTGCGGCTGTCCGGCCTGCCGCCCCGTGGTCATCATGCCGCCGGTCGCCATGAGCTTGATGGACCGGGCCCCGGCCCGCAGGTTCTCGCGTGTGGCGCGTCGGACGGCATCGGCCCCATCGGCCTGGCGACCGATCCACCACCCATGGCCACCGGTCATCGTCACCACGCGACCGCTGGCGATGACCCGCGGCCCGGGGATCTCACCTGCCGCGACCAGTCCGGCAAGCTCGATATCGATATCGTCGGGACCACCGACGTCGCGGATGGTCGTGACTCCGGCTCGCAACGCGAGCTCCAGCCGGTGTGCGCTGCGGATGACGGTCTGAGTCCTGGTCTCGGTTCGGAGCACGGCCTCGGGATCCGGGCCGTCGTCCAGGCACAGGTGGGTGTGGGCGTTCATCAGTCCGGGCACGACCCAGCAGCCACCCAGTCGGATCTCCTGAGGCGAGCCCCCGCCGGCCGCATCGGGCGGCAGCTCCAGGTGCTCCCCGATCGCCGCGATCCGGCCGTCGCGCAGGAACATGTCGACGCGGCCCGGGCGCGGCCCACGCGCATCGACGATGCGGACATCTCGCAACATGGTGGCGGACGCGGTCGAGACGGGCGTCCCTCGCTCGGGGCTCACGGCTGGATCCGTGTCCATCGGGCACTGCGCGTGAGACCCGAACCGCCATAGAACACGATCAGGACCTGTCCGTCCGGCAGCCGGACACCGCGTGGATGGCCGAACTGCCAGGCGCCCATGTCGTTCCAGTAGTCGTCCTGGGCCCGAGGCCGGTCGGCACCGGGCTCGGCGCCGGCGTCGCTGGCCCACACCACGAGCTCTGTCGCGCGGTCCCAGGTTCGTCCGAAGTCCTCGCTCAGGGCGGCCCGGATACCGCCCGGCTCGTACCGATGCGTGTACACCGCCAGCAGCCGACCGCCCCCGAGCGAGATCGGCTGGCAGTGCTGACCGGGCAGCCCGGTCCCGATCGGGTCGGTCCACTCACGCCCATCGGGTGAACCCCACGCGATATGCACGTCGACGTCCTGACCGCTACGGACATCGTGGGTCCAGAACATCGTCACGAGGCGCCCATCGTCGGGATGGGTCGCCAGACGCTGATCCCAGTAGAACAGGGCGTTGCCCGGGTGGCGGGCCACCAGCACATCCGTGGGCCACGTCAAGCCCTCGTCGTTCGAGACGCGCAGCCACGCGGCGGGGCGCCCTGGCGCCTCGTCCTCGTACGCCTTCCAGGTCTCGAACGGCTGGGCCAGCGCACCGTCCGCGAGGCGCATGAGCGGACCGGTGCTCGACCCACCCTGGTGGGGCGCAAGATCCAATCGGCGGCGTTCCGGCCAGCTCCGCCCGTCATCGGTTGAATACGTGTGGTAGACCCGCATCCCGAGCAGACCCTGGGTCCGTGGGTTGACCCATGGGAGGGACGGGTCCGAGCGATCGGTCCAGAGCACGGACGCGACGAGCGTACCGGGCGCCAGTTCGGCGATGTACCAGCCACGCGTCTCGCCGAGCCAGCCATCCCAGGCACGCTCAGCCAGGCCAAGCCAGCGCAGCTCCCAGCTGTCCCCAGCGTCGCTCGTGGCAAACACCGCGGTGTGGCCGTCGGCACCTTCGCGGTCGGAGCCCAGCCGGCACGTGGCCAGCACGGTCCCATCCGCGAGCAGCGCGGCCGATGTCGCCGATGCGGTGCGCTCGTTGCGTGGGGCGGACCGGGCATCCCAGATGATGCCCTCACCGACGACCTGCATCCACCCTCTCCATGTGCTTCGATTGTCGACAATCTACAATGGTGGACGCGCGGGCGCACCGTCCCTCCGCATCGACCAGGAGATCATGTGTCGCTGACCCGCCCCATCGAACCGGTGTCCCTCATCGGCCTGCACAAGGCCGAGTTGGACAGCCCGGTCCTGCTCCTCGATCTTGATCGGTTCGAGGCCAACGTCCGGCGCCTGTCCGGCGCGATCGCGGCCGGCGGCAAGCAATGGCGGCCGCATTCCAAGGGCCACAAGTCGCCCTGGATCGCGGCACGCCAACGCGAGGCTGGCGCCATCGGGGTGACCTGCGCCAAGGTCTCCGAGGCAGAGGTCATGGTCGAGGGCGGGGTGCCCAGTGTGCTCATCGCCAACGAGCTTGCCACCAGGCACAAGGTGATGCGTGCGGCGCACCTCCAGTCCCGGGCGGAGGTGATCATCTGTGCCGACCACCCGTTCCACGTCCGCCTCGCGTCCGAGGTCGCCACGGACACCGGTACCGAGATCCCGATGCTCGTCGACATCAACATCGGGATGGACCGGACCGGGGTCGCGCCCGGACCGGCGGCCCTGGAGCTGGCCCGCGCCATCGACCGGGCGCCGGGGCTGCGCTTTGCCGGGATCATGGGCTACGAGGGCCACGTGCTGACCGCCTGGCCGGACGAGGAGAAGCGCGCCCAGACCGTCGCGGCGATCGCCGGTCTGATCGAGTCGCGAACGCTCATCGAGGCGGATGGCATCCCGGTCGGGATCGTCAGCGGCGGCGGGTCGGGCAACCACATGTTCGCTGCCACGCTGGACGGACTGACCGAGCTGCAGGCCGGCGGGGCGTGTCTCATGGACCCGTTCTACGGCTCGCTCTGTCACCTCGACGAGCTCGGCTTCGAATACGCCCTGACGGTCCTCACGACCGTGTCGAGCCGACCCACGCCGGAACGTGTCATCACCGACGCGGGCTTCAAGACGATGACCGCAGATGGCGAGGGTACGGCGGTGGTCGTGGGGCACGGCGACTTCGAACTCGTCTACCTCTCGGCAGAGCACGGCGTCTGGCGACGCGATCCCGATGGCCCGCCGGTCAACATCGGTGAGCAGCTGGAGATCATCCCCGACTACCACGACACCACGACCTTTCGCCACGATGCCTTCATCGGCTTGCGCGGCGACGTGGTCGAGACGATCATCCCGCTCCTGGCCCGCGGCCGGTTGAGCTGACCCGATGGACTTCGACCTGCTCATCCGTGGTGGCTCCGTCGTGGACGGCAGCGGTGAACCGGCCACGGTGGCCGACGTCGGTGTCCGCAGCGATCGGATCGCGGCCGTGGGCGCGCTCGGCGATGCCGGCGCGGCCCGGGTCATCGACGCGACCGGGCGAGTCGTCTGCCCCGGCTTCATCGACGTCCACGTACATTCCGAGACGGCGCTCCGTGGCAACGGCGATATCGGTGGGTCCGTGCTCCAGGGCGTAACCAGCCACCTGACCGGGCCGGACGGCTTTGGCTGGGCGCCGTTGCCGCCCGAGGCCAGTGCGGATCTGTGGCGATCCACCGCCTTTGCCTACGGGCAGCCCGAGATGCGCCCCGAGTGGCCCACGATCGAGGCCTACCTCGGCGGCTTCACCGGCACCATCCCGATCAATGTCGTGCCCATGGCGCCCCACGGGCCGATCCGCTTCGCCGTGATGGGCTGGGACGATCGCCCACCACGACCGGATGAGATGGATCGGATGCGGGCGATCACCCGGGAATGGATGGAGGCGGGCGCCGTCGGTCTCAACACCGGGCTCGACTACCAACCGGCGGCCAATGCCAGCACGGTGGAGCTCATCGAGCTCGCCCGGGTCGCCCGCGAATACGGCGGGATCTACGCCGCGCACATCCGCTACAACGCCATCGGCCGCACCGCCGCCTATCGAGAGTCGATCGAGATCGGCCGCGCCGCTGATATCCCGGTCCGGCTCTCCCACGAGTCCGTGGACGACGTGACGGAGCCGCTCCTCGATGAGGCAGGGTCAGCCGGCGTCGACCTCGGGATCGACTGGTATCTGTACCCGGCGGGTTCCAGCCATCTGCTGGTCTGGCTGCCACCCGAGGACCAGATCGGCGGGTTCGAGGCGACCGTGCGGCGCCTGCGCCAGGATGCGGGCTTCCGGCGCCGGCTGGGCGACCTGATCGAGGCGCAGATCGCCGAGACGTCAGCGACCGGTGACCGCGAATACTTCTCCGACACGAAGACCGGTCAGCACATCGGTCGGTCCATCTCCGAGGTCGCCGCGGACCGCGGGATCGGCGTTGGACAGACGGCCGTGGACCTGATCATGGAAGAGTCGCCGGAGGCCGTGCTGGTGTTCCGGCGTGGCCTGTCCGATGCGGATTTCGAGGCATTGGCGCGACGGACGTTGGCGCACCCCGCGTTCATGGTCGCCAGCGACGGGCTGTACCACGGCGCTCGGCCACATCCGCGCGGTTACGGCTGTTACGCCCAGGTCCTGGGCGAATTCGTGCGGGAACGGCGTCTGGTCACCCTGGAGCGCGCGGTCCGATTGATGAGCGCCCTCCCGGCCGAGCGCTTCGGCATCCGCGACCGCGGCCGCGTCACGGAGGGGCTGGCGGCGGACCTCGTGGTCTTCGACCCGCGCACGGTCGGTGCGCGCGCGACGTGGGACGAGCCACGCGGCGTGGCGGTCGGCGTGGATGCGGTCGTGGTCAACGGCACGCTCGTGGCCGAGAACGGTCGACTGACCGGCGCGTTACCCGGTAGAGTCATCCGTAGTCGTGCACTTCACTGAAGTACAGATTGAGCATGACTTGACACGACGCACCTGTACTGCACATCCTCTGTCCCACCATCCGTCCACCTCAGCAATCGAGGGGCCATGAACGCGGCAGCCGCCGATCACCTCGACACCGATGCTCACGCGCCGACCATCGTCCGCGATGGCCCGCGCGAGGGTGTTCCCCTGCTGGCCGTGGACGACCTGCACGTCGAGTTCAGCGGGCGCGGTCGCGTCGTCAAGGCGGTGCGCGGCCTGCGCTACGACATCGGCCCGGGCGAGACGCTCGGGCTCGTCGGAGAATCGGGTTCGGGCAAGAGCGTGAGCGCGCTGTCCCTTCTTGGGCTGTTGCCCGCCCGGGTGGGCCGGATCACCGCGGGCACGGCCATGTTCGAGGGCGCGGACCTGCTGCAGCTGTCGGAGGAACGTCTGCGCAGGATCCGCGGTGCCAAGATCGCGATGATCTTCCAGGATCCGCTGTCCAGCCTCAATCCGGTCCTGACCATCGGTCGTCAGATCACCGAGGCGGTGGAGACCCACCGCGGGGCAAACCGCCAGGCCGCTCGCAAGCGCGCCATCGACCTGCTCGAGCTGGTCGGCATCCCGGGCGCCGCCCGACGGATCGACGACTATCCGCACCAGTTCAGCGGCGGTATGCGCCAGCGCGCGATGATCGCGATGGCCCTGAGTTGCGAACCGAGCCTGCTCATCGCCGACGAGCCGACCACGGCACTGGATGTGACCATCCAGGCGCAGATCCTGGAACTGCTGCGGCGGCTGCGCCAGGAACTCGGGATGGCGGTCCTGCTGATCACTCATGATCTTGGGGTCGTGGCCGGGTTCGCGGACCGCCTGGCGGTCATGTATGCCGGGCGCCTGGTGGAGCTCGGCCCGACGGAGACGATCCTGAGCGATCCCGCCCATCCCTACACCGTGGGGCTGCTCCGCTCCATCCCTCGGCTCGACCGACCTCGGCAGTTGGCCCTGACACCGATCGAGGGCTCACCACCCGATCTGGCCTCGGCGCTGCATGGGTGTCCGTTCGCACCGCGTTGCGCGTGGCGGCTCGATCGCTGCTGGGTGGACGATCCACTGCTCGAGCTGGTCGCCGGAGAACGCCATGACGATGGGTTGCTCGTCAAGCACATGGTGGCGTGCCACAACCAGCCGACGCGAGCGGAGGCGCTGGCGGGTCTGCCGGCACGATCCGCTGTGCCGCCGGACACGCTCGCGGGCGTTACGGCGGACGGAGGCGAGGCATGACCGCGATAAACGCGCCGACCGACATCGACATCCCATCCCCCGGAGCCGGGTCGGACACAGAACCCGTGAAGCCGCTGCTGATGGTCAAGGATCTGAAGGTCTACTTTCCGATCACGGGCGGGGTCCTGCGTCGGCGCACCGGATGGGTCAAGGCCGTCGATGGTGTCTCGTTCCACATCGATCGGGGCGAGACGCTCGGGCTGGTCGGTGAATCCGGGTCCGGCAAGACGACCATCGGGCGCACGATCGTGCGGGTCACCCAGCCGCTCGAGGGGTCCGTCGTCCTCGATGGCCAGGACCTGCTGCAGCTGACCGGTGAGCCCCTGCGTCGACGACGACGGGCCTTCCAGATGGTCTTTCAGGATCCGTACTCCAGCCTCGACCCACGTCAGACCGTCGGCGAGATCCTGGCTGAACCGCTGCGCGTCCACGATCTCGCCTCCGGCAAGGCCCGCGCGGCGCGCGTCGTCGAATTGCTCGGCCTGGTCGGCCTGGATGCGGCCTTCGTCGAGCGTTACCCGCACGAGTTCAGCGGCGGACAGCGCCAGCGTATCGGGATCGCCAGGGCCCTCGCCGTGGAACCCGATCTGATCGTCTGCGATGAGCCCATCAGCGCGCTCGACGTGTCCATCCAGGCCCAGGTGATCAACCTTCTGGAGCGACTCCAGACGGACCTTGGCCTAACCTACCTGTTCATCGCCCACGATCTTGCCGTCGTCCGGCACATCGCCGATCGCGTCGCGGTTATGTACCTCGGCAAGATCGTCGAGATCGCGCCGGCCTCCCAGTTGTATCAGGATCCTCTGCACCCATACACGGTGGCACTGCTGTCCGCCGTGCCGGTCCCTGATGCCAGGACCGAGCGGTCACGGCGCCGGATCATCCTCAAGGGCGATATCCCGAGTCCGGCCGATCCCCCGACCGGCTGCCGCTTCCACACGCGCTGCTGGCTCCGTGAACGACTCGACAACCCGGAGATCTGCGCCACCACGGATCCGCCGCTGGCACCCGGCCCGGACACGCATCCGGAGCAGTCCGTGGCCTGTCATTTCGTCGGCGAGTTGCGAGCCCGGCGCCCGGCCGATGTCATCCCATCAGCCGTTGACCCGCTCACGACGCTGACCTCCCCGGCGTAAGGGCCGGCCGAAGCTCCATGACGGGCGCGGGCACCGCTCCGCGCCTCGCTCAGGCAGGGACGAGCGTGATCGTCCAGACGCAATCCGGGTTCATCGTGGCGTGACGCGCGGTCACCCTCGCGGCGTGGCCCGCGGATCAACCGAATCGCGCAGCCCGTCGCCGACGAAGTTGATCGCCAGCACGACCAGCGCGATCCCGACCGCAGGCGGCACCCACACCCAGGGTAGGTTCTGGAGAGTGTTGGCGTTCGTGGCCAGATTGACCATGTTCCCCCATGACGGCGCCGGCGGCTTCACCCCGAGCCCGAGGAAGCTGAGGGCTGCCTCGAGCAGGATCGCCTGCGCCATGTAGTACGTCGCCGCCACGCTGAGCGGCCCGAGCACGTTCGGGAGCAGGTGGCGGAGCATGATCGCCGAGTCGGGCACCCCGACAACGCGCGCGGCGGTGACGAACTCGGCCGCGCGCAGGACGAGGTACTGACCTCGAACCAGCCGCGCGATCCGTGGCCAGGTCAGCAGGGCGATGACGAGGATCACCGACTCCAGGCTCGGACCGATCACCGACACGAATATCGCGACGAGCAGCAACGGGGGCAGGCTCAGAAGGGTGTCGATCGCGCGCCCGACGAGCTGATCCACCACCCCGCCGTAGAACCCGGCCACGATCCCGAGCCCCGTCCCGATGACGACCGAGATCGTGACGGCCCCAAAGCCGACGATGAGCGACGCCCGGGCCCCGTGGACGAAGCGGCTGAACACGTCGTAGCCGACGGTGTCGGTCCCGAACGGGTGCGCCCAACTCGGCGGCTGGCGGATCGCCCGCAGGTCGAGGTCGGTCGGGTCGTACGGTGTGAGGAACGGGGCGAATACGGCCAAGCCGAGCACCACCGCGAGCATCGCCATGCCGGCGATCGCAAGGCGGTGACGGACAAACCGCGTGACGGCCTGCTCGAACAACGACTGCGCGGAGGGAGCCGCCGCAGCCGGTGCCAAGGAGACCGCGGCGTCAGGTGCGCTCACCGAGCCGTACCCGTGGATCCGCCAAGCCGTAGGCGATGTCCGTAAGCAGGTTCGCGATGAGGACTCCGGTCGCAACGACGAGGATGACCCCCATCATCAGTGCCGGGTCGCGCCCTGCCGCGGCCTTGACCGCGAGCTGGCCCATACCCGGCCAGCCGAACAGCGCCTCCGTGATGACCGCGCCGGCGACGAGATCGGGGAGGGTGAGCCCCACGATCGTGATGATCGGGATGAGTGCGTTCCGGAAGGCGTGCCGCCAGAGGATGACCCTTCCTTGCAGGCCCTTCGCCCTGGCCGTCGTGACGTAATCGCTGCCAATGACCTCGAGGATGCTGGCTCGAGTGTATCGGGCGATCTGCGCTGCCAGATGGAGGGCAAGGATCAGCACCGGCATCACCATGTGGCCGGCCAGGTCGGCGACCGAGAACGGCTTTCCGAGGGTCATCATCCCGCTCGTCGGGAGGACCTTCAGCGTCGCTCCCAGGAAGTAGATGAGCACTAGGCCGACGACGAAGCCAGGGATCGCGATGAACGACACCGAGAATGACGTCGTGAGGTAGTCGACCCAGGAGTACTGGCGAAGCCCGGCCACGACGCCGAGGAGGATCCCCAGCACGATGCCCACGACCATCGACACGCCCATGAGCAGGAGGGTCGGCCCGAGACGGGCGGACAGGTCGTCGGCGACCGGTCGGTTGTTGACGACCGAGTAGCCGAGGTCGCCCTGGATGATCCCACCGAGCCAGATCACATATCGCACCGGGACCGGCTGATCGAGGCCGAGTTCGTGACGGAGCGTATCGAGCTGCTCCTGGCTTATGCGGGCAAGGAGCTCCGGATCGATCCGGGAGGTGATCGGATCGCCCGGCGCGAGGGCCAACGCTCCGAAGGCGAGGATCGTGATCCCAAGCAGCGTCGGAATCGAGACGAGGATCCGGCGTGCGATATACGTGCCCATCAGCCGGTTGCCGACCCCATTGGGAGGAACTCCATGAGATCGGCAACCGGCCGACGTTCCGGAGGATGAGCCCGGCCTAGCGGGCCATCCGATCCGTCACGAGGCGGGCTCGAGGATCCACTTCTCGATCTGCGCAAACGTCTCGCGCGCGTTCGGGTAGTAGGTGAATCCCGACAGGCGGGTGGTGTTCGCGTGGGTGTTCGCGACGGCCCACAGCCAGTTGTACGGAAGGTCCGTGTTGAGGATCTTGGCGATCTGCTTGTAGATCTCGGCCCGCTTCGCGGCGTCACCGGTCTCCCGGGCCTGCAAGAACAGGTTGTCCATCTCACGGTTGGCGTACATCGTCGCAATCGGGTTCTGGCTGTTGAATGCGCCCGACGCGCGATCCGGATATAGGTTCGAGCCACAGCACTGGAGGGAGATCTCATACTGGTCGACCAGCGGCAGCTTCGCCTCCCAGCCGGCCGCGTCCGACGGCTCCAGGACTGGGTTTAGGCCGATGTTCTTAAGGTCGTTTTCGAGGGCGGCCGAGATCTCCTGCCAACCCGGCTCCTCCGGGTAATAGATGATCCTGAGGGGCTTGCTCTTGTCGAACTTGCCGTCGGCCACGGCTGCATCGATTAGCTGCTTGGCCTTATCCGGGTTGAAGTCGTATTGATCGAGGGCAGGGTCCGTCTCGTCGAAGCTTGTCCAGATCCAGAGCCGCTTGCCCGCGCCCTGGAAGACCGTCTCGAGCAGGGTCTTGCGGTCGAAGGCATAGTAGATTGCCTGGCGGACCCTCGGATCGGCAACTTGAGGATTCGTGACCGGGAACTGGAGGGACTGCTGGCCGACGCCGGGCACACGCTGGACGCTGATTCCCTCCTTGCCGTCGAGGGTGTCGAAGTCGCTTGGCTTGAGGTCGAAGACCATGTCAAGCTCGGCGCTCTGGATCTGAGCCGCGGCGGTATCGGGGTTCACGCCGAGTCGGAAGAAGACCTTGTCGATGCTCGGGGCGCCCTTGTGGTAGTCGGCGTGCGCCTCGTACTCGATCGCCTGGTCCGGCGTGATGGCCACGAGCTTGTACGGACCGCTCCCGATGGTGCCCTTGCCGTTGACGAAGTTCGACGCCTTGAGCTGGTCCGCGGTCTGGCCGTCGAGGAGGTGCTTGGGCATGATCATGTAGGCCGGATCGACGACGTTGTTGAGCCAGACGGCGTTCGGCGCAGCCAGGGTGAACTTCACCGTCAGGGCATCGACCTTCTCGAGGCCCTCGGGGATGTTCGTCGTGCCCTTGACGGCGTCGGCGCCCTTGACCGCGAGCCAGTTCGCGATCGGGTATGTACCCACGTAGGCGTCCGCCATCTGGGCCGCCGTGGCCGCGGTGTAGATAACGTCATCGGCTGTGACCGGCGTCCCATCGTGCCACTTCGCGTTCGGGTTCAGGGTGAACGTGAACGTGGTGGCGTCAGGCGAGACCTCCCATGCGTCGGCGAGATCCGGGATGAACGTCTTCTCGTCGGCGTCGACCTTGACCAGGGAGTTGTAGAGCAATTGGAAGTTCATGTACTGGTTGCCCGTCTGGAAGCAGATCGGGTGGAAGCACGTCGGGAAGTCGCTCAGGCGCGTGACCGTGAGCGTGGCGGGCTCGTCACCGCCGGTGGACGGTGCCGGGCTGACGGGAGCCGTGGATCCACCGGTCGAGGCTGGTGGTGCACTCGGCGTGGCCGTCCCGCACGCCGCTACGACCAGCGCGAGAACGCTCATCAGGACGATCGCGCGACTTCGCATTGTTCTCCTCCTCCTGGTTCGAGCCGCCTTGCCGGCAGCGACGCTGAGAGTACCGTGTGAAATACCAGACTTCAAGTGTGCAGTGCAGGCCCGGCCAGAAAGCGGGTGAGGACGTTGCGGGTGAGGGTCGAGATCGCGTCATCGACGAGCAGCGAGGCCACCCATGTGATCGACCCGACCGAGAACACCGCGCCGCCCGACACTGTCTCGTAGGCGACGATCTCCGCTCCCCCGTCGTCGGGATTCAGCCCCTTCGCGAGCAGCACCGCGCTCTCCGGCGTATGGGCCGATCGCTTGTCGGTCTCGTGGCCGGACGCCCCGCCAGGGCAGCGTTCGTGGAGACTCGCTGTCCCGAAAATGTCGCCGTCCGCGATCCCGGTCCCAGCGAACGCCCAGTGGCCCGCGGCGAGCGCCCGGTACGGCGCCGACGTCATGATCCCGGCCGCGGTCGTCGCGACGCCCAGGAGCCGGGCCTCGGGCACCGCCGACCGGCTGAACCGGCTGTCGTGCCACATCGAGGGATCGATCGCGTCCGGCATCCCGAGCGCCCCGTCGGAGGACCCGAGATGGGTCCGGCACCGCATCGCCTCGCCATCCGGGTACTCCACCTCGCAGTTGAGGCCATTTCCGCCCAGGTAGGCGAGCCGTCCGCCTCCATCGCAGACCCAACGCTCGAGCCGATCGAACGCGCGGCGCGACCAGTACTCGGGGTGGACCGCGAGGATCACCGCTTCGTATGCGGCGGGATCGAGAATCCCGTCATGGAGCTGTCGGTCGGCATAGAGGTCATAGGCGAAGCCTTCCCGCTCTAGCCAGGCGAGGAGTCGCCACTCGGCCGGGGCGAGGTGGCAGGGCTGTCGGCCGGCGATCGAGTCGATCGCCTCGGTGCCTTCGGGGACGTGGTTGAAGGGCTCGGGGCGCTCGAAGGACAGGGGCGGGTAGGCGTCGTCGGGCTGGCTCCACTCGCCGACGGACAAGGCCCGGTACCGGTCGAGATCCTGGCGGGCGTCGACGACCGGTTCGGCCGGCAGCCCGGCGGCATTCACATAGTTGGACCGGCCACCGAAGTTGTTGTAGGCGTTCCAGGTGTTGGTCGAGGCGACGACGGCGATCGGCGCCGTTGGCCGGGCCGGCGCCACGACCCATGGCGCGCTGAAGAATGCACCCGACTCACCGCGCGCTTGGAGGTAGTAGAGGCCGCCGCGCTCGGGCGCCTCAAGAAGCTGGCCGACGTGGGGGTTCGTCCCGTAGCCGACCCGGTTCCAATGGACGCCTGATGCGGCGACGTCGCCGTCGGGCAGGAGCTGCGCGGTCGCCTGCGGACCGTGCTCGTCATACCAGCCAAGCGGACGCACGAGCTCCTTCCGGAGGCCGTAGCGCCACAGGCTCAGGTGGTATGGCTCACGGGCGTGGAACCGGAGCTCGCCGAGCTCGCCGGCCCGGACCCATTTCGGCCACACAAAGCCGACGAGGCGGTCCGAGAGAAGGCGGAACCGGACCGGCGAGTGGCCCGGCCCGATGTCGACCGCAGCGCGCTTGCCCCCGAAGCCGTCCTTGCGCAGCGTCACCCGGTACGAACCGGGCTCGAGGTCGGCGTGGATACGTCCGCGGGCGGTGGAACGTGTGACCTCGACCGTCTCACCGCGCTGTTCGAATTCCACGGCGACATCCTGGAGCGCAATGTCACGCTCGTCGCTGACCCACCCGATGAGCACCCCTCTCAGTCCTCCGTCCTGTACTATCCGTGTGTCCAGTATCTGATATTCCAGCCGATGGGGAGGGATGGCCGCAGTGACAGGATCCACCCGCGCGGCGAACGATAGCAGGCCGAAGTTCGACGCCGGCGCGCTGCTCCGCAGCCTCGGCAAGGGAGCGCCGATCGATGAAGTCTGCGCCGCCGCCGGCCTGTCGCGCGAGGGTTTCGACGGTTGGTGGGCCGGAGAGGTCGAGCGGCGCCTGCCAGCGCTCACGGGGACGCGATCGGTGGCCGTGGGCGGGGCGGTCGAGATCCTCCGCGACGATCGCGGCCTGCCTCACGTGCTCGCTACGTCGGACCGAGACTTGTTCTTCGGCTACGGCTTCGCGATGGCCCAGGACCGGCTCTTCCAGATGGACGTGCGCCGACGGCGCGGCCACGGCCGGCTCGCCGAGTTGCTCGGGCCGGACGGCCTCGAGGGGGATCGGATCGCCCGGACGGTCGGCCTGCACAGGCTCGCCGAAGCCGAGCTTGCGCGTCTCGACAATGAGACGCGCGGTCTTCTCGACGCCTTCGCCGGCGGTGTGAACGCTCACATCGCGACGGCGAGCGACCGGCTGCCCATCGAGTACGACATTGTCGGCGCCGCCCCCGAGCCCTGGACGGCCCTCGATTCCGTTGCCTGCGCGACGAGTTGGCGATGGCAACTCACCGGCCGGCCGTGGGTCATCGCGGTGCCCGAGGTCGTGAAGCGCGCACTCGGCGACGGGCCTCTGTACCAGGCATTCCTGTCTGCCCAGGGCGAGGCCGACGACGTCTCGATCGTGCCACCGGGCAGCTACCCGACGAGTCGCGTGGACATGCGGCACGGCGCTGCAGCCCCGCAGGTCGGCGCAGGCACGTCGGCGGACGGCGGTTCGAACAACTGGGTCGTCGCCGGCTCGCGGACCACGACGGGCCGGCCGATCCTCGCCTCGGACCCGCACATGCCATACGAGTCGGCGTCCTCGTTCTTCGAGGTCCACCTCCAGGGCGGGTCGTTCGACGTCGCCGGCGCCGGATTGGTCGGACTTCCCGGGGTGACGTTCGGCCGGAACCGTCAGGCGGCCTGGGGTATCACCAACAACATCTGCTCGCTCCGGGACCTCTACGCTGAAGGGCCGGGCGCTGTGATCGGGGAGCGACGGGAGCAGATCGACGTGCGTGGGAGCCACCCCGTCGAGCTCATGGTGCGCGAGACGCGTCACGGCCCGATCGCCGACGAGCTCCTGCCGCCGGTCGCCGCGGGCACAGGCCCGGTTTCGATCCGCTGGGCCGGCACCCTCGCCTGCGATTGGATCGCCGCCCAGCTCAGGATCAACCGGGCTCGGTCGGTTGCGGACCTGGGCGACGCCGTGCGCGGCTGGATCGCCCCGACGTTCAGTCTTGTCATGGCCGACGACGCCGGCAGGATCGGCTATCGTGCGACCGGAGCGATCCCGATCCGCGAGGTGCCAGAGCGTGGCTACCGGCCCGGCGACGACCCGACCCACGAGTGGGCCGGCCTGATCCCGCCGGACGGCATGCCCCAGGTCACCGATCCGCCGACGGGCTTCATCGCCACGGCCAACAATCGGCCGGCTCCCGACGACTTTCCATACCCACTGGCGGGGACCTGGGACGAAGGTCTCCGCGCTCGCCGGATCGGCGAGCGGATCGTGACCGAGACGCCGGTGGACGGGGAGGCGATGGCGCGCCTCCAGACCGACGCACACGTCCACCGTGCAGCGACGGCGGTGTCCCTCATCGTGAGGGCCGTGGAGCCGGCGCTCGGGCCCGGCGAGATGCTCCAGCGACAGGCACTCGACGTCCTGGCCGCCTGGAACGGAGAGGCGAGCCACGACTCCGCCGGCGCCGCGATCTACGAGGTCGTCTTTGCCCGCTGGACCCAGGCGGTCGTCGCGGAGCAGCTCGGCGCGGAGCACGCTGTGTTCCTCGCGCCGTGGGCGGCAGGACTGGCCGCGTCGCTCCTCGGTCGCGACGACGCCGGCTGGTTCACGTCTGCTGAGCGGCGACATGCGCTCCTCGGCGACGTCTTCAGGGCAGCCGTGACGGAGGCGGCGGCTACCCTCGGGCCGGATGCCAGCGCGTGGCGCTGGGGCGAGCTGCATCGGCTCCGGCTGCCGCATCCGCTCTCTCAGCGGGGGGATCTCGCCAGTCTCCTGGAGCGTCCCTCGGTACCCATGGCAGGCGACCCCTGGACGCTGAGCAACGCGGGCTTCGCCGGTGATCACGGCGACCGAGCGTGGGAGGCGACGAGCGGCGCCGGCTACCGCCTCGTGGTCGACTTCGGGGAGTCGGCGCCGGCCCTTCACTCGATCACGGCAGAGGGACAATCCGCACTGACAGGCAGCCCCCACGCCGACGACCAGCTGGACGACTACCTCGCCGGCAGGCTGCGGCCGGTACCGCTCGACAGAGGCCAGATCGAGAGGACGGCGATCAACCGGCTGGTGCTCTTGCCGCTAGAGACTGGAGGCGAACGATGACGGTGACGAATCCACGACCCGCCACGATGGCCGAGCTCGCCCGCCGAGCTCAAGCGGTCATTCCGGGAGGGGTCAACAGCGGCCAGCGCCAGCTGCCCGGGATCGAGGCGCTCGTCGTCGTCGCAGCATCCGGCGCGACGTTCTCCGATGCCGACGGCCGGACATACACGGACTATCACGCGGCGTTCGGGCCACAGCTTCTCGGCCACGCCGACCCGGACGTCGACCGCGCGTTTGCCGAGACGGCCCGCCGCGTCGACATCACCGGGGTCGGCATCTCCGACGTCGAGGTCGCGCTGGCCGAGAAGCTCGTCCAGATCACACCCTCGTTCGAGCAGGTGCTGCTCACCACGTCGGGCAGCGAGGCGACGTTCCACGCCCTCCGCCTGGCCCGAGCTGTCACTGGGCGGCGTCACGTCATCAAGTTCCAGGGCTGCTTCCACGGCTGGCACGACGCGGTGGCGATGAACGTCATCTCACCGGCCGCGAAGCTCGGGACCAAGGACCCGCTCTCGAAGGGCATCCTGCCCGAGGTCCTCGACGCGACGCTCGTCTGCCGCTGGAACGATCTGGGCGACGTCGAGTCCGCGTTCGACGCCCACCCGGACGACGTCGCGGCGGTCATCCTCGAGCCGATCCCGCACAACATCGGCGCCATCCTGCCGGAAAGTGGCTTCCTCGACGGGTTGCGGGCGCTGTGCGACCGGTTCGGCGCGCTGCTCGTGTTCGACGAGGTGATCACCGGCTTCCGACATGCGCTCGGCGGGTTCGAGACGATAGCCGGCGTGCGCCCGGATCTGGCGACACGTGGCAAGGCGATGGCCAACGGATACCCGATCGGGGCGATCGGCGGACGAGCCGACCTCATGGCGCGGTTCACAAGCCGGCCGGGCGGCGACGTGCTGTTCGCCGGGACGTACAACGGCCACCCGGCCGTGGCCGCCGCTGCCCTCGCGGTCATCGACAAGCTGGAACGCGAGCCCGTCCACGACTACATCTTCCGGCTCGGCGACCGGGCGCGAGCGGGCCTCGCCGAGGCCACCGCGCGAATCGGGGTGCCCGCCGTCGTGTCGGGTTTCGGGTCCATCTTCTGCGTCTACTTCCTCGACGGTCCGGTCCGCTCGTACGATGACCTGGTCCGGAACGACGCGGAGCTGTACGTCGGCTACCGGCTCGAGGGCATCCACGAAGGCGTCTTCGAGCTGCCGATGAACCTGAAGCGGAGCCACATCTCGTACGCCCACACGGAGGCCGACATCGACCGACTCGTGGAGACCGCCGAGCGATCGATCCGGTCGGTCCTTGACCGGCGGGCGGCTGGCCGGACGGCTCGGTGAGCGAGGTACGCGACCTCGGGACGGTCGCCGCCATCGAGACGGCGACCGTCAGCCTCCGGGCGAACGAGCGCCTCGTCGTCCGTGGCGCTCGGGGGACCCACGACCGGTCCGACTTCGTCCTCGTCCGCGTCCAGACGAGCCGGGGGGCAGTGGGCTATGGCGAGGTGTCCGCCACGCCCCGCTGGAGCGGCGAGGACGCCGTCAGCGCGACCCACTTCGTCCGCGACGTTCTCGCCCCGGCACTCATCGGCCAGCCGCTGGCGCCCGTCTCGGCGCTCACGACGCGGATGGACCACGCGCTCGCCGCCAACCCGTTCACGAAGGCCGGCCTGAACATGGCCCTCTGGGACGCCCTCGCCCGGATGCTCGAGGTGCGGGTCGTCGACCTCCTCGGCGGACCGCGTCGGATCGAGGTCCCGACGAAGCTGTCCCTCTCCGGCGACGGCGACGCCCTCGTCGACACGCTGGCTCGTGCCCGGGAGATCGGTTTCCGCTCGTACAAGGTCAAGGTCGGCCTCGGGTTCGACCGCGATGTCGCCCGCTTCCGGCTCGCCCGCGAGACGGTCGGCGGCGACACCTTCCTCGGCGCGGACGCGAACGGCGGCTGGACGCGTGCGGAGGCGATACGAACCGTCCGCGGCCTGGCCGAGTTCGCGCCGGCATTCATCGAGCAGCCTGTCCAGCCCGAGGACCTCGAAGGGATGGCCGCGGTTCGGGCGCTCGGCATCCCGGTCGTCGCGGACGAATCGGTCTATTCGCTCGACGACATCGCCGCCGTCATCCGGACCGGCGCGGCCGACGTCGTGAGCGTCTACATCGGCAAGAGTGGCGGGCTGGAGCGCGCCGTCCGGGCGATCGAGACCGCCGCCGTGTTCGGCCTCGATGCGCTGATCGGGTCCAATGGCGAGATGGGCATCGGGGCGGCGGCCCAGATCCACGTTGCCTGCGCGGTCGAACGTCTCAGCCCGTTCCCGTCGGACATCATCGGCCACCACTACTACGACGAGGACGTCCTTGTCGTACCGGTCCCGATCGACGGAAACGTCGCTCGGCTGCCGGACGGCCCGGGCCTCGGCGTCGAGCCGGACCTATCGCGGGTGCGTTTCTCATGATCGTCGACGTCCACACCCATACCCCCACCCACCGCGATGCCGTACCGGACCGCGACCGAGTCGAGAACGCCGCATTTCGGCCCGACCGTGTCGTCGCGACGACGACGACCTGGGGCGACTTCGCGCACGCGGCAGACGAGGCGGGCGTCGATGTCTCGATCGTGTTCAACATCGCGGTTCGCTCGCCGGGCGATCTGACCGGGCTGCCGTCCGACCCGGCACGGATCAACGACTCGACCGCCGACTTCGCAGCCGCCCAGCCGACGCGCCGGATCGGCTTCATGTCGATCCATCCTGAAGACCCGGGGGCGCTCGAGGAGCTCGAACGGTGCGTCGGAGACCTTGGACTTCGAGGGATCAAGCTTGGCCCGAACTACCAAAACTTCGATCCGCTGGGCGCCCGCGCCGACCGCCTGTATGCCGAGGCCGAGCGACGGCGTCTGCCGATCGTGTTCCACCAGGGCACGTCGCCGATCCGCGAGGCGCCGCTCCGCTACGCCCATCCGCTCGTCATGGACGAGATCGCGATCCGACATCCCGAGCTCCGGATCGTCATGGCCCATCTCGGACATCCCTGGCAGGCCGACACGATCGCCGTGATCCGCAAGCACCCCCACGTCTTCGCCGACGTTTCGGCGGGCTTCTACCGGCCGTGGTCGTTCTACTCGGCGATGTGCCTGGCGACCGAGTGGAACGTCCTCGAGAAGCTGGTCTTCGGATCCGACTATCCCGTGGCGACGCCGGCCGAGACGATCGCCGGCCTCCGGGCGCTGAACGACATCCCCCGGGGAACCGGGCTGCCGCGGATCCCCGAAGACCGTGTCGAAGCCCTCATCGAGCGCGATGCGCTCGCGCTGCTGGGGCTGGAGCGGCCGTCGTGATCGGCGCCGTCCAGTCGGCCTGCACCGCGGTCCTCCTCAAGCAGGCTGGCAGCGGGAAAGGGGGTCGTGGATGAGCGCCGAGGCACGGCTGATCGAGTTGGGGATCGCGCTTCCGGCGCCGACACCGCCGGGAGCGAACCGAATGCCTGCCGTGCAGACCGGATCTCTCGTATACCTCTCTGGGCACGGGCCGCCCGCTCGGCCCGGCCGGCCGACGCGATCCGGAAAGGTCGGCCGCGACCTGACCCTGGAGGAGGGCGTCGAAGAGGCTCGCGGGACCGGCCTGGCGCTCCTCGCTTCGCTGCAGGCCGAGATCGGCTCGCTCGATCGGGTCAGCCGGATCGTCAAGGTCCTCGGGATGGTCAACTGCGCCCCGGGCTTCAACCAGACCTCAACGGTCGTCGACGGGTGCTCCGATCTCATGGTCGAGGTATTTGGGCCGGAGATCGGGCGACACGCCCGCTCCGCAGTCGGCATGGCCGAGCTCCCGCTCGACTTCCCGGTCGAGATCGAACTCATCGCCGAGGTCGAGTGAGGTCACGATGACGACGTCTGTCTGGGTGTCCTGCACCGGATATGTCGCACCCCGCCTCCGGGCTACGGTGGAACGTCGCGCCGGCTTGCAAATGAGATATTAGATACGCCACAATCACCTCATCAGGAAGCGACAGCGAGGAGAAGTCCCATGGCCCACCTGTCCCTGTCCGAACTGGATCGCCTCCGCGCGGAGGCGATCCTCCGCCGTCTGCTTGACAGGCGGGATTTCCTCCGCCTGTCTGCCTTCGGGGGCGTGGCGGCGGTCCTCGCAGGCTGCGCGACCCAGCCCGGGGCATCGGCTGGGCCGACCACCGCCCCGTCGGTCGACATCACCGGCGCCACCCTCGACGTCATCGCTCTCGACGGGGAGGATGGCAAGGCCGAGCTGGAGGCCTGGCGCAAGGAGTGGAGCATCACCCTCGCCACGAGCCCGATCGCATCGTGGGACGAGGCGTTCGCGAAGCTCCGGACCGACGAATTCGACATCGCCCTCGTCGCCAACCCATACGTGGCCCAGTGGGGCAAGGCCGGCGTCCTCCAACCGATCGACACCGCGCGGCTGACGCACTGGAACGACCTGTTCCCGGCCCTTCGCGAGGGCGACTTCCTGCGTGATGGGGGCAACGTCTACGCGGTGCCGATCGCCTGGGGCGACGGGCCGTACGTCTACAACCCCGCCAAGGTCCCGACGCCCCCCAAGTCCATCATCGAGCTCCTCGATCCATCGTGGAAGGGCCGCCTGATCTTGTTCGACGACCCGATCATGCCATTTCACACGCTGGCCGTGGCGAAGGGCTACACCAGCGGCTCCGAACCGATCACGAAGGATCAGCTGGCGGACGTCGCGAACGAGAGCCGCAAGCTCGTCGCCAACACGGTCGCCTTCGCGACCGGCTACCAGGACGCGACCGACTACCTCACCCGTGGCGAGGCCGACCTGTCGGTGTCGGGCTGGCAGGCGATGGTCAACTGGGCCAAGGACAAGGGCACGACCCTCGCGTTCGCGTTCCTCGACGAAGCCCACGGCGGTGGCTGGTGCGACAGCTGGGGGGTCCCGGCGAACGCGAAAGACATCGATGCAGCCTACGCGGCAATCGACGCGATGATCTCGCCCGAGACGAACGCCAAGTTAGCGACGAATCTCGTGTCTGGAACGGTGAACTCGAAGGCAGTGGACCTGATCGGGCCAGACGCAAACATCTACGACTACTCGATGGTCGAGAGCACCTCGAACCCGATCAAATTCGAGAGCTGGACACCGCCTCTCGAGGCCGACGGAGACGTTGCGACGAAGGACGACTGGGATGCGGCCTGGCAGGAAATCCGAGCAGGCGTCTGACCGGGCGAGCCAAACGACGACGTGATCGCCGAGCGCACACTGACGGTCGCCGCCCGGCGGCGGCCGCGCCGTCCCGGCCTCGCGCTCACGCTCCAGCTCGGGCCGGCGCTCGGCTACTTCGGGCTGCTGTTCGTCGGGCCCGTCCTGGTTCTCGTCGCGTACAGCCTGTTCACGTTCCGTGACTTCGCCTATGTCCCGGAGCTGACCCTCGACAACTACGTGAGGGCGGTGGCGAGCCCGGCCTTCCAGGCGATCTTTGCCAGGACGGTGACGCTGGCGCTCATTACCTCGATCCTCGTCATCGCGATCGCCTACCCGTTCGTGTATGTGATCACGTTCGTCTTTCCCGCCCGCCGGCAGACGATCTACTTCCTCGTCCTGGTCACGCTCTTCGGCAGCTACCTCGTCCGGATCTACGCGTGGCGGACGATCCTCGGCGCAGAGGGCCTGATCAACGGCTCGCTGCTCGGCCTCGGGATCATCGACGAGCCTGTCCGGTTCCTGCTCAACAGTCCGTTCGCGGTCGTCGTGGCGCTGACGAACTTCCTGGTGCCGCTGGCCGTGTTGCCGATCTACTCGTCCATGCAGAACGTGTCGCCTGGGCTTCTCGAGGCCGGGCGGGACCTCGGCGCCGGACGGGTCGAGCTCGTCCGACGCATCGCTCTTCCGCTGACGCTGCCGGGCGTCCGTGTCGCGTTCGCGTTCACGTTCATCGCCGCGGCGAGCGACTTCGCCACGCCGGCACTGCTCGGCGGCCAGACCGGCCGGATGATCGGCGGCGCTATCGTCCACGAGTTCGGCTCGACGTTGAACTGGCCTCTCGGGGCGGCTCTCGGGCTGACCCTCATCGCCGTCCTCGTTGCGGTCGTGGCGGCGATGTCGGCGATCTCGACACGGCTCACCCGATGACGGCGGCCGCACTTCCAATCCGCCGGCGGAGGCGCCGGAACGTCGGCGCCGAGATCTTCGTCGCCCTCGTCCTTGCGTTCCTGTTCGCGCCGCTCGTGACGGTCGTCCTTTTCTCCTTCAACACCCTCCCGCGGATGAGCCTTCCGCTCGCCGGGCTGACGACGCGCTGGTACGAGGACACATTCGGCGACCCGGCGGTCCGCCAGGCACTCACCCGGTCGGCCATCGCCGCAGCGGTAACGGCCGTCGTCGCCGGACCACTCGGCGTCGCCGCCGCTCTCGGGCTCCAACGGGTGTCGGCACGCACCCGCTCCACGCTGTTGACAGCGATCCAACTGCCAATCGCCGTGCCCGGACTCCTCCTCGCGATCGCCCTGGCGATCTACTTCCGGCAGGTGCTCGGAGTCGGCTACTCATTGCCGACCGCAATCGCCGGCCACATCCTCATCGCCTTGCCGTTCGTGGTCCTGGTGATGAACGCGGCGGTCGCCAACTTCCGGTTCTCGATGCTCGAGGCCGCCCGCGACCTCGGCGCATCCCCACTCCGTACTTTCTGGACGATCACCTTCCCGCTCATCCGGCCCGCGATCGAGGGGGCGATGCTCCTGTC
The DNA here is from genome assembly GCA_031407755.1 of Chloroflexota bacterium. Classification (GTDB taxonomy): domain Bacteria; phylum Chloroflexota; class Limnocylindria; order Limnocylindrales; family CSP1-4; genus SPCO01. Next base: position 5,610 of record JANOIS010000409.1, on the reverse strand, counting down.
GGTCGCGATCTCGCTCGACGAGTTCATCGTCACGCTGTTCACCGTCGGGCGAGACACCACCCTGCCGATGCTCATCTGGTCGCGCGTCCAGCGCAGCATAGACCCGTCGCTGAACGCGCTGGCAACCGTCCTCCTTGTCGCGACGACCGTGGCCGCCCTCCTCGCCGCACGGCGCACGACGGTGAAGCTGTGACGTCTACGGGGGCGCAGCCGGCGCTGGTGGTGGACCGGGTGACGAAGTGGTACGGCAACGTCCTCGCCGTGGACGATGTCACGCTCGAGATCGGCGAGGGCGAGTTCTTCTCACTCCTCGGCCCATCCGGCTGCGGCAAGACGACGACGCTTCGGATGATGGCAGGCTTCGAGGATCCTGACGCCGGCCGGATCCTCCTCCGCGGGACGGACGTGACAGCCACGCCGCCCAATCGGCGCAACGTGAACATGGTCTTCCAGCAGTACGAGCTCTTCCCGCACATGACAGTCTTCGAGAACGTCGCCTACGGGCTGCGGCTGAAGAGAACGCCACGGAAGGAGCTCACCGAGCGGGTCCAGCAGATGCTCGCTGCCGTCCAGGTCGAGGACCTCGCAGCGCGCGGAGCACGGCAGCTATCTGGCGGTCAGCAACAGCGGGTGGCGCTCGCCCGGGCGCTCGTGAACAGGCCGGCCGTACTCCTGCTCGACGAGCCGCTGTCGGCGCTCGACGTGAAGCTCCGCAAGCAGATGCAGCTCGAGTTGAAGTCGATCCAGCACGCGCTCGGGACGACGTTCGTGTACGTCACCCACGACCAGGAAGAGGCGCTCCTTCTGTCCGACAGGATCGGGATCATGGACGCCGGTCGCCTCCTCCAGGTCGCCTCGCCTCGCGAGATCTACGAGCGGCCGGCAACCGGCTTCGTGGCCGACTTCGTCGGGTCGCTGAACGTGTTCCGCGGCGTCGTCGCCGACCGAGAAGGCGATCTCGCCTATGTCCGTCCGAGCCCCGTCGAGCGCCTCGTGGTCGTCGCTGCGGACGGCGTGGCCCCGGGCGGGGCGATCCGGCTGGCGGTCCGGCCGGAACGCGTCGCGATCGATCGGGGCTCCACCGCCGAGCGATCGTCCGACCCACCCGACCCGCACTGGAGCCGGGTCGAGGGAAGGGTCACCGAGCGGATCTACCTCGGGAGAACGACGGTACTCGGTGTCATAACCGGGTCCTCCGGCCGGGTCACCGTCGAGCGCGTCAGCGACGGCTCGTTCGACAGCTTCGAGCCCGGCACTCCCGTCGTCCTCAGTTGGCCGCCGGAGGCGGCCTTCGTCCTCCCGGAAGGGGAAGCCTGATGCTGATCGGTTACTTGAGCGACGAGATGCACGTCGCGATTGCGGACGCCCACTTCGAGTTCATGCGCGACGGACGCTCGATCGAGGCGCGCTCGCGGGCCAGCGGCGCTGTGCACGCGGAGCTCGAGCCGGGTGAGTGGCGCGTGGTCCTCGCGGCGCCGGGCCACACCCGTAAGGAGACCACGGTCTCGATCGCTGCCGATGCGGAGCCCATCCGCTTCCGGCTCCTGTCGGACCGGCTGCTGGGCTATGCTTGGCCGAAGTGGGTTCGCGCCGGCGACCAGGGCGAGATTCGAGTCCACGCGACGGAGCCGTTCACCGTGACCCTGTGGCGGTACGGTTGGGAGCCGGATCTCGTCGCCGATCTCGGGCTGTTCGATTCGTTCGGGCCCGGCGGCGACCGGCAGATCGTCCCCGATGGCGACTTCACCCGGACAGGCGTGCGCTGGAACCAGAACGGCGTGACCTGGCCGGTCGGCGAGCAGTACCGGCTCGTGGCACCCGAGCGGAGCGCCCTCTACTACTTCCACGTCCGAACTCGTTCCGGGCAGTTCTTCTCCTTCCCCTGGATCGTCGCGCCTCGCGAGCCGCAATCGAGGATCGCCGTCCTCGCCTCGAACATCGACTGGAATGCCTACAACGACTTCGGCGGCCGATCGAACTACGTCGCCGCCGGATCGCTCCCGATCGAACCCGCCGTCAACGTCCGCCAGCGTTCTCCGTTCCTGCATGATACGGGTGCCCGTTTCTGGGACCGTGAAGACTACGATCCGCTGAGCTTCGACCGGCCCGAGGTCCGCAACCAGGTCCTCGACGGCGAGCGAATCACTGACAAGATCATGCTTATCGGTGCCGAGCACCTTGCTCCGGCGACATGGCGGCTCGTCGGCTGGATGGAACGCGAGGGCATCGAGCACGATCTCTATGCCGAGACCCAGCTCGAGGATGGGACGCTCGACCTCGACCGGTACGAGGTCCTCGTTCTCGACGCGCATCCCGAGTACTGGACCCGGAACATGTACTTCACCGTGAAGCGGTGGGTCGACGAGCGAGGCGGCAAGCTCATGTATCTCGGCGGCAACGGGATCAACTGCGAGGTCGAGATCGCGGACGGCGCGGTCGTCCATCGCAACGGCGACCTGTCCGGGTGGCTACCAACTCGCTCGTTCACCGGCGGCCCGGGATCGATCCTGGTGAGCCGCTTCTCACGCCGGGTCGAATGGGAGTCCAGCCTCCTCGGCGTGGCGACGACGCTGACCGGGATGGGTACCGGGGCGCCGTACGAGGTCCGCGACGAATCGCACTGGGTCTTCGAGGGGACGGGCCTCCGCAACGGCGACCGGTTCGGCGAGGCATGGCTCGACATGCGCAACCCGGGCGGCGCTTCAGGCCACGAGACGGACAAGCGGAACGAGTCGACGCCACCCAACGCGGTGCTCCTGGCCAAGGGGACTAACCCCCACGAGGGCGGCGGTGAGATCGTGTACTACGAGACGGCCTCTGGTGGCGCCGTCTACTCCGTCGGATCGATCAGCTACACCTGCTCGCTGCCGGTCGACGAGCCCCTGTCGCGGATCACGGCGAACGTCGTTCGCCGGTTCCTCGGATGAGGTCGCCGACGATCCAGGCAAAGCCCACGAAGGAGGAACAGTGACTTATACGCTGGCACCAGCCGATCTCGTCGGCCGGATCGAGCGCGAGCGCCTGCTCGGGTACGCGATGGCGATCACGGCGATCGGCCAGCCGGACGGGTACGAGGGCCCGCGGGCCGAGCTGATCGCGGATCTGCTCGACCATCCCAGGATCGATGTCGTCGTCGATCCTGTCCTCCCCGGTCGCCCCAACGTCATAGCCCGGGTCCGGGGCACGGGCGAGGGTCCCTCCCTCCTCCTCAACGGGCACATCGACGGCGGTTACGTGGCCGCGGAGGCCTGGCGCCACGACCCACTCGACCCGTGGGTGGAAGGCGACCGGCTGTTCGGCGGGGCAGTCTCCGACATGCTCGGCGGCGTGGCGTCGATGATGGAGACGCTCCGCGTCGCCGCCGACCTCGATCCCCTACCCGGCGACCTCGTCCTCCTCGCGAACATGTACCACGACAGCAACGGCCTCGGGACCAAGTACGCCCTCGCGACCGAGGGCGGCTGGCCCGAGTTCGGGATCAACGGCGAGCCGACGAGCATGTCGATCCTCACCGCCCACGGCGGCTGCGTGAAGTTCGAGATTCGCTTCCGGGGCCGGATCGCCCACGTGTCTCGGGCCGAGGAGGGTCGGGACGCCCTCGAGGCCGCGATGGGCTTCGTCGCCGAGCTGCGGTCGTCCGGGTTCACGGCGGTCGCCAACCCCGACCTGCCGACGCTACCCCGCTACCAGATCGGCGTCGTCGAGGGCGGGACGGCGCCGGCCTTGGTCGCGGATCGGGCGGTCGTCCGTGGCGATCTGCGCACCGTGCCCGGGATGACCTGGGAGACCGTCCGGGAGGATCTGCGTGCCGCCGCGTCCGCCGCGTGCGGGGAAGGCGTGTCCGCCTCCGTCCATTGCGTCGTCAGGCAGCGTCCGTTCGCAGGCCCGAAGAGCGGGCGGCTGTTCGATGCGCTGGCCTCCGCCCATCGCCTTGTCCGGGGCGGCGAGGTCGAGGTGAACGTCGATCGGTCGGCGCAATCGTTCGTGACCGACGCCACCGATATGGCCGTGGCCGGGATCGAGACGCTCGTCTACGGCCCAGCGGCCTGGCACTTCGAGCCCGATGAGTACATCGACATCGACGAGATGGCCGACGCGGCGCGCGTGTACCTCGCCGCGGCCGTCGGCCTGATGGACGCTGGGTGAGCGGCCGCGTCGCCGCGTCGGCGCCCGTTCGCTGCGCGCTGGTGGGCGTCGGGGTGATGGGCTCCGAGCACGCCGAGATCCTCGCCTCGTCGCCGGCCGCTGACCTCGCAATCTGCTGCGACGTCGACCCGGCCGCCCATGAGCGCGTGCCCGCCGGAGTCCCGTTCACGACGTCGCTGGACGAGGCCCTGGGCACCCCGGGTCTCGAGGCGGTCTTCCTGGCGACACCGCAGGCCTTCCACCTGGACGGCGTTCGGGCCGGCCTCGCGCGCGACCTCGCCGTCTTCTGCGAGAAGCCGATCGCCGACACCCTGGAGGCGGCGGATGCGATCGCGCAGCTCGCCGCTCAATCGAACCGTCCTGTCGTCATCGGCCACATGTACCGCTTCGACCCCCGCTACCGGGCCATCAAGGAGGCCGTCGGCGGCGGGCGGCTCGGGCGGCTCGTACACGTCTCGACCCGTGGCTACACGCCCGATTTCGAGGGCCGGACGCTGGCAGCGCGGACGACGCTGGCCGTGGAGAACGCCGTCCACGGCTTCGACCTGCTGCGTTGGCTCGCCGGAGACATCGAGCGCGTGTATGCGGAGGCGAGCGAAACGGGTGTCGCCGGCGAGGGTCTCCAGGACGCGATCGCCGTCACGATCCGATTCGCCTCGGGAGCGATCGGCACGCTCGAGACCGACTGGGCAATGCCGACGGCGACCGGCCTGTCGTCGGCGCACTATTTCCTCGCCGTCGGATCGGACGGCGTCGCCTGGATCGACGCCCGCGACTCGGGTGTCGGCGTCCTGTCGACCGCGGCCGCGCCCGAGTTCCCACGCACACTCACCCATCGTGACCCGGCCGGGACCCCATACGGGCTGGTCCGGACAGAGGTCGAATACTTCCTCGCACTCGTCCGTAACGGCCGCGAATGGCCGGTCTCGCTCGCCGATGCCCGGGCTGCGCTGGTCGCGGCGCTGGCCGTCGACCGATCGATCGCCGAGGGCCGCCCGGTCGCCCTGGCCGAGCTCGGATAGGAGCAGGCGGGGATGGAGTACGCGGTCCGAAGCATCAGCGTCGGGACGTTCGAGGAGCCGGGGCCGGCGGTATTCTGGATGAGCAGCTGGGACGAGTGGATCAGTCTGCGGCTCCAGCTCGTGCTCATTCAGGGCGACGGGATCATGGCCCTCGTGAACACGGCCCTGCCGGACGATCTGTCGGACCTCCACGCTGAGTACCCGACGGCCTTGATGTTCAAGCCGGAGGGCGAGCGCGGGGCGCGAGGGACGGGGCGGGCCGGCGAGGGCCCGCGGGCGGCGCGAGCGGGGGGCCGGGTGACCCCCCCGGGGGTTTACCGCACGTGGGGTTCCCCGTTGCGTGGGGTATGGCCCGCGGGGGGGACCCGGCCCGCGGCGTGGGCCGGCCGCGGTCGCCCGCCGGCCCGCCCCGGCAGGCGCGCCCCGCGCTCGCCCTCCGGCT